>NZ_JBLZPT010000010.1:92703-201551 GCF_049199985.1 Pseudomonas kitaguniensis
ACGGGGCAGGGACGCCCCGTCGCGGCGGCCCGCTCCGTAATATCGGAGTGAGGGCATGCCGAGCCACAGCGAGGCACCGAGTGGTGGGGCGAGAGCGTTTTGGTTACTTTTGCGCTCTATCAAAAGTGACTCGCTGTAAGAGCGAAACCGATATAAGCCGTTACCCAAATAACGGATATGTACTCAGCAAACTATTTCCAAACCTGCACATTCACAAGGTTCTTCGGCCGCTCCCCAGCCAGCGCCGCCAGCAGGTTATCCACCGCGCACCGCGCCATCGCTTCACGCGTCTCGTGCGTCGCCGAACCCATGTGCGGCGTGGCCACCACATTGTTCAACCGCAACAACGGCGAGTCATGATTCAACGGCTCACGCTCAAACACATCCAACCCTGCCGCACGAATGATGTTTTGCTGCAGCGCCTCGATCAGCGCAGCTTCATCCACCACCTTACCGCGCGAGATATTGATAAAGATGGTCTGCGCGCCCATCAGCGCGAACTGCTCGGCGCCAATCAACTTTTCGGTTTCAGCCGTCAGCGGCAAAGTCAGGCAGACAAAATCGGCCTGTTGCAGCAAGTCGTTCAAGCTGCGGTATTGCGCGCCGAAGCGTTCTTCTACCCGCGGTTTGGGCGAGTGGCTGTGATAAATCACCGGCATGCCAAAGCCGAAATGCCCGCGTTGGGCCAAGGCTTCACCAATGCGCCCCATGCCGATAATGCCCAGGGTTTTGCCATGCACGTCACTGCCAAAATGCGCGGGGCCGATGTTCTTGTTCCATTGGCCGGCACGCACCATGTTCGCCAATTCGACCACGCGGCGTGCGGTGGCCAGGATCAGCGCAAAACCGCTGTCGGCGGTGGTTTCGGTGAGCACGTCCGGGGTGTTGCTGAGCAGAATGCCACGCCGGGTCAGGTAGTCGATGTCGTAGTTGTCGACGCCCACCGACACGCTGGCCACGGCTTGCAGTTTGGGCGCCAGGTCGAGCAGCTTGGCATCCAGGCGCAGGCTGGCGCCCAGCAGGCCATGCGCGGTGGGCAGTGCTTCGCGCAGCTTGGCCAGGCCGGGTTCGTCCAGCGCGTCGATCAGCGTCACGTCGGCGTGCGCATGCAGGCGCGCCATTAATGGCGCGGAGAGTTTTTTGTATAACACCACAGATTTTTTCATCAGGCTTTTACCTTTAATTCGAGGCTGTGCAGCGGCGCGCGGGCACGGTCGCTGGCGCCAGGCTGGAGGAAAATCGTCAGCACCACGGCCACCATCAGTGCGCCACTCATCAGCAGGTACGAAGCGCCGGGCGAGCCGGTGCTGCTGTTGAGGTAACCCACCAGGTAGGAGCCGCCGAACGAGCCGAGCGCGCCCATGCTGTTGATCAGCGCCATGGCACCGCCAGCGACGTTGGCCGGAAGAATCTCCGGCACAATCGCGAAGAACGGGCCATACGGCGCGTACATGCAGGCGCCGGCAACCACCAGCAGGCTGTAGGACCACCAGAAATGTTCGGCGCCCAGCGCGTAGGACGCATAGAACGCGATGGACGCAACCAGCAGCGGCGGCCACACAAAGCGTTTACGCTTTTGCAGCTTGTCCGAACCCCAGGACACCGCGAGCATGCCGATTACCGCCGCCAGGTATGGCAGCGCCGACAGCCAGCCGGCTTCGACCATGTCCATCTGCAAACCGGCTTTGAGGATCGACGGCAGCCACAGCACAAAGCCGTACACGCCGATGCTCCAGCAAAAAAACTGCAGCGCCAAAATGATCACCTTGGGAGAGCGGAAGGCGTCGGCGTAGTTCTTCACCGCCTTGATCCCGACTTGCTCGGCAGCCAGCGCGTTTTCCAGGTCTTGTTTATGCTGCGCGCTCAGCCATTTGGCGTCTGCGGGTTTTTCGTCGGCATACCTCCACCAGATAAACGCCCAAATCACTGCCGGTATGCCCTCGATGATAAACATCCAGCGCCAGCTGAAATGCTGCACCAGGTAGCCCGAGACCACCGACATCCACAGCATGGTCACCGGGTTGCCGAGGATAAGGAACGTGTTGGCCCGCGAGCGTTCGGCCCGCGTGAACCAGTGGCACAGGTACACCAGCATGGCCGGCATTACCGCCGCTTCAACCACGCCGAGCATGAAACGAATCGCGATCAACATGTAGGCGTTGGACACCACGCCGGTCAGCGTGGCCAGGCCGCCCCACAGGATCAGGCTGACGAAAATCAGCTTTTTAACGCTGCGCTTTTGCGCGTAGATCGCCCCCGGCACCTGGAAGAAAAAGTAGCCAAGAAAGAACAGCGCGCCGAGCAGCGACGACATGCCGGGCGTGATCATCAGGTCTTCGGCCATCCCGGAGGCGGCGGCGAAGCCATAGTTGGCGCGGTCCAGGTAGGCCAGGCTATAGGTGATAAACACGATGGGCATGATGTACCACCAACGGCGGGTGGCGAGTTTCACGGTTTCCATGGAATGGCTCCTGAGCTTGTTGTAGTTGTGGCAACAGGTAACGGGTTATGCAACGGAGGGCGTGGGCAGCTCCGAGCGGGTCGGCAAACCTTCCATATCTCCGCGGCTTTGCACGGCGCGGCTGCCGATCCAGTTGCCGCGCTGTACCGCCTCGGGGAAGCTTAGGTTTTCGAGCAGGGCGCTGATCATGCCGACGGCAAAACCATCACCGGCGCCGACCGTGTCCACCACCTTTTCCACCGGGAAGGCGGCGACAAAGCCCTGGTCCATGTGCGTGCGGTAATAGGCGCCATCCGGCCCCAGCTTGATCGCCACGGCTTCGGCGCCCTGGTCGAGGTAGAACGCTGCGATGTCGGCCGGGTCGTCGAAACCAGTCAGCAAGCGGCCTTCGCTCAAGCCTGGCAGCACCCAGTCGGCCAGGCCCGCGAGGGCGTTGATGCTGCGGATCATCTGCGCCTGGCTGGCCCACAGCGATGGGCGCAAGTTCGGGTCAAACGACACACTGCGCCCGGCCTTGCGCATCTGCGTCATCAGCTCTACCGACAGCGCGTGCGTGGCCTCGGACAACGCCGGCGGAATGCCGGTGGCGTGCAGGTGCCGCGCTTGCAACAACGCGGGGCTGATGCCGGCGATCGACAAGTGGCTGGCCGCCGAGCCTTTGCGGAAATACTCAACCTGCGGGTCAGCGCCCGTTTCTTCGCGCGATTTAAACTGAAAGCCGGTGGGGTGCAGCGGGTCGACCGCCACGTGACGGCAATCCAGGCCTTCTTTTTTCAGCGTGTCGACCACAAAGCGCCCGAGCGAATCGTTGCCCACGCGGCTCAGCCAGGCCACCTTGAAACCCAGCCGCGACAGGCCGATGGCGACGTTGCTGTCGGCTCCGGCAATGCGTTTGTGGAACTGGGAGACAGCGGCCAGGTCGCCGGTCTGTTCGGCGACAAACATCGCCATGGTTTCACCAAACGAGAGGATATCGATCTCAGACATACGCATTCTCCGCACGGGGTTGGCCAAGAAGGGCGAGGGTGGCGACCTGTTGCGCGGTGACCTCGATCAAGTCATCGCCTTGCAGCGGGAACTCCACGGCCCTGGTAATACCTTGAGTCATATGGTTGAGCAGTTGTTTCCACGTATGCAAGTCGGTGGCGCCAGGCGGTACGGCGACCAGCTTGCCATCCGGGCGACGCGCAACCGCCTTGCAATGCAGGTAATCCACGTGCCGGCCCAACAAGCGGGCGGCAGTGAGCGCAGATTGGTCTTGCCACTGCCAGTTGCCGATGTCGAACGTCATCTTGAGCGGCAAGCCCACTCGCTCCACTTCGCTGAAGAAGCGTTGCATCGGCTCGATGCGCCCGCCGTGCAGGGTCTGGTCGTTTTCCACCAGCAGCTTGACCGGGTGGCGGTTGAGCAGGGCGTGCAGGCTTTGCAGGTCGTTGGTGTCGGTAAAATAGCCGAGCGAGACTTTCAGCCAGCGCGAGCCGAATGCCTGGGCGCGGTCCAGGGTGGCGGCGAGTTCGGCGTTCGGCTGGGCGCGCCCGGCGACCCAAAGTTCCAGCGGCGAGGAATACAGCGACTCCAGGCCATGCTCGGCGGCGGCCTGGGCGAGGGCGGCGGGCTGTTCGGTGGTCAGCAGTTCTTCACGCCACTCGATGCGCTGGGCGCCGGCGGCACTGAGCAAGGTGACGAAACTCAATTGGCCCTGTTGGCGCACGAGGTCGGCACCGTAACTGGAAAGGCTGATGGAGACGGGGTATTTAAGCATGGTTGTTAACCTCTGAAACCGGTTTCATTTTTTATAAAAAATTATTTGAATTGGGTTGAGCCACGAATAATCAGTTGCGGCAGGAAATCCAGGGTGCGTGTCGGCGCGTCATCGCCGCGCAGGCGTTTGAGCAGGCAGTCAAACGCACTGGCGCCAATCGCAGCGGTCGGTTGGGCGAGGGCGGTGATGCCGTTGCTCACCAGCGGGTACCAGTCGAGGTCATCCAGGGCGATCAGGCCGACCTCTTCAAACAGGCTGCAGCCCAATATTTTGAGCGCGCGGGTACAGGCCAGCGCGGCGACGCCATTGGCGCAAAACACTGCCTTGGGGCCGGGCTTGGCGAGAAAACGCTGCAAGCGGTTTTCCAGGTCGTCATTCAGTTCAAGCACTGCGCCGGTCAACCCCGGACGCGCGGCAATCTCTGCCTCGAAGCTGACTTGGCGCTCCAGGCGTGAACTGGTGCCATCGGCGGCTTCGCTGACCAGCAATACGTCGCGATAACCCTGCTGCTGCAGGTGTTCGACTGCCATGCGCACGGCTGCCGGGTTATCCAGGCCCACCAGGTCGCTGTGCAGCGGCTCGACTTTGCGGTCGATCAGCACCAGCGGCATTTCTTGCTGCAGTTCGAGCAGTTGATCCAGGTGATGGCCAAGCGTATTCACGATCAGCCCTTCGATGTTGTACGAGCGCAGCGCCGCCAAATGCTGGCGCTCCTGATCGTCATCGCGGTCGGTGTTGCACACCACCAGGCTGTAGCCATGTTGGCGGCAGGCGGTTTCGACGCCGTGCATCACGGCAATGGAGTAGGGGTTACGTATGTCCGCCACCAACATGCCGATCAAGCGCGTGCGGCCGCGTTTCAAACCGCGGGCCATCTGGTTGGGGCGATAGCCCAGTTCGCTGATCGCCTGCTCGATGCGCAAGGCAATGGCGTCGGAGAGCAGGGCGCGGTCATCGCCGATAAAGCGCGACACGCTGGCTTTGGACACGCCGGCAAGCTCGGCTACGTCAAGCATGGTCACGCGGCTGCGCTGGGCGGCGGAAAAAGGAGTCACGGTAGCAGGCCTTTCTTATTGGATGTTGTTGAGCGTTGAAACCGGTTTCAGGAAGCCTCAACGACGAAAGCAAGTCAAGTGTATTTCGGTGCAACTGTGCGATCAGCGCCGGCTCAGCCCGACGAGTGGAGGCGCTACCTGTTAGTTCTGACAGTATCCGAAGAGCGGCGTTGGGTATTCAATCTTTCCTAACGTAGTTCTTTACAGCGATGCACAAACGCGGCGGAGAAGAACATGGGGAACGCTTCAGGGGATACTACCAACAGCAATATTAGAGCTGCCAGTGTGTCGGCAGCGCCGACGTTGCCCGCGCCGCAGATAGAGGATGCACTGCCAGATGGGTTGATCCCGATACAGTTTCTGTTTGCCGACCTGGCCGTCAATTTAATGGAACCCTGGAAACAGTTGCCTGGCGTTGGCGAGAGCGACTGGGTGACGTTTACATGGCAGGTTAAGGGAAGCGTCGCGTTTGACCTTGAGCCAATAGAGTTACGCGGGCCTATCACCGCGGATAAATTTCCGCTTGAAGTAAAAATTCCTCAGTCGTATTTTCAAAACAATGCGGTGGTGAACCTCTCTTATCGCGTCAATAACCTGTTTCAAGACAGCGAAGTGTTCGAGCGTTCGCTCACCACGACGATTATCATCGACCGGGTCGCGCCAGGCGGCGGCCAAGTGCTGAAAGCGGCCAAATTTCTGCTGGACCCTGTTACGGAGTTCGATTTAAGCAGTAACACAACAATCGGCGTCGAAGTGCCCGGCGATTACCTTGATCGAAAAGTCGGCGACACGATATTAGGCTATTTAAGTGCGAAAGACGCGCTGCCCACACGCCCGGCATTTCCAGTGCAAGCATTTGCGGCCATCAGCGGGCCAATGCGGGTGAATATTCCAGTCGCGGAAATTCGCAAGTTTGCCGGCTCGCCCACACTCTATTTCTTTTATCGAATACGTGACCGTGCCGGCAATGTCTCTCCTCAGTACTCGTTGGTCGCGAGTACCCAGTTGCTCCTGAATGCTCCGCCTGCCAATTTGTCGATACCCGAAGTTCCGGCTTATGACTCGGACCTGCTGGTTAATCGGGAAGACGCGCGCAACATTGTTTCGGTCAGGGTGCGTCAATACGACAACCCGCTGCCGGGTGACCAGTGTGTGGTTGAGTGGGACGGCATCAAGCTTGCGGCGGTGCCTGTAAACGCGTTGCCGCGCACTGTGCCTGTGGCGTGGACGGTGTTGATTGCCAAAGGCGCGAATTTACGCCGCATTATTGACCTGCCGGTGCGCTACTTTATTCTGCGTGCCGGGGATACGCTGGGCCCGGGGGTAGGCTCCCCTGTGAAACGGGTCACGGTGGACATGACGATCGCGGGCCAGGAAAACCCTCAGGCGCCTGCACTGTTGAACCGCCAATTAGCCCTGGTGAATATCCATGGCGCGATTTCGCCGGTTCCCAATCGCTTGGACAACCGCGATGCCAACCAGCCTGTAAGGGCTTCATTTACGCTGTTCGACAACCCCGTACTTGGCGAGCGGGCGTTGCTTTTCTGGCCGGGCCAAGCGGCGCCGGTAGCGACCTATCGGGTCAAGGCCGGTGATGTGGCCGGGGATGTTGTTGACTTTGATAACGCGATTGCGTGGGCGGTCATTCAGGCTGGCGGCAGTAATGCGACAACCCTTGTTAATTATCAGACAGACAATGGCGTCAACCAACAGTTATCGCCTGACCAGATAGTTTTTGTCAGCCTGGTACCACCTGTTAACTATGTGCGGCCGAGTTTCCCTCAGACGTTACAACACCCTAACAAGTTTCTTAATTGCAAGACGCAGCCGCCGATATGGCAAGGCATTGAAGTAGCGGTTAACCCGGCGCCGAATACATTGCGGGCGGGAGACGTGGTCGTCTTAACGTGGCAGGGGTATTTAAATTACCCGGACCGTAATCCGATTGCTTCAACCGCGCAAACCTTCAGCTATACATGGGGCGCGGCCGATGCGATCCATAGTTTCTGGGTAGATGATTATGAAAATCTAATCCGGCCGTTGAGTGACTTTGCCGGTGGCTCGGCGCGTTACAGCGTGTCGCGAAACGGCATTCCGCTGGGCGCGTCAGCCGTTGCTTATGTGCAAATTGACCGTAAGTTTTCCACGGGCAACTACTGCGGCCCGAACGGCATCGGCCCTGAACACAAGTAAGCGCTGGTCGACGTTAAACCGCCGGCGCGCCGGGTGGGGTGCACGGTATCCATGAATGATTTCTTCACCGTCAACACGTTAGTTGGTGGGCGCAGAAAGAAGTAAGGCTCTCAAGGGTCAACAAGGTTTAACGCATGTTGACGCTATGTGTTTGTTCGGCATTTATATCAAATCGTGATGGAGACTATGAAATGAGCACCAAAATATCTGCAAGAGCTGCGGCACTACTTGCCGGCCCGGTGACACTGGAACCGACCAGCATCGTAGAGGCATTGAACCCATTGACGGGCCTTATTTCAGCCGCGACCGCCGGGGTGGGTATAACCCTGACGTGCCCCTTGGGTGCGGTATCAGACGATGGTGACTGGATCGAGGTTCAACAACAAGACCTCACCAAGCCGCTCCCCAACTGGATTAAGATACATGGCCCAATCCAGTTCACGCTCCCGGCTGCCGGCAACTCTATTGACATAGCTATTCCGGCCCCGCTAGGTGCGGGAGGGTTCGTGCATGGTCAATTTCAGCTCCGGCACCTGCTGTACGTGAATTCGTTTGATGACACGGGAGCAGAAAGACCCAGCGACGCGCTGGAGTTTTCGGCAGGCACGCCTTTCAAAGTTGACAGGATTGCGCCATACGCCAGTTTGATCACTCGTGATGTGCCACCTGTCTCGGTATACACGGGCACTCTACCGGTGGGTGCGCCGCTTACCCAAACGATCATTAACGCCGACGGCGGGCTGCCCTTCACCATTCCCGACAACGCCTACCCGCTGCCGAGCGGGCAATGGGAACTCGGCGATACTCTCCGGTATTACTGGAGCCAAGGCCTGATCCCACTGCCGGCCGTTGAGGTGGGTGCGACAGTCCCGCCACGGTTGATGCTGCAAACCGGCAACACGTTTACGGTGCCTGCAAGCGCAGTCGCCGGCAGTGGCAACTGGAATTTGTTCTACACCATCACCGATGCTGCGGGGAACGTCAGTCGGCCATCAGTCGTCAGCAACTTCCTGGTGGCGTTGTTGCCTGCGCCGGAGCAACGGGAAATTTTCATTCCTTTGGCACCGGCACCGGAAGGTGGCAGTCTCGATAACCTGCTCAATATTGCTGACTATCTTGCCGTTATCGAGGCGCATGTTCGAACTTACTTGAACCATCAGCCAACCCTGGATCAAATTCAGTTGAAATGGGGCGTACAACCGTTCACGGCGGTATCTTCGACGTTCACGAACTTTCCGTTAATCTATTCGGGAGGCGCGCTTAACCCTTTGATCATTGCTGACTACGCGAACAGGAGAGGGCCGCAGCCGACTGCCGTACAATATCGCATTGTACGAAACGGTGAGACCTTCGATTCTCTGATCAAAACGATCAACGTCGACTTGAGCGTGACGGGGCCGGAAAACCCGGGACTGCCTGGCAGCCGTAACCCTGCGCTGAACCAAGCGCATATCTTTGGCGAAGGTTCGCTGGTGCCGGATGTGCTGACAGCCGAGCATGCCAATAAACCTATTACGGTGCAGATCGTACTGTGGACCGCCGCCGATTTGCCGGCGCCTGGGCAGTGGATTCACGTTGTAGGGGACGACGGCATCGCCGTTCTGCCGCCTTTTGAAATCACCGTTCAACTTCCCGGTGACACGATCAGCTTTACAATCCCCTGGGCCTCTAACTTAATCAAGTTTAACGGTCCCCAGAACATTCATTACTTTGTTGCACCGTCGGCAACCCCTGCGCCCGCCGACAACCTCAATAGAGCGCCGGATACACCGATCACTGTGACCGATGTGGTGACGATTACCCTGGCACCGCCGCAGTTTGTACGTGTGCTTGGCAGCGGCCCGAGCACCATATGGAACTGCGATTCGTTCGGGCTAAGGCCGCAAGTGACCCCGGCTGACTAAGACGGGAGGATCTTCGTGCCAGCGGACGCGCGGCTTGTGCTGGGGGCGACGCTGACCTTGAGTGTTCGGGTATTCGCTCCGCGTACCGGGACTCCGACAGCCGACGAGACTCGGACTTTCACTCAAACCATTACGCCAGCGGTTGTCGCCAGTGGTTTCACGTTTATCGTGCCATTCGATTTACTCAAGATCGGTCGATTGGGACGCGTGGAGGCCACCAGCATCGCTCGGATTACCGGCAATATCAGTGGGCGCGGTAATGCCAGCGTGAACTCACGCGCGGCCTTGTCGAATTCGTTTTGCGACTTTAGCCCACTCACGCCATAACTCAGCACCTTGAAACGGCGCTTAATTAAACGGCCGTTATGACGACGCCTCCCTCTTTTAGAGGGAGGCGGAAGTCACTGACAATATTCTGCTTAATAGACCACGGTATACACAGTTTTTTACCAGAAGCTTTAGGGATTATTCCTACAGAATGTCGGATGTTTACTCCTTAATCTGTGCGCCTCACAGGTAAGGCTTCACTCCCACAGAGTGGCCGAACCGTTTTCGTAGGCCTCACCTGAAGAGTGATTGAGCATGTCGCCACTGAATACATTCGAACTCAAACCATTAAGTGCGATGATGAAAGTCCCCACCATTACATTCTGTCTGTTTGCGGCGATGCAGGGGCACGCGCAAGCGGCTCAGTTGAACGGTGAGCAAAAAAATATCAACGCCACTGAGCAATCTACGGATTGGCAATTATTCAATACGTCCACCCTGGACATGAACAGCGCAACCGCAACAACCATTACACTGACTGACTCTGCGTTGAACATGAACCGCGGCAGTCTGGCCAGTGATATTCGTGCAACTGCGGGTTCCACCGTTAATATCAACGCATCGAAAGTGTCCTCGAACAACCCGCTGTTCGGCGCCTTGCGTCTGGAACAAAGTGCGGCCGTTATCAAAGACAGCACTGTCACCAACGGTCACGGAGTAGGCCTGCAGGCACTGGGTGCTGCGGGTACTGCGAACGGCTCGTCTGTAGAGGCGAGCAACAGTGTCATCAGCGGGTCCGGCGGCGGTGCAGAAGCCACCAACGGCAGCGTGTTGAACTTCAAGCAAAACACCCTCGTACAAGGTACCGGTGCTGGCAGCGCTGGTCTTGCCTTGCAAGGTGCTACGGCCACGGCCAGCCAAAGTACTATCGTCGGCCAGGGCAACGGAGTGTCGTTCACCCGTGGCCGTTTTGATACCACTGACAGCAAGTTGGTATTGGATCAATCCGTCGTAGAGGGTAAAACCGGTTCCGCCATCTCGGTCAGGGGCACGCAAGGTCGAGCCCCTGTGGTGGCGATAGAGGTGCGCAACGGCTCCACGCTGACGGGCGGCGACGGTAATCTGCTGACGGTCTCGGGCGGCGGTTCGGCGGCGATGATTGTTGATAACAGCCGCTTGACCGGAAACGTAGTTGCCGACGGCACCAGCACCGCCCATTTGACGCTGCAAAACAACGCCGAGTTGACTGGCCAGTTGCAGAATGTCTCCAGCTTGAGCGTGGGCAACGCGTCCAATTGGACCATGACCGGCGACAGCCAGGTCAGTGTGCTGAACATGACCGGTGGTACGGTCACCCTGGGCGCTGCGGATGCGTTCTATCAACTGAACCTTAATACGCTTGCCGGTGATGGTACGTTTGTCATGGGCGCCGATTTTGCGCAAGGCAAGGCCGATTTCATCAATGTTACCGGTGAAGCTACGGGTCATCATGGCGTGTTGCTGTCTGCCAGCGGCGCTGAGCCGGTTAACCCCGATCAGATTCGCGTGGTTCATACGGGCGGCGGTGATGCGCAGTTCTCCCTGGTGAATGGCCCGGTCGACGCAGGTGCCTTTGCTTACGATCTGAAAAAAGAAGGTACCGATTGGTACCTCGATCCGGAAACACGCGTAAGAAGCCGCAGCACTCGCGTGGTCACGGCCCTGTTCAACACCGCGCCGACCGTGATGTACGGCGAAGAAGCGTCGTTGCGTGCGCGTATGGGTGAGTTGCGGTTCGAGCCTGGCCAGGCGGGTCTGTGGATCCGTGGTTTCGGTAATAAATACAACGTGTCTGAAAATTCCGGCACGGCTTATACGCAGAACCAGCGTGGTTTCTCCATCGGTGCCGACATGCCGTTGGCAGACAGCCAATGGCTGGTGGGCGTGATGGCCGGCCACAGTACGTCCGACCTTAACCTGGCTCGCGGCTCTTCCGGCACGATCAAGAGTTACTTCGTGGGCGCTTATGCAACCTGGATGGACCAGGAAAGCGGTTTCTACTTTGATGCGGTCGCCAAGGCCAACCGTTTCCAGAACGAAGCCAAGGTAGCACTCAGCGATAACAACACGACCAAAGGTAACTATAACAACGTGGGCGGCGGCCTCTCGGCGGAGTTCGGTCGCAATATCAAACTCGACGATGGCTGGTATGTTGAACCGTATGCTCGCGTGTCGACAATCGTGGTGCAGGGCGGTACTTACAGCCTGAAAAATGGCCTGCAAGTGGAAGGCGAACGCACCCGTTCACGGGTCGGCGAAGCCGGTGCAACGGTTGGGCGTGACATCCAGCTCGACAGTGGCGCGATTGTTCAGCCTTACCTGCGTGCGGCGCTTGTGCACGAGTTTGCCAACAATAACAAGGTGTCGGTCAACAACCAGACCTTCAATAATGACTTGTCGGGCTCGCGCGCCAAGTTTGGTGCCGGCCTGGCGGTGAAGCTGTCGCAGAACCTGCAAATGCATGCCGACCTTGAGACCAGTACCAGCGATAAAATTGACCAGGTGCTGGGTGCCAACGTTGGCGTACGTTATTCCTTCTAAATAGCGCAGTAGACATAAAAAAGCCCTGATCGAAAGATCAGGGCTTTTTTTGCGCTGGCAATTAATTATTGTTTCAGGTGAAAACTGATGTCGACCGGCTGATCAGCTTCATCCGTGGTGCCACGGAGTTGGCCTTTTACTTCAAAAGGGCTGAGTGACAGCGTTTCAATAAACAGGGTTGCCTCGATGCACTGGACGACCCGGGGCGGTTTAGAGGCCTTGAAGGAAACCCAGGCCAGCGGAGACCTCTGGGGCTGCAGCTTCAGTTCCTTGTTGTGTTCGACGTCGCTTGAAAATTGGATGAACACCTCTTCTGCCACGCTGCCGTCGTCATGTTTATCAATCAGATACACCTCAATAGTGTTGTCATGGACGTTCCATTTTCCGCTATCGGTTTTAAAAATGTGGTCACCAATCTTTCCGTTGACATCGCCAGATGCGTCGCGGGTTTTCGGGATATCAGTTGCCAATTTCAGTTGTGCTGACATGATCGCCTCTCCATCTCTGATGTGTGTGCAAAACCCAGAAGCCCTGATGCTTCTGACGCTCTCTATCAAGCGGCAAAAGCAAATTTTATGTAACTGTCAAAAGTCACAGTTTACAAATGCCTGCTTGTCTTTTTAGCGGCCGGTGCGGGTCGTTAAACTAAAACTGTGAAACGTCATGCTTAAATGACTTCTGCTATTAAATGCATTCACGCAGGAATGTCTACTGTCAGAGTTGACAGTCTAAAAAAGGATTTTTAATAGCGTTTTTATATAAGCTCGCCAGGCTCAACTAAACAGGCCCGCCGCGATATTGATCGAGAAGCCCAGAATAGCGGTATTGAATAGAAAACCGATCAATGACTGGCCCAGCACCACTTTACGCATGCTGCGCGTGGCAACACCCACATCAGCGGTTTGCACCGCCACGCCGATGGTGAACGAGAAATACAGGAAGTCCCAGTAATTGGGGTTGCGCAAATCATCGGCAAACCGCAGCGCCGGCTCGTCGCCTTCCCACGTGTAAAAAAGCCGCGCGTAATGCACGCTGAAAATCACCCCGGTCAGCAACCATGAGCCGATCACCGTCATGCCGGTAAACCCGTAGTGCAGCAGGCGTGCTGTGCTGTCCAGGTCTTTGCTGCCCACCAGGTTTACCGTGATGGTCGCAAGGCTCGCAATTGCCGCAATGCACACCATGAACAGCACCAGCCCGGCGTTTTCATCTTCGATTTCGGCGATGCGTTTTACCTCGTCGGCTTGCGAGCGGCTGGTCAGCCACAGCATCAGCAGCAGATAAATCCAGACCCCGGCGTTCCAGCCGATGAGGATCTTGCTGATGAGTGTATCCGCCGGTGCCAGAATGCCCACGGCAAGGCCCAATACGGCGGCGGATGAAAGGCGAGGGTGGGTGCGGGCGAGGAAGGCCATAGGTGCTCACAAAACTGCGGAAGTTGTAGAACGGCAGCTACAAGCTACAAGCTACAAGCTGCAAGCTGCAAGCTGCAAGCTACAAGCTACAAGTCAAAAGCAAACCTGCTTTTCCTTGCAGCTTGTAGCTTGCCGCTTGCAGCTTTCCTTACCGCTTGTGGCTTGCCGCTTGCAGCTTTCCTTACCGCTTGTAGCTTGCCGCTTGCAGCTTTCCCTTACCGTTTGCGTGTGAGCTTCATGACGACGACAAAAAACACTGGCACAAACACCACCGCGAGCGTTGCGGTGATCATCCCGCCGATCACGCCCGTGCCGATGGCTTGCTGGCTGGCCGAGCTGGCGCCGGTGGCAATCGCCAACGGCACTACGCCGAGGATAAACGCGAGCGAGGTCATGATGATCGGCCGCAGGCGCAGCCGTGCGGCTTTCAAGGTGGCGTCGATCAAATCTTCGCCTTGTTCATAGAGGTCCTTGGCGAACTCGATGATCAAAATCGCGTTCTTCGCCGACAAGCCGATAATGGTGATCAAGCCGACCTTGAAGAACACGTCGTTCGGCATGCCGCGCAACGTCACCGCCAGTACGGCGCCCAGCACACCCAGCGGCACCACCAGCAATACCGACGTCGGAATCGACCAGCTTTCATACAGCGCCGCCAGGCACAGGAACACGATCAGCAGCGACAGGCCGAGCAGCAATGGCGCCTGCGCGCCGGACAAGCGTTCCTGCAACGACAACCCCGTCCATTCCTGGCCCAGGCCCGGGGGCAGTTGGCCGACCAGGCGCTGGATCTCCGCCATGGCCTCACCGGTACTGTGCCCCGGCGCCGCTTCGCCGCTGATGGCGATGGCCGGGTAGCCATTGTAACGAGTCAATTGCGCCGGGCCTTGGGTCCACTTGGCTTCGACAAACGCTGACAACGGCACCATGTTTCCGGCGGTGTTGCGCACGTTGATCTTGAGCAAATCCGCCACCTGGCTGCGCTGGTCGCCTTCGGCCTGCACCACCACCCGCTGCATGCGGCCCTGGTTGGGGAAGTCGTTGATGTAGGCCGAACCGATGGCCGAGGACAGCACGTTGCCCACCTCGGCAAACGACACGCCGAGTGCGTTGGCCTGCTTGCGGTCGACGTCCAGTTGCACTTGCGGCGCTTCGGCCAGGGCGCTTTCACGCACGTTGGCGAGGATCGGGCTCTTTGCTGCGTTAGCCAGCAGTTCAGCGCGCGCCGCCATCAGCGCGGCATGGCCGACGCCACCGCGGTCCTGCAAGCGGAACTCGAAACCGCTGGAGGTCCCCAGGCCGTCCACCGGCGGTGGCAGCACGGCGTAGGCAAGCGCATCCTTGAGCTCGCTGAACGCGGCGTTGGCGCGGTCGGCAATCGCTGCGGCAGAGTCTTTGCTGCTGCGATTCGACCAATCCTTGAGTGTGGTAAACGCCAGTGCCGCGTTCTGCCCGGAGCCAGAGAAACTGAACCCCAGAATCATCGTGGTATCACCCACGCCCGGCTCTTTGGCGTTGTGCGCCTCGATCTGCTCGACCACTTGCACCGTGCGGTTTTTGCTCGCGCCCGGTGGCAACTGAATATCGGTGATGGTGTAACCCTGGTCTTCCACCGGCAGGAACGAGGAGGGCAGGCGGCTGAACATCAGCCCCAAGCCCACTAGCAACACCAGGTAGATCAACAGGTAACGGCCGCTGCGCTTGAGCGCATAGACGACCCAGCCTTCATAGCGGTCGGTAAGCTGATCAAAACGTTTATTGAACCAGCCAAAAAAACCGCCCTTGGCATGGTACTCACCCTTGCCGATGGGCTTGAGCAAGGTGGCGCACAGCGCCGGCGTCAAGGTCAGGGCCAGGAACGCCGAGAACAGAATCGAGGTGGCCATCGACAGCGAGAACTGCTGGTAGATCACCCCCACCGAACCCGGCATGAACGCCATCGGCAAAAACACCGCGACCAACACCAGGGTGATACCGACGATGGCCCCGGTGATCTGGCCCATGGCCTTGCGCGTGGCCTCTTTGGGCGACAAACCCTCGGTGGCCATGATGCGCTCGACGTTTTCCACCACCACAATTGCATCGTCCACCAGAATGCCGATGGCCAGCACCATGCCGAACATGGTCAGCACGTTGATCGAAAAGCCCAGCAACAGCATGGTGGCGAAAGTGCCCATCAGCGCCACCGGCACCACCAGCGTCGGGATCAAGGTGTAGCGCACGTTCTGCAAGAACAGAAACATCACCGCAAACACCAGCGCCATGGCTTCCAGCAAGGTGTAAACGACTTTGGTGATCGAGACTTTAACGAACGGCGAGGTGTCGTACGGAATCTTGTATTCCACGTTGGCCGGGAAGTACCGCGACAGCTCGTCCATCTTCGCCCGCACCAGCGTCGCGGTGTTCAGCGCGTTGGCGCCGGGCGACAATTGCACGCTGACGGCGGTCGACGGCATGCCGTTCAGGCGGGTGGAGAACTGGTATTCCTGGCTGCCGATTTCCACCCGCGCCACATCGCCGACACGCACGGTGGAGCCGTCAGGGTTGGCCTTGAGCACGATGTCGGCAAATTCCGCCGGGGTCGACAGTTGGCCTTTGACCACAATCGCCGCCGTGATTTCCTGGGTTTTGGTGCCTGGCAAATCACCGATGCTGCCCGCCGACACCTGTGCGTTCTGCGCGCCAATCGCCGCGTTAACGTCGGCGGGCGTCAGGTTGAAGCCAATCAGTTTTTGCGGGTCGATCCAAATGCGCATTGCCCGCTCGGAGCCATACAACTGCGCCTTGCCGACACCGTCGAGGCGCTTGAGCTCGTTCATCACGTTGCGCGCCAGGTAATCGCTGAGCGCTACGTCATCAAGCTTGCCGTCGCTGGACGTGAGGGTGATCAGCAGCAGAAACCCGGCGGAGACTTTCTCCACGTGCAGGCCTTGCTGGGTCACCGCCTGCGGCAAGCGCGGCTCCACTGCCTTGAGCCGGTTTTGCACATCGACCTGGGCCATCTCCGGGTCGGTGCCCGGTTGGAAGGTGGCGGTGATGGTCGCCGTGCCCAAACTGCTCTGGGATTCGAAATACAGCAGGTGATCGGCGCCGTTGAGCTCTTGCTCGATCAGGCTGACCACGCTTTCATCCAGCGTCTGCGCCGAGGCGCCGGGGTACGTTGCGGAAATTTCTACCTTCGGCGGCGCGACGTTGGGGTACTGCGCCACCGGCAACTGCGGGATGGCAAGCGCGCCGGCCAGCAGGATAAACAGGGCCACCACCCACGCGAAGATCGGGCGGTCAATAAAGAACTGCGGCATGGCGGGTTATTCCTTGACTGGCTGGCCCGAGGCTGGGCTGTCGTCCACTTCAACTTTTTCACCGGGGCGCGCGTGTTGCAGGCCTTCGACGACAATGCGGTCACCGGGCTTGAGCCCGCTGCTGACTATCCAGCGGTCTTCAATCACCGCGCCCAATTCCACCGGATGCTGGCTGACAGTAAGCTCGGCATCTACCAGCAACACCATCGGGATGCCGGCGCTGTCGCGGGTGATGGCACGCTGCGGCACGCTGATGCCCTGTTTATCCACGGCCTGTTCCAAACGCACGCGCACAAAACTGCCGGGCAACAGGTCGAGGTCCGGGTTGGGGAACTCACTGCGCAACGTGATTTGCCCGGTGCCTGGGTCCACGCTGATGTCGGCAAACAGCAACTTGCCCGGCAGCGGGTACAGGCTGCCGTCGTCCTCAATCAGCGTGGCCTTGGCCTGGTCCTGACCGACTTGCTTCAAGCTGCCGGCGCGGAAGGCGCGGCGCAGGTCATTCAGTTCACGGGTGGACTGGGTGAGGTCGGCGTGGATAGGGTCCAGTTGCTGGATGATCGCCAGCGGCGTGGCTTCGTTCTGGCCGACCAGCGCGCCCTCGGTCACCAGCGCGCGGCCGATGCGCCCGGAGATCGGCGCGGTCACGGTGGCGTAGCCGAGGTTGAGTTTGGCGCGCTCAACGGCAGCCTGGTTGGCGGCGACTTCGGCGTTGGTCTGGCGCACGGCGGCGCGCGCATTGTCGTATTCCTGGCCGCTGATGGCGTTGCTTTCGACCAACTGGCTGTAGCGCTGCGCTTGCAGGCGTGCCTGAAACGCGTTGGCGCGGGCCTTGCTCAGGTTGGCCTGCGCGCTGTCCAAATCAGCGTTGAACGGCGCCGGGTCGATACGGAACAGCACGTCACCCTGTTTTACGTCGTGGCCTTCCTTGAACACACGCTGCATCACCACGCCGGCAACCCGCGCGCGCACTTGCGCGATGCGTGGCGCGGCGATGCGCCCGCTCAGTTCGCTGGTGATGGACAGCGGCTTGGCTTGCAGGGTTTCGACGCGCACTTTGGCCGGCGGCGTTGACGGCGCGCCGGCGGCCGACTTGTCACACGCGCTCAGGGCGAGTGCCAGGGCCAGCAAGCAAAACGGCGCTAACAGATTCTTCGACATGCTTATATCCCACTATTGACTGGCGCATCCTAAAGACTCCGGCTGCAGGGTGCTGTGAAGCTCTGTAACGGGTCTGTGAAGAAATGTAAGGCGCAGCCCATAGTCTGCCGCGTGCGTATATCCTTGCACAATCCTGCAACACATCAGGTTGTTAACAACCCCTAACAGTATTCTTTGGAAACACCATGCCCAACATCCTCCTGGTGGAAGACGACGCCGCACTCTCCGAGCTGATTGCCAGCTACCTGGAACGCAATGGCTACCACGTCAACGTGCTCAGCCGTGGCGACCACGTACGCGAACGTGCGCGCCTCAACCCGCCGGACCTGGTGATTCTCGACCTGATGCTGCCCGGTCTCGACGGCCTGCAGGTGTGCCGCCTGCTGCGCGCGGACTCGGCCTGCTTGCCGATTTTGATGCTGACCGCGCGTGACGACAGCCACGATCAGGTGCTGGGCCTGGAAATGGGCGCCGACGACTATGTCACCAAACCCTGCGAGCCGCGCGTGCTGCTCGCCCGTGTGCGCACCTTGCTGCGCCGTAGCAGCTTGTCGGAACCGCACGTGGCGAATGACCAAATCATCATGGGCAACCTGTGCATCGACCTGTCCGAACGCACGGTCACGTGGCGCGAGCAGGCGGTGGAGCTGTCCAGCGGTGAATATAACCTGTTGGTGGTGTTGGCCCGGCATGCCGGTGAAGTGCTCAGCCGCGACCAAATTCTGCAACGCCTGCGCGGTATCGAATTCAACGGCACCGACCGCTCGGTGGACGTGGCCATCTCCAAACTGCGCCGCAAGTTCGACGACCACGCGGGCGAGGCGCGCAAGATCAAGACAGTATGGGGCAAGGGCTACCTGTTCAGCCGTTCCGAGTGGGAATGCTGACCCATGTACCGTTTACTGCTACGCCTTTACTTGATCACCATCGTCACCTACAGCGCGGCGATCTACTTGATCCCCACGGTCGTGATCCACGCGTTCGAACATCGCTACATGAACTACAACGTCGAGCAAACGCGCGGCCAGCAAAAACTCATCGTCAAACAGTACCTGCGGGCGCCGGTGGAGCGCTGGTCACAGGTCACCGAACAACTGGGGCGTGACTTCGCACCGCTGACCGTGCAATTGCTGGTGCGCGAGGACGCACGCTACACGCCGCAAGAGGCACTGTTGCTGGCGCAGGGCAAACCGGTTGTGCGCTTGGGTGAGTGGGGCTGGATGGAAGAAATCAGCTCGCCGATCAACGCGCAGTTTGTGGTCAAGGTGACGACACCGCCCGACCCGCTGGACATGAACGTGCTGTATTGGGCGATCAACGTACTGATCGTGGCGGCGTTGCTGGCCTGCCTGTTGATCTGGCTGCGGCCGCACTGGCGTGACCTGGAGCGCCTGAAAACCACCGCCGCGCAACTCGGCAAGGGCAACCTTAGCGAGCGTACGTGCATTCCGGCCAGTTCCAACATCGGCAGCCTGGCGTCGGTGTTCGACACCATGGCCGATGACGTTGAAAACCTGCTTAACCAGCAGCGCGACTTGCTCAACGCGGTGTCCCACGAACTGCGCACACCCTTGACCCGCCTGGATTTCGGCTTGGCCCTGGCGTTGTCTGAAGACTTGCCGCAGGCGAGCCGCGAGCGCCTGCAAAGCCTGGTGGCGCATATTCGCGAGCTGGATGAGTTGGTGCTGGAATTACTCTCTTACAGCCGCCTGCAAAACCCGGCGCAGTTGCCGGAGCGCGTCGAGGTGATGCTCGACGAGTTTATCGACAGCGTGTTGGGCAGCGTTGACGACGAGCTGGAAAACCCCGGCATTGTGATCAATGTAGCGCTCGACTGCGCCGTGGAGCGTTTCAGCCTCGACCCGCGCCTGACTGCCCGCGCCTTGCAAAACCTGCTGCGCAACGCCACGCGCTACTGCGACCAGCGCATTCAGGTGGGCGTCAAGGTGTGCGCCAAAGGCTGTGAAATCTGCGTGGACGACGACGGCATCGGCATTCCGCTGGACCAGCGCGAGCGCATTTTTGAACCGTTCTATCGCCTCGACCGCAGCCGCGACCGCGCCACGGGTGGCTTCGGCCTCGGCCTGGCGATCAGCCGGCGCGCCCTTGAAGCACAAGGCGGCAGCTTGACGGCCCAAGCGTCACCGTTGGGCGGGGCGCGGTTTCGCCTGTGGTTGCCCAGTGTTAGCTGATCAGAGCACCTTGACCGCGCGGCCGATGGCCTGAATCGGCCCGGTCGGCTTGCCGGTCGGTGAGCCGTTAGGGTCTTCCAGGGTCAGCTCAAACAGCTGGTTTTGCGTGAGCGGCGGCAGCCTGTCCAGCGGCACCGACAGCGTTTGCCCGGGCGTTACCAGCCCCAGCGAAACCGGGCCTTGCCAGCCATCGCCTTTGGTCCAGAACTGCAGCGCCTTGTCGGCCGGAACGTGCATCACGCCCAGCGGAATCAGCTGGATTTTCTGCGCAGTGCTGGCCTGGATCACCCAGCCCGGCGCCTGGCTTTGCGGCGCCACCAGCACCACCACAAAAGACGGCTCCGAAGTGGGCGGGCGGGTCAGCAGCAACGCCGTCAGTAGCACGCTGGTCAGCAACCCCGCACCGGCCAGGCCGCGCCACACCGCCAGCAGGTTCCACCACGCCGGGCCGGCCTGTTTGCCGGCGAGGTTGCCTTCGATGCGCCGCCACAGGTGAGCGGAGGGCGCCACCGGCTCGGCCAGCGCGGTCAATGGCAGCAGGCGCTGTTCCCAAGCGTCCACCGCTGCACGCAACGCGACGTCATGTTTAAGGCGGTGTTCGACCTCGGCGCGCTGTTCGGGCGCCAGGGTGCCCAGCACGTATTCGCTGGCCAGTTCGTCAAGTGGGTTACTCATGCCATGCACTCCCGCAGCGCGGCGAGGCTACGTTTGATCCAGGCTTTGACGGTCCCCAGCGGCGTGTCCAGTTTCTGTGCGATTTCGCTGTGGGAATAGCCGTCGACGTAGGCGTGAAGGATGCAACGGCGACGGGCCGGGTCGAGCTGTTCCAGGCAGTGGTAAATCTGCCCGGAGCGTGCGCTGAACTCAAACCTGTCGTCAGGTGCTGCGAGGTGCTCATGTTCTTCGCTCAAGGCTACTTCGCGGTAATGGTTGCGCACCGCGTTCAGCGCCAGGTGCCGGGTAACGCTGAACACCCAGCCGCGCGCCGAGCCACGGCTGGCGTCGAAACTGCCGGCGCCGCGCCAGATCTTGATAAACGCATCGTGCACGATGTCTTCGGCCAGGGCCTTGTCGCGGGCGATGCGCAGGGCCACGCCGAGCAAACGGCTGCTGTCTTGCGCATATAACTGGCGCAAGGCACGTTGCTCGCCCCGCGCGCAGGCACGCAAACACGCTTCGTAATCAAACAGGTTTTCAGTTGGGGACACGGTTTTGCGCCGCAAGAACAAGACCCATACCCCGGCCCGAAGGCCGGGGCGCTATCGCAGCAGAATAGCTGAATTTACTCAGTCGGCCGCCCAGAAGATGTAGTCGGCCTGGTACTTCACGACTTCCTGCTTGCCTTTGTTGGCGGTGGTACACGCGGTGCTCGGCGCCACGCCGCCTTTAAGCGCGACGCGCTGGATATAACTGACGCCACTCATCGCGCCCTTGCCTTCGGCCGGGTTGGCCTTGACCAGTTGATAGGGCAGGTTGCCCGCACTCGACGGCGCCACGGCCAATTGCGTGCCGGTGATTTTTGAACCGTCGTTGGCCTGCCAGGTCGCCGGTGGGCCGAAGTAGGTGCCCACTGCCTTGCCGCTGCGGTCATTGAGCACGGCCTTGGGGCCGACGAAGGTCCATTCGGTCTGGCCGGTAGCGTTGGCTTTGTCGCGGCACTCGTAGGTGATTTCGCCGACGCCGGTCGTTTCCATTGCCACCTTGTGCCCGTCCGGCACTTTGATGCTGTCCGGCAAGCCGGTCTGGGCAAAGGCGCTTGGCGCAGCGGCCAGCAGGGCGGTCAGGCAGAACAGTGCTTTAGCGTTCATGGGTGCTTCTCCATTTAAGTAAAACAGCGGGGTGACTGTCTGTACTACCCACGGCGCGCACGATTGGATGCACGGATTAGAAAATAAACTTTTTGGGGCGCACACTGTGCCCCCGCTTTACCCGATGAGAGATTGGCAATGACTGGTGTACACACGTCTGCTCAACAAGGTTTCTCTGCCCAGGCCGTTACCTACGCCCAAGGCCGGCCCGGCTACCCACGCCAACTCACGGGCTGGCTGAACAACGCGCTGCACATTGACGCGCACTCGACGGTCGTCGACCTCGGCGCCGGCACCGGCAAGTTCACCCGTTTGCTCAGCACCCTGGCGCCCACGTTGATTGCCGTGGAGCCGGTGCAGGCAATGGGCGCGCAGCTTAGAACACTGTTGCCGGACGTGCGCCTGGTAAACGGCACAGCCGAATCCATCCCGTTGGAAACCGCCAGCGCCGATGCACTGGTGTGCGCGCAGGCGTTCCACTGGTTTTCCACCGAGGCCGCGCTGGCCGAGATCCACCGCGTACTCAAGCCCGACGGGCGCTTGGGGCTGGTGTGGAACGTGCGCGATGAATCGGTGGATTGGGTCGCCGCGATTACGCACATCATCACCCCTTACGAGGGCGATACCCCGCGTTTTCACAGCGGGCACTGGCGCGAGGCGTTTACCGGACGCTACTTTTCCGAGCCTGAACTGACCTGCTTTGCCTACACCCACGTTGGCAGCCCGCAAGAAGTGATCATCGACCGCTTCCTCTCGGTCAGCTTCATCGCCGTGCTGAGCGAGGCGGAAAAAGCCACGGTGACCGCGCAATTGCAGGCCTTGATCGACACCCATCCCGACCTCAAAGGGCGCGAAACCGTGGCATTCCCTTACCAGACCCAAGCCTACGTGTGCCGGCGAATGGCCTAAAAGGCATAAAGTCAGATCATATTGATATAAGTGGTTATAAGAAAAATCGCTATCCTTCGGCCAGAAATTTATAAGGCCGCGGGTAGCTGTAATGGATGTGGGTAATATTGGTTTTGTAGTCGCGGGCCTGATCGTTGGTTTTATTGTGGGCATGACCGGTGTCGGTGGCGGCTCTTTGATGACCCCGATCCTGTTGTGGTTCGGCATCAACCCGGCCACCGCCGTGGGCACAGACTTGTTGTACGCCGCGATCACCAAGTCGGGCGGCGTGTTGGTGCACAGCAAGAACAAGAACATCGACTGGACCATCACCGGCTGGCTGACCCTCGGCAGCGTGCCTGCGGTGCTGCTGACCCTGTGGTTTCTGGCCAGCCTGCACACCGACCCCAGCGCCATGAACGCGGTGATCAAGCAGGCGCTTGGCTTTGTGTTGCTGCTGACGGCCCTGGCGATTCTGTTCAAGAAGCGCTTGTTGGCGTTTGCCCAGCGGCATGCCGGCGATGATTACCACATGCGCCCGCGTAACCTGAACGCGCTGACGGTGTTGACCGGTGCTGTACTCGGCAGCATGGTCGCGCTGACCTCGATTGGCGCGGGTGCGCTTGGCACCGTGGCGTTGTTTATTCTGTACCCGTTTTTGGCCACGCGGCGCTTGGTCGGCACGGAGATCGCACACGCGGTGCCGTTGACCCTGGTGGCGGGGCTGGGGCACGCCGGCATGGGCAATATGGACTGGCATTTGTTGGGCTTTTTGCTGATAGGGTCGCTGCCGGGGATTTACCTGGGCAGCCACATGACCGGCAAAGTCCCGGACGCTGTGTTGCGCCCTTGTCTGGCGATTATGTTGATGACGATTGGGTATAAGTTGGCGTTTTGAGTAGGGCAATGATCGTTCCGACGCTGCGCGTGGTAACGCCGCTTGGGACGCTCCGCGTCCCTTTGTACGGGCTGCATTCCCACACAGAGCGAGGGAACGAGCGGGCTCAAGCCCGCGTGGCTGGGCCATTGCCGATCTGCCACACAAACGGCGGCTCTGTCCCATTCACCACCCAATCCCCAACAATCCGCGCCTTGTAGATCACCGGGTTGTGCGACGACACCGTACGCGCATTGCGCCAGTGGCGATCCAGCGATTTACCCTGGCGCACATCCGACGCGCCCAGCGCATTAAACAACTCACTGGTCGCACGCTGGATCAATTCCGACACCACCACCTGCGCCGTCGCCGATTCAATCTCCGCCGCCACATTCGCTGCGCGTTCAGCCACCGCATCCCCGGCAAATCGCGCCAGGTACGCCTGTTGCGCCGGCACCGCGGCTTTTAAGGCGCTGGCCTCGGCGGCATACACCAGCGCCGCCACGTCACCGACCACGTGTTGAACTTGAGCGTCCTGGCTGACATGGGCGGCATTGCCATGGCTGTAAATGCGCTTGCGGCTGCGCACTTGATGGGCCACGTCGTTGAGCGCAGCGCGGCCGATACCGGCCAGGGTCGCCAGTAGCACCAGTTGGTAAAAAGCGGTCTGGTATTTAAAACGTGTAGCAAAATCGATAACGTTTTCCGCCTCCACCCGCGCGTCGGTAAACCGCGTGGTGCCGCTGCCGGTGGTGCGCTGGCCAAAGCCATCCCAGTCATCGCTGGTAGCAACGCCAGGCTGGCGCGTGCGGGTGGCGGCAATCACATCACCGCCGGTGTCGCTGCGCTGCGCGTACACGTCGATCCAGTCGGAAAAAATGCTGCCGGTGCTGTAGAACTTCTCACCGTTGAGCTTCCAGTGTTCACCGTCGGGGCTGACCTGGGTGACCACATCGCCGATGGCGACATTGCCGATTTCGGTCCAGGCGCAGCCGACAATATCACCCTCGACAAAACGCTTGAACCAAACCTCACGGCCCGCGCCGGGGGGCGCATTCAGGCGGTCTTCGGCAAACGCGAAGTGCCCGCGCAAGGCCTGTGGCACGTTGGAATCGGCGGCGGCGAGTTCGATCAGCAGCTCGAACAGTTGTGGCAACGACGCGCCGCCACCGCCATATTCCACGGGCACGCGCACCGCGCCAAACCCTGCTTGTTTAAGCCATTGGATCGGTTCATGGGGCAGGGCGCGGGTGTGCTCGCGCGTTAGCGCGCCGTCGGCGATGCGTTGGAATATCGGCCGGAAGCGCGCGGCCAACGTGGGGTAGTCGACGCCGGTGGACAGCGGGTTGATGACGTGTTGCTCGGTCATGGGGACGGCTCCTTGGCAGTGATCAAGTCTGAGGGCGATTGCACAGTCCGTGCCGTGCTGCAAACGCCCGTGTTTGCGTGGTGCAGGTGCGCTGCGCTGTTGCGCCAGCAACAGTGAACCGACAAATCGACGCGATCCCTGACATCAGCCGCTCAGCGATCCAGCGCCGCGTTTTGTGCCACGGCCCCCATGGCCTGGGCCTTTGCCGGGCCTGGCACGCTTGCTGCTCAAGCGCTTGTTACATCCCTTTGTGCGAGGTAATGCCCGATGAGTCAGCAAGCCGTGAAATTTGCCTACTGGGTGCCCAACGTCAGCGGTGGGTTGGTGGTGAGCAAGATCGAACAACGCACCCATTGGGGTATCGACTACAACCGCAAACTGGCGCAGTTGGCCGAAGCGGCGGGCTTTGAATATGGCCTCACGCAAATTCGTTTCACCGCCGGTTACGGCGCCGAAAACCAGCACGAATCCGTGGCGTTCAGCCATGCGTTGCTGGCGGCGACCACCACGCTCAAAGTCATCGCAGCGATCCTGCCCGGCCCTTGGCAACCGGCGCTGGCGGCCAAGCAACTGGCGACCATCGACCAGCTCACCAACGGCCGCATCGCGGTGAATATCGTCAGCGGCTGGTTCAAGGGCGAGTTCCAGGCGATCGGTGAACCCTGGCTGGAACACGACGAGCGTTATCGGCGTTCCGAGGAGTTTATCCGCGCCCTGAAAGGTGTCTGGAGCCAGGACGACTTCACCTTCAAGGGCGATTTCTACCGTTTCAACAACTACACCCTCAGGCCCAAGCCGCTGGGCCGGCCGGAAGTGTTCCAGGGCGGCAGTTCGCGGGCGGCGCGCGACATGGCCGCGCGCGTGTCGGACTGGTACTTCACCAACGGCAACACGCCTGAAGGCATCAAGGCTCAGGTGGATGACATTCGCGCCAAGGCGGCGGCGAACAACCATTCGGTCAAAGTCGGCGTCAACGCGTTTATCATCGCCCGCGACACCGAGGCAGAAGCGCGTGCCGTGCTCGCAGACATCATCGACAAGGCCGACCCGGAGGCCGTGAATGCCTTCGGCGATGCTGCCAAACAGGCCGGTAAAGCCTCACCGGAAGGCGAGGGCAATTGGGCCAAATCCAGCTTTGAAGACCTGGTGCAGTACAACGACGGCTTCAAGACCAACCTGATCGGCACCCCACAGCAGATAGCCGAGCGCATCGTCGCGCTCAAGGCGGTGGGCGTGGACCTGGTGCTGGCCGGCTTCCTGCACTTTCAGGAAGAAGTCGAGTACTTCGGCACGCGCGTATTGCCGCTGGTACGCGAGCTGGAAGCCAAGGCCGCGATCAAGCAGGTGGCCTAAGCATCACCGGTTAAACACCAGCACCGCCGCGCGCAATTTATTACTGCCGAAACGGCACATCCGCTCGAACTGCGCATGGCTGACCGGCAGGTGCTGGCAGTCGAGCGGCTGGCGCTGCTGGCTGTGGTCCACATCGGGGTCGTGCAGGTAAACAAAGTCGTCGTCGCAATCGGTGACCATCACCCAGTGCGGCGACTTGGAGCGGGTGAGGCGATAGCTGCTGATCAACACCAGCGGCTGCGCGCCCTCGCGCAGCAACTGCGGCAGGTCCAGTGCGCCGCCCACGGCTTGCTCGACATCGCTGCCGGCCAACGCCTCTTCGAAGGCCTCATGGACTAAACGCATCACGTCCTTTTTGTGCTGGTCGCGCACACCATCCAGAAACAGCGGCCCGCGCACATTCACCTGCATGCGCACCCGAAAACCCCGGCGCCACGCCGCCAGCGCCAAGCCTTGCGGGCTGCAACCGCCGTGGCCTGCGGTCATGAACACGGTGGTCGCCTCGCGCCAGATTTGCAGCTCTTCGCGGCGCCCGGCCACGCGCGCAGGCACCAGCGCGCCCATCGCCATCAGCAGGCAGGCGGCGCCGCAGGTAAAATCGGTGGTCTGCGGGTAATACGGCACGCTGTGTGGGCGCGCGACCTGGTGCTGCAGAATGCGTTTTTCCAGGCGCAGGGCCGGGGCGTGGTCTTCGTAGTAATCGTTGATCAGGTCGAAACGCCGGTAACCATTGCGCTCATACAAAGCGAGTGCGCCGGGGTTGTCGGTGCGCACTTCCAGGCGCAGGTAGGCGCAGTCATGCGCCACGGCGCAGGCCTCAATGCGCGCCAGCAATTGTTTGCCCAGGCCCATGCCCCGCGCGTGCTCGGCAATCGCAATCGAATACAGGCGCGCCAGCGAGGTGCCGCGATGGAACAGCACCAAGGCGTAACCGAGTAAATCGCCGTCATTGTCGGCGACCCACAACTGCCCGTTGGCGCGGCTGATCATCCACTGAAAACTGCGCGGCGAGAGCCGGTCGGTGGTGAAACAGTGCTGTTCCAGTGCCACCAATTCAGGCACATCAGCGGGGGTTGCAACGCGAAAGGAAAGAGCCATATGACCGCCGTAAAAGTTGCGTAACGAAACGGGACTTCTCTAAAAGATCGTGCTTAATAGAAAAGGTCGAGTTCTCTAAAGCGGATCAAATATTATGTCGGCGGTACACAGTCATTGGCGTGAAGTATCCGAGCAATCGGTCGCGGCGACAATAACGTCGCAGCGTTATTTTTCGGCCCAACCGCGAGGTTCCAGTCAAGTCGTGATTATTGTCGAACGCAAGGAAGACTGGGCGTCGTACTTTCCCAGCGAAGACATCGTCAGCGCCCAGGAGTACCTCGAGCAAACGCCCGAGAGCGAGGCGGGCAAGCGTGTGCAGGTGATCAACCTGTGCCGCGGCTACAAGTACCTGGGGCACGGTTATTACTGTTCGTTGTTGGCTGAGGCGCGCGGGCACAAGGTGATTCCGTCGGTGCGCACCATCAGTGAGCTGACCAAAAAGTCGCTGTATGGCCTGGCGTTGGATGACCTGGATAAAACCCTCGATAAAGCCTTGAACCATCACCTTTACAGTAATACCGAAGGCTTCACGCTGACGCTTTACTTTGGTCGAACCAACATAGAGCCGTTGCAGGAGTTGGCCCGCCAGTTGTTCGAAACCTTTCCCTGTCCGATTTTGTTAGTTGAGTTTCGCAAACACAACGGTTGGCACATTGAAGGGGTCAAGTCCGGCGTGTTGCACAAGTTACGCGATGACCAGGAAGACCACTTCGCCCACGCACTGGATAACTTCAGCCGCAAGATCTGGCGCCAACCCCGCTCACGCCGACTGGCGCGTTATGACCTGGCGATTTTGCACGATCCTCAAGAGCAACTGCCGCCGTCGAATGCCCGTGCGCTGGAAAACTTCATCCGTGTCGGCAAGGGGCTGGGCATTGATGTGGAACTGATCGAGCGCAAGGATTACTCGCGCCTCGCCGAATACGACGCCTTGCTGATCCGCGAGACCACCAGCGTCGACAACCACACCTACCGTTTCGCCAAAAAAGCCGAAAGCGAAGGCCTGGTGGTAATGGACGACCCGGCATCGATCCTGCGCTGCACCAACAAGGTCTACCTCACCGACCTGCTCAACAGTCACCAATTGGGCATGCCCGCCACCGAAATTCTGTACAAGGATCGACCGCAAGACTTTGAGCGTGTCGGCGAGCGACTGGGTTTTCCGCTGGTATTGAAAATCCCCGACGGGTGTTTCTCCCGGGGCGTGATCAAGGTCGAAAGCCAGGAGGCATTGCTCAAGGCCACCGCCGAGTTGTTTGAACATTCGGTACTGCTGCTGGCTCAGGAATTTTTCTACACCGAATACGACTGGCGCATCGGCGTACTCAACCGCAAGCCGATCTTTGCCTGCCAGTACTTCATGTCCAAGGGCCATTGGCAGATCTACAACCACAAAGCCATTGGCCAGGACGTCAACGGCGAATGCCGCACCCTGGCGGTCCACGAAGCCCCCAAGGCGGTGGTGGAGCTGGCGGTAAAAACCGCCAACCTGATCGGCGACGGCCTCTACGGTGTCGACCTCAAGCAATCCGGCGACAAGGTGGTGGTGATTGAGGTCAACGACAACCCCAACATGGACGCCGGTATCGAAGATGCCTACTTGCAGGACGACTTGTACGCCCTGGTGCTGGAAGAGTTTGTGCGGCGGCTGGAGTTGAAGCGTCAGGGCCAGGTGTGGTGAGTTTTCTGGGTGTAGCGCTGTCGCGCATCGGACTGGCTCGGGGTGTTCTTCAGGTTGGGTATATATCCGGTATTTGGGTTATGGCTTATATCGGTTTCGCTCTTACAGCGAGTCACTTTTGATAGATCCGGAAGCCGGCCCAGCCAAAAGTAACCATGCATACCCAGCAGATCTGCTTTTTTTGCTTTCTGTGGGAGGGGGCTTGCTCCCGATAGCAGTTTTACAGTTGATACATGAATTGACTGACCCACCGCCATCGGGAGCAAGCCCCCTCCCACAGTTTGACCGAGTTTGGCTTGGGGATTGGGCCGGCTTCCGGTCCTTTCAAAAGTGACCCGCTGTAAGAGCGGAACCGATACAAGCCATCGCCCAAATAACGGATATGCCCTTAAACCTCAAGGCAAAAAGCCTGTGGGAGGGGGCTTGCTCCCGATTGCAGTTTTACAGTTGATACATGAATTGACTGACCCACCGCCATCGGGAGTAAGCCCCCTCTCACAGTTTGACCGAGTTCGGCATGTGATTTTGATCTAAAGGGCGGCGCCAGCCTGCAGGGTCAGCACTTCAAACCCATCCGCCGTCACCGCCACGGTGTGCTCCCACTGCGCCGACAAGCTGTTGTCCTGGGTCACCACCGTCCAGCCATCCTTCAGGCTGCGCACTTTTGAGCTGCCCTGATTGAGCATCGGCTCGATGGTGAACACCATGCCCTCGCGCAATACCAGCCCGGTGCCGGGGCGGCCGAAGTGCAGCACCTGCGGCTCTTCGTGCATCTCGCGGCCAATACCGTGGCCGCAATACTCACGCACCACGCTGTAGCCGTTGGCGTGCGCATGGCTCTGGATCGCATGACCAATATCGCCCAGGCGCGCGCCGGGCTTGACCTGGCGAATGCCTGCCCACATCGCCTCGAAGGTTTTTTCTACCAGCCGCTGTGCGTTGGGCGCCACCTTGCCGATCATGTACATCTTGCTCGAATCGGCGATGAAGCCGCCTTTTTCCAGGGTGATGTCGATATTGATGATGTCGCCGTCCTTGAGCACGTCCTTGCCGCTGGGCATGCCATGGCACACCACTTGGTTGATCGAGGTGTTGATGCAAAAGGGGTAATCATATTGCCCAAGGCTGGCCGGGCGCGCTTTCAGGTCGTTACGGATGAACGCTTCAACCGCGCTGTCCATCTGCAGAGTCGAGCGGCCAGCGGCGACAAAGCCGTCGAGCATGTTGAAGACTTGCGCGAGCAGGCGCCCGGATTCACGCATCACGGCCAGTTGTGCGGGGGTCTTGATCATCAAGCGCGCCCCCGGATCAGGTCGGGTTTGTCGAGCAACAACTTGTTGATCAGCTCGTTGTACGGCAGGTGCGGGTTGAGCTCGGCGAGCAGGCCGATCTTGATCCAGAACTCGGCCTGAGCGTTGATGGAACGGTCCATGGCGGCGCTGGCCAAGCGCAGTTGTTCATGCAGTTGATCGGTGATTTTGACGATGCCCATGCGCTTCACTGTGATAGGTGGATATGCAAAGCGTATACGTTTCGTATGCTCATCGTAAACCCTCTCCCACCCAATGGCTGCCTGTGGCGAGGGGGCTTGCTCCCGTTGGGCTGCGCAGCGGCGCCAAAAATGCCACAGCAGCGAGTATCCGGATAGTTTGCTACATGTTGCAGAAACAATCGACGCATGACATTGCGTTTAATAAAACCCTCAACGTTAAACGTTTAATCACAGCAGTTCGAAGATGATCTAAACATCGCAGAAAAACCTGCGCTAACGTTATATAACGCCGCCTGTTGCTTATGAAGAAAAGTTACAACGTGAGTGGATTTTGCCGAGTACGCTGATCAAGGTAAGCGTCTTCCAGGGTCGGCAAGACGTGGCAGGCAGACGCCTGCCGCACATAATTAATCTGTTGGCAGTCTCATAAAAGGAGAGGTTGGCCATGCTTTCGGAATTAGAACTTCGCAGCATTATTGAAGGAAGTTTCCTGCCCAAACGGTGCGAATGCACCAAGGCCGAAGATGCTTCGCTGACGATCAAGGTGTATGACGACCGTGACCGTGACCGAGTCGATTTGGAAGTCAAAGGTATAAACGCCGACAAACTCGACAGCAGCCGCGCTATTTGCAACCTGATCGCCGGGTTGCGCGAAGACCTCAAGCACAGCGCAGCACCCACTGTGCAAAGAATGGGCGCGCGCGGTTATCACTGATTACGCGCGGTTGTCGGTGTGCACTTGATTCATCGACAACCTGTGGGCCTGGACAAACGCCAGGCCCAGTATCAGTTCGGTTGCTACCGCCAGCAGGATTCCAGGGCCGGCGTTGCCATTGAGCCACTCACTGAACCCCAGCACAGCCAGTGCAAAGCAGCCGGCAGTAAACCCGCTGGTCAAGGCACTGCGCGTGTCGGAGCGGGGCGCGTGGCGAGCGCGATAAAACATGATGCCGATGGCCAGGAACAGCGCGGCATTACGGCGCGCCAACAGCTCGGCGGCGCTTGAGTATTCGACACTCCACAGCCACAACAGCAGGCCCGGGCGTAATCCCCAGAGCAGCGCGAGGGCGAAGCAAAGAAGGGCGGTGAAGGTGGCGAGGTTACGAAAACTCAGCGACATGGCGAATCCTTTCGGCCTTGTGACAAGCTCGCAAGACTACGCGTTTGCACAGGGGCTTGTCGCCTACCGTTGATTGCCTCAGTTCTAGGATTGCCTCAGTTCTGGAAATCGCAGACGTCGGACATCTTCCGATAGCCCACATCTTCAACCTTGCCGGCTTTGTCGACGAACTTGATGTCGGCATTGATAACCTTGCACACAGGGGTGTCGGTCTCGTGCATGGCGATCACCTTGTCGATGTTTAAAGGCATGCCGTATTGATACGGCACCGGCTTCGTCACAGGCGCTTGGGTGTCCGCATGGGCCAGGCCCGATAGCGCCGCCAGGGCGAATGTGCTGCTAAAAAGTAAGGTACGCAGTTTCATGGCAGGTCTCCGCAAGTCTCGCCTGCGCATCAACACGATGCGCTGGCGGCCGCACGAGCCCTTGGGCGGTGAGTGCGGTCAACTTCACTGTCGACTGGCGGGATTAACCGTGGATTAATCTTGACCTGGCTGACAAAACCTTCATAAACCCGCGTTCAGCCCACTTGCTGACGATACGGCAGGTCTGGCCCGGTTTTGCCGCAGGTGAGGGCGGCGGCGCGGATGGCGAAGCCGAGCATGGCGTCGATCTGCGCACGCGTGAGCTGTTGCAGGCCGTCAACTGAATCCAATTGGTGTTCGGTCAGCCAGGCAATCAGCGCGGCCTGAAAGGTGTCGCCGGCGCCGACAGTGTCGGCCATCACCACCTCGACCGCCGGTTGCGACCAACTGCCGTGCTGGCGACTGAATACCGTCGCGCCGTCGCCGCCACGGGTGAGGAACACCAGTTGGCAACGGTGCTGCAGCCAGCCTTGCAGCACGCTTTCGGGCGACTGATCGGGGTAGAGCAGGTGCAAGTCTTCATCGCTGACTTTGATCAGGTCGGCATGCTTGACCAGCTCGGCCACGCGGTCTCGCCACAGTTGAATATCCGGTTGCGGGTTGAGCCGCACGTTAGGGTCGAGGCTGATCAGGCGCTTGCCGCTTTCGCGCCGAACCAGGCTCAGCAACGTGTCGCCAATGGGCTGTACCACCAGCGAAAACGAGCCGATGTGCAGCCCGCGAATCTCATCGCCCAAGGCCGGCAAGTGCGCGATTTGCAGTTGGCGGTCGGCGCAGCCTTCGCCGCGAAAGCTGTAGCGCGGTGAGCCATCGGCGCCCACGGCGACCATTGCCAGCGTCGTCGGCGCCGCGAATTCCACCAGAAATTGCGGGCTGACGCCTTCGTCCTTGAGCACTTGCTGCAAGCGTTGGCCGAGGAAGTCGTTGGACACCCCGCCGAACAGCCCGGCCTCAATGCCCAGGCGGCGCAAACCCACCGCCACGTTAAACGGTGAACCGCCGGCAATCGCCTTGTAATTGACCTTGGACGCCTGCCCGCTGGCATCCTCCTCGCTGAAAAAATCGAACAGCGCTTCGCCACACACCAAATACATAGTCGTTCGCTCTTAAAGGGTTGCCACGAGTTGTTGATAGCGTGCGTAGGCCTGTTGATAGGCGCTTACGCTGGCGGCCACCGGCAGTGTACGGCTGGCCGGGTCGACGCTCACGCATTTGTCGCAGAGGCTGGCCAGCGACTCGCCGGACTGGCTCCACGCCGCCTGAATTGCCGCGCCCAGGGCGGCGGCTTCGCTTTGTTCGGTGCAGACCACTTCGGTGTTCATGATGTCGGCAACCATCTGCCGCCACACCGGGCTTTTCGAGCCGCCGCCGATCAGCCGGATACGCAGGCTTTGCAGGCCGGTCTGACGCAGCAGGTCGAGGCCATAACGCAGGCCGAAGGTGGTGCCCTCGACCGCCGCGCGGCACAGGTTGGCGCGGGTCAGGTTGGTCATGGTCAAGCCGTGCAGGCTGCCGGTGGCGTGGGGCAGGGCGGGCACACGTTCGCCGTTGAAGAACGGCAACAGGCTCACGCCGTCGGCACCTATCGGCGCTTGCGCGACGAGGGCGTTGAACGCCGCCAGGTCGAGGTCGAACAGCTCGCGAATCAGCGAGGTGGCGTTGGTCAGGTTCATCGTGCAGATCAACGGCAGCCAACCGCCGCTGGACGAACAGAAGGTCGCGACCGACGCTTGCGGGCTGACATTCGGCTGCTCGGCAAAGGCATACACGGTGCCGGATGAGCCCAGGCTCATGGTGATCACGCCGGGGGCGATATTGCCGGTGCCGATGGCGCCCATCATATTGTCGCCGCCACCGCTTGCGACAACAGCGTTGGGGTTGATGCCCAAGCGTTCGGCGATGGCCGGCAGCAGCGTGCCGACGCTTTGGTGGGCGTCGATCAGCGGCGGCAACGCCGCTTCCAGGCGGCCGCTGGGGTCGATGTGATTGAGCAGCGCGACGTCCCATTCGCGGCTGCGCACGTTGAAATAACCGGTGCCTGAGGCATCGCCGTATTCGGCGACGGCGCGCCCGGTCAGCCAGTAATTCAGGTAGTCGTGGGGCAGCAGGATATGCGCGATGCGCGCGAAGATCTGCGGGTGCTGCTCGCGTGTCCAGAGCAGCTTGGACACGGTGTAACCCGGTGCAATCGCCACGCCGAGGCGCGCAAGCGAACCGCTCTCGCCGCCGAGGTAATCCAGCAGGCGCTGGTTTTCGTCGGCGGTTTCGGTGTCGCACCACAGCTTGGCCGGGCGCAGTACCTGGCCTTGGTCGTCCAACAGCACCAGGCCGTGTTGCTGGCCGGAGACGCCGATACCGAGGATGTCCTGGCCATCGACGCCAGCGTCTTGCAAGGCGCGATGGGTGGCTTCGGTGAAGGCGTCCAGCCATTCCTGGGTGTGTTGTTCGCGCCGGCCATTGGCGCCGCTGATCAGCGTATGGCTGGCAGCGCCGAGGCCCAGCACCTTGCCGCTGGTGGCATCGAGGACGACGGCCTTGGTGCCTTGCGTGCCGCAGTCGATGCCGAGAAACAGGTTTTGCCGGGTCATGATGATTTGCTCAGCAGTATTATTATTGGGCGGTTAGCCCGGTCGACTGTGGGAGGGGGCTTGCTCCCGATTTCGGTGCATCAGTTATCAATCAGGTGGCTGACACAGCGCTATCGGGAGCAAGCCCCCTCCTACATTGTTACGCCGCTTGCTTCAACAGGGTGTTCAGGGTGTGGGTCACGCCGTGATCACGCAAGCTGACAAAACACCGCTCGAACGCTGCCACAAACTCAGGCGAGTTGGGAATAGCTTTACCAAAAATCTCCTCTACGCCCAACAGGCGTTTACTGATCAGCGCATCATCACTCACCAAGCTTTGGCAGAACTCGGCGCGCGGGTCCGGGATGCTGTAGGCCACGCCGTTCTCGTCGACACCCTTGAGGTACAACGCCCACGCCGCCACCACCAACGCTGCACGCTCGGTCTCGCGCCCATCGGCGATCAAGCGGTTGATGGTCGGTACGGTGAACTTGGGAAACTTCGACGAGCCGTCCGAGCACACGCGTTCCAACTGGTCGGCAATCGCCTGGTTGGAAAAACGCTCCACCAGCGTTTGCTTGTAGTCCGTGAGGTCGATGCCTGGCACCGGTGCCAGGTGCGGGGTCACGTCCAGGTCCATGTAGGCGCGCATATACGCCACAAACACCGGGTCGTTCATGGTCTCGTGCACAAACCGGTAGCCCTTGAGAAACCCGAGGTAGGTGAGGGCCAAGTGGCTGCCATTGAGCAAGCCGATTTTCATCTCTTCGTAGGGCGTGACGTCATCGGTGAACTGCACGCCGACCTTTTCCCAGGCCGGGCGACCGTTGACGAATTTGTCTTCCAGCACCCACTGCACAAAGGGTTCGCAGACCACCGGCCAGGCGTCGTCGATGCCGTGTTCGTCGTGCAGTTGCAGGCGGTGGGCGTTGCTGGTCATCGGCGTGATGCGGTCGACCATGGCGTTCGGGAAGCTCACGTTGGCCTTGATCCAGTCATGCAACTCGGCGTTGTGCAGGGCGGCGAAGGCCAGCAGCGCCTTGCGCGTGACGGCGCCGTTGTGCGGCAGGTTATCGCAGGACATCACGGTAAACGCCGGGGTGCCGGCCGCACGGCGTTGGGTCAGTGCGGCGCAGATAAAACCGAACACGGTTTTCGGCGCCAGCGGGTTCGCCAAGTCATGCTGGATTTGCGGCAGGTGGGCCATGAACTCGCCGTTGCTGTCGTCGATGCAGTAACCGCCCTCGGTGATGGTCAGCGAGACAATCCGAATCTGCGGATCGGCGAGTTTGTCGATCAGCGCCTGCGCGCCGTCCTCGGCCAGCAGCATGTCGCTGAGGGCGCCGATCACGCGCACTTCGGTGTCGTCGGTGTCACCCAGTTCGTACAGGGTGAACAGGTAATCCTGGCTGGCGAGGTCATCGCGTGCCTTGCGGTCTTCGCTTCGCAGGCCGACGCCGCAAATGCTCCAATCGAGGCCAACGCCCAAGTTCATCAGCGCATCGGTGTAATACGCCTGGTGCGCGCGGTGAAAACCGCCGACGCCGATATGCGCGATGCCTTGGGAGGTGCTGGCGATTGAATAGGTGGGCAGTTGGACTTCGGGCGCCAGTTGGGTGAGGGTCTGTGTGTTCAATTTCATCGGTAAATACTCAGGCGGCAGCGCGCAATGGGCGGGCCACGGCGACGCCTTCAGCGTCGAACAGGTGGCATTGGGTCGGGTCCAGGTACAACTGCAGTGTTTCGCCATATTGGCTGGCCATGTCGCCACGAATGCGCAGCGTCAACGGCTCTTTGCTCGCGGTGATGACGTGGCAGAACGTGTCACTGCCCAAGCGCTCGCCGACATCGGCGGTGACGGTCAGCGTGGCTTGGCCGGGCGTGGCGATTTCCAGGTGTTCCGGGCGAATGCCGAGCGTGACCGGGCTGCCGACACTCAAGGTAGCGCTGCTCAGTGGCAGGCTGATGTGGCCGCCGGCGTCCAGTTCGAGTTCGCAGCTTTGGGCATCGACTCGTGTGACCTTGCCTTTGAGAAAGCCCATTTTCGGCGTGCCCAAAAAGCCCGCCACAAACAGGTTGGCCGGCTGGTGGTACAGCTCCAGCGGTGACCCGACCTGTTCCACGCGGCCGCTGTTGAGTACCACTACTTTGTCGGCCAGGGTCATGGCTTCGACCTGGTCGTGGGTCACGTAGATCATCGTGGCTTGCAGTTCTTTGTGCAGGCGCGACAGCTCCAGGCGCATCTGCACGCGCAGCGCGGCGTCGAGGTTGGACAGCGGCTCATCGAACAGGAAGATCTTCGGGTTACGCACAATCGCCCGGCCAATGGCCACGCGCTGACGCTGGCCGCCGGAAAGCTGCTTGGGTTTGCGCTCCAGCAACGGGCCAAGCTCAAGGATGCGCGCGGCTTCGTTGACTTTGCTCTCGACGACTTTCTTGTCGACGCCGGCCAAATCCAGGGCAAACGACATGTTTTTGCGCACGCTCATGTGCGGGTACAGGGCGTAGGTCTGGAACACCATGGCCAAATCGCGTTTGGCCGGGGTGACTTCGGTGATGTCGCGGCCATCGAGTTCGATGGTGCCTTCGCTGACTTCTTCCAGACCGGCGATCAGGCGCAGCAGGGTTGATTTACCGCAGCCCGACGGGCCGACGAAGACCACGAATTCTTTGTCGTTCACTTCCAGGTCGATGCCCTTGATGATCGAAAAGCCTTCGAAGCCTTTTTGCAGATTCTTGATTTTCAGGTTGGCCATGGGATGGGCCTCCACGTCTAAATGCGTTTTTGTTAGAGAGAAGCCGTTACTTCACCGCGCCGAACGACAAGCCGCGCACCAGTTGTTTCTGGCTGATCCAGCCAAAAATCAGGATCGGCGCACAGGCCAGGGTCGACACGGCAGACAATTTGGCCCAGAACAAGCCTTCGGGGCTGGAGTAGGAGGCGATCAGCGCAGTCAGCGGCGCCGCATTCGAGGAGGTCAGGTTGAGCGACCAAAACGCCTCGTTCCAGCACAGGATCAGCGACAGCAACACCGTGGACGCCAGGCCACCCTTGGCGATGGGCAGCAGCACGCGGACCATTTCCTGCCACAGCGTGGCGCCATCCAGGCGGGCGGCTTCGAGGATGTCTTTAGGGATGTCCTTGAAGTAGGTGTAAACCATCCACACCACAATCGGCAGGTTGATCAGCGTGTAGATGATGATCAGCGCGATGCGCGTATCGAGCAGCCCCATGCTTTTGGCGAGCAAGTAGATCGGCATCAGCACGCCCACCGGCGGCAGCATTTTGGTGGAGAGCATCCACAGCAGCGTGCCCTTGGTGCGTTTGGTTTCGTAGAACGCCATGGAGTAGGCGGCCGGCACCGAAATCAGCAGGCACAGGGCGGTGGCGCTGAACGAAATCAGCACCGAGTTCCAGGCGTAGCTGAAGTAGTTGCTGCGTTCGTTGATGTGCAGGTAGTTCTCCAGCGTCGGCGTGAAGATAAACTGCGGCGGCGTGGCGAACGCATCGATTTCAGTTTTGAAGCTGGTCAGCACCATCCAGAAGATCGGGAAAAAAATCAGGATCGCGATGGCCCAGGCCAGCGTGCCGAGCAACAGGCTTTGCAGGCGGCGAGATTGTTGAAGCGTCATGGCGCGGCCCTCAAGGCTTGTCAGTCAGGTTTTTGCCGATCATCCGCACCAGGATGATCGCCGCGATATTGGCGATAACCACGGCAATCAAGCCGCCGGCCGAGGCCATGCCCACGTCGAACTGCACCAGCGCCTGGTTGTAGATCAGGTACGCGAGGTTGGTCGAGGCGTAGCCCGGGCCACCATTGGTGGTGGTGAAGATTTCGGCGAACACCGAGAGCAAAAAGATCGTTTCGATCATCACCACCACGGCAATCGGGCGCGCCAGGTGGGGCAGGGTCAGGTGCCAGAAAATTGCGATGGCGCCAGCACCGTCCAGGCGGGCGGCTTCCTTCTGTTCCTGGTCGAGGGACTGCATGGCCGTCATCAGCAACAGGATCGCGAAGGGCAGCCACTGCCACGACACAATGATGATGATCGACAGCAACGGGTAGTGCGCCAGCCAGTCCACCGGCTGCGCGCCGAACAACTTCCACACGGCCGCGAGCACGCCCGACACCGGGTGAAAAATCAGGTTCTTCCAGATCAGCGCACCGACGGTGGGCATGATGAAGAACGGCGAAATCAACAGCACGCGAACTACGCCGCGGCCAAAGAATTCACTGGCTTCGAGCAGGGCGCTGATCAACACGCCGAACACCACGCTGATCAACAGCACACTGCCGACCAGCAACAGGGTGTTGGTGGCGCCCGGCAAAAAGCCCGAGTCGGTGATGAAGTAAGTGAAGTTTTCCAGCCCCACAAATTCGTTTTCGCCGGGGTAGAGCAGGTTGTAGCGGATCAGCGAAAAGTACAGCGTCATGCCCAGCGGCACGATCATCCACAGCAACAGCATGGCGACCGAAGGGGTGACGAGAAACCAGCCGGGGTTGGCCAGGCGGTTTTTGCGCTGCTTTTCCTGCGTGGCAGATTGCCCTTGGGCAGTGTTGGTATTCATAGGATCAGAACCCGTCAAGTACATGCAAAACCAGAGTCGAAGCGCGGTCAGTGTGGGAGGGGGCTTGCCCCCGATAGCGGTGTATCAGTTACAAAATCATCAACTGGTAGATTGCTATCGGGGGCAAGCCCCCTCCCACATTTGACTGTGGCAGGCCCGGATTACTTGGGATAACCCGCCCGCTTCATTTCGCGCTCGGTGGTGGTCTGCGCGGCGCTCAAGGCTTGATCCACCGTTTGCTGACCGGTCAGCGCGCCCGAGAAGAACTTGCCGACCTGGGTACCAATCGCCTGGAACTCGGGAATGGTCACCAACTGGATACCGATGTACGGCACTGGCTTGAGGGTAGGTTTGGTCGGGTCCGCTACTTTCAGCGATTCCAGGGTCACTTTGGCGAATGGCGCCGCCTTCATGTACTCATCGCTGTAGGTCGACTTGCGGGTACCCGGCGGCACATTCGCAATGCCATCGGTCTTGGCCACAAGCTGGCTGTATTCCTTGGACGTGGCCCAACTGCTGAACACCTTGGCGGCGTCCTTGGCTTTGGAACTGGTCGGTATCGCCAGGCTCCACGAGTACAGCCACGACGTACCCTTGTCGGTCGTTTCGTGCGGGGCAAAGGTGAAACCGACATGCTCGGACACTTTGCTTTGGGTTTTGTCGGTGACGAACGAGCCGGCCACGCTGGCATCCACCCAGATCGCACACTTGCCGCTGTTGAACAGCGCCAGGTTTTCGTTGAAACCGTTGCTGGAGGCACCCGGTGGGCCGGATTTTTTCATGTTGTCGACGTAAAAATTCAACGCGTTTTTCCACTCGGGACCGTTGAATTCCGGTTGCCACTTCTCGTCGAACCAGCGCGCACCGTAGCCGTTGGCCAGGGTAGTGATCAGCGCCATGTTCTCACCCCAACCGGCTTTGCCGCGCAGGCACAGGCCGTACTGCTCTTTGCTTTTGTCGGTGAGTTTTGCCGCGTATTCACTGATCTGCGTCCAGGTCGGGTGCTCGGGCATGGTCAGCCCGGCGTCCTTGAACAGGTCGGTGCGGTAATAGGTGATCGAGCTTTCGGCGTAGAACGGCAGGGCGTACAGCGAGCCTTTAACCGACAGGCCGTCACGCACCGAAGGGAACACGTCGTCGAGGTCGTAGGACGCCGGCAGGTCCTTCATCGGCTCCAGCCAGCCCTTGGCGCCCCACAGTGCAGCTTCGTACATGCCGATGGTCAACACGTCGAACTGCCCGCCCTGGGTGGCGATGTCAGTGGTCAGGCGTTGGCGCAGCACGTTTTCTTCGAGCACCACCCAGTTCAGCTTGATCTCGGGATGCTCGGCCTCGAAGGTTTTCGAGAGCTTTTGCATGCGGATCATGTCGCTGTTGTTGACGGTGGCAATGGTCAGGGTTTGCGCGCCAAAGCTGACGGCGCTGAGGGTCATGCATGCAGTCATGCACGTAGAGGCAAGCAGAGCTTTTGCTGTGAACTTCATTGCGCACTCCATTTCTGCGCCCATGGGCTGCAGAAGGACAGTTATTGTTGTTGTGTCTCCCAAGGCAACTGGAAGAGTGTGCGTTGATTACAGCCTTGAAATGAGCATATGACAAATCCTTGGGCGCACTTTCACTGATACTTTTTTGCACTCGGGCGGCAGCGCATTGCAGGCGTGCCTTCTCGACAAACCTGAAAGTACAGGGCCCGCGTTTAACACCGCAGGAGCCGTTCCAACCGGCTTCTGCGGGTGACAGAGAGCCTGGATTAATCGGCGAAGTCGAATACATCCCGGATCTGCGCGGTGTTGAACACGCCTTTGCCCGTGCCTTCAATTAACGTGAATGTGCCATCCGGGTTAATATCAACCCCCAGTGAACTGGCGATCGTAGTCTCTACACCAGGTTTTCTGAGGAGGGCCAGCAGCGGTTTTTTCCCCTGGTACTCTTGCCCCAGTACAACGCCCATGCCTACCGCAGATTGTGAGTCGATACCGCCGACGAATATCACCTTGCCGCCATCGGCAAGCGACTCATTCAGTGTTTGCAGTAGCTGATAAGTGTCATTGTCAAATAAACCGAACTCCAGATTGCTGCCGGTCAGGTGCATTAATGTGCGTTTCTGATAAACCCCGTCCTTCAGGTCAGTCAGCACCGCCAGTGCGGAGCAATCTGTGAGGCTGCGAGTTGACAGCACCGAGTGCGCGTCTTCAGCGGTATGCGAGTAACCCATCAGTACTTCAACTGGCTTGATAGGCGCAGGCTTGATCTTCGGTGTTCCAAAGGTCCGCGGTTGATAATCGACCCTGGTTTTATAGATCACCGGCTTGTCATCACTGCCGATATTGAGCTCGACTTCCGTGCCGTTATCTTTGAAGACATTGAACTCGATATCCCGATCAGCAAGCTTGCGGTTCAGTTCTGCTTCAGCCATGCGGTGGATCTCACGGTCACTGAGGTTTGCATAGTTTTTGCGGTAACGTGCCGAGGCGTCTTCGTAGACCTTGAATGGATCTTCATCGCCAACGCCCATGTAGTCTGTAATGATTTCCTGCTCAAAACCCTTTACGCGCGCACCTGTGAGTGTACTGAGTTTCGCCGCGAGAGACTGTTCACCGCCGTTGCCGGAGTAGCAGGCTAATAACCGCACATCGCTATAGTCTCGGATGTCTATGCCGCGCGCCAACAATTCCTGGTCAATGTCTTCTGCCTCGTAATGCTTGCCATCTTCTCCAAAGATGTGTGCAGCTTGCTCACCTATGGGTTTCTCACCGTGGCCCATGATATTGAGGCGTTGCTTGCCGTTGTAGGTGTCCACAAAGACTTGAACGTCGCCGGCAAGCGGTTTTATATCCGCAGGGCCTCCCAGGACAATGCGGTTATTGGACGCTGGAGTGGGCGCTGCCACCTCATCCACCAGTAGGCTGCCGCCGGTTGCTGGCCTTGGTGAGAGGGTTGTGGATGGTTCAGGCAGTGATCGCGCCTTGAAATGGATCAACAACGTCGCAACGTTGACCAACAGATCTGCCAGCGCCGCCTCTTTGCTTGTCGAACGCTCATCGCCCAGAACCTCCAAGTCGTTGATGATGCCCTCTGCCTGCAGCAGCAAGCCGAGCACGGCGCCAGGGCCGCGCAGCACTGGCAACAGCGCATTGAGTAGCAGGAAACCCCCTGTCTTGAGGGACGCCCACCGGCTTTGCGCGTCGGATGTCGATTGTTGTCCGGCCAGGGAGATCAAGCTGTGGGCATTCGCCTCGTACAGGTATTCCATCAGTTTGCCCTCTTGCAGCGTTTGCTGCAGGCGGCTGTCCACGGCCAAGGGGACGGTCTCGTTGAGGGAAACGGACCCCAGGTTGAGCCCGAACAGCACAATGTTAGAGTGTTTAAAACCGTTACCGCTGTAGAGTTGTCGCGTGTTTTCGTCAGGTAACCAGGCCAGGGTGTCGTTTTGTAGCTTGCCTGGCGTCTGGATGGCTTCCAGCAGAGCCTCGCGAGTAGCAAATTGCAGAAGCGGGGCATCGGCAATCAGCGGACGATACAAAATATGCGGGCCGGTTGTGCTGTCTTTGGGTTCGATCAGGTAAGCGCCTTCAACCACATCGGTTTTGCCAGTGGGCTTATTATCGAAAGCCAATGGCCGGATGACGATTTCCTTGCTGTCTACGGTCTTGGGGCCTGGCCCCGGCGTGAGTATCTCCTGGATGTACCGGAACCCCGTGTTGTTGAAACCGGCTTTTCCCGTGATGCTAAGCTCCAGCGCTTTGAGCTGCAGCTCGATGGGCACTTGCTGGACAAACAGCGATCGGCGTTCGGCCATTTTGGCCGGCTCGTCGAGTAGTTTTTCCTTGAGTAACGCGGGGTAGTTTTTGCCGATGTCGAGGTCGGTAACCAGTTGCTTGAGCACGCCCTCTTTCTCAAGTGCGGGCACCCGGATTCTGACTTCTGCAGCGTTTTCATCTTTGAACCCTGGCTTGAAAAAAACCTCGATCTGACCATTAGGCAGCCCCGACAGGTTATTGAGCAGCATGTCAGTCAGGCTCATGGTTTGGCGCTCGATAAAGCCAGAGCCCAGCGTCCCGTAAGCCACTTTAAAGACCACCTCCAGTTTCTCGGCTGCGTGCTGCGTCAGTTTCTTGTTTTCGGGCAGCAGGTCGAACTGCTGCTGCGCAAACGTATGGATGTCTTTGATGTCGCTGTTGTACGCACGGCCTTTGTTACGTTGTATGAAGCTTGCCAGCCCCTGGCTGAGCTCATGCATCACAAAACGTTCGGCTTCGCCGGCATTACTCATCCAGTCGGGCAGCCTGGTTTTTACTGGCGTCGGGTTCTGTGCACCCATCGGTAGTGGCGGGTTGAACAGGCTGTTGCCTTGATGCTGCTTGATGAGGGTTTGGGCTTGGGTGTCGAACATATTACCGGTGAGTTCCCGCCGGACAAGGCCTGCCTTTTCGACGTCATCCCAGGCCTCATAAGCGCTGATTTTTCCACTGGGCTCCACTAGCAAGAGGATGCCGCGGTTTGATTGTGCCAGGTATCGATGAATTACCATGTTCGGCGTAGAACCGCCCAAGGAATAGACGGTGGCACCCGATGAATTGGGGTCAAGTGGCGCGGGCCGCGTCGATCCTTCGGGATGCCTCACGACCATGTCCACGGTTTTACGTTGCTCGTCATCCAAACCGGGCTGTTTCAGGCTCGCCAGTTGCAGGTTGCTGCGCAGCATATGACTGATCAACGTACGACGGCTGCCGCTGAAGACGCTGTCGGCATTGGTCGGACTGCTGAACGCCGGTTTGCTCCAATAGTCGCGCGAATCATCCTCGTAGGCTGTGTTCAGACGGGACGGCAACGCACCGATGAGACCGCTTATGGCTGACAAATCGAGAGCGAGTGGGGTGTCGGCAGCGGTGCCCGTGCGGGCCAATAAATCAGGGCGAGTGTCATACGCCCTGTCGGTGCTGGTGAAGTTCGGGGCCTCAGCGCCGGCCAGGTAGCCCAAGGCAAGCGTCATCAATTGTGTTCGCTTAACGCTCCCAGGGTTGTCCGGGTCGGGTGTTTCAATGGCGATTTGATTAACGTCGACGTCCAGTGACGGGGCGGCCTGCTTTATCCGCTCGCTGAGCAATCGCGCGACCACCGAGTTCACGTTGGGCTCACCGGCAAACTGGCGGCGTGCAATAGCGGCCATCGGGTCGAGTACAGGGCTGGGCTTTTCAGTCGGCGGTACAGCCACCGCCGGTTTAGTTGTGCTTGGGTTTGCGAGCGTCTGGATGGCGGCGCGTTGGCGTTGCTGGACCGCGCGGGAACGTGCGTCGGTTGGCGGGGTGTCTTTGCTCAATGCGCGAAAGCCGTTGCGAGTGAGCGTTGAGGCGTGTGTGAGCACGCCGACCAAGGTGTCGTTATTGCCCGGCTCGGCGTAAAACCGGGTTATCCAGGCGAGGCTGATCTGCGCGTCTTTGCCTGGCGGTAGCTGTGTGTTGCGCAGGGTTTGCCCCAGGGTTGAGTGTTCAGGTATCTCAGACAGTGCAAAGCCGGTGCGCGGGCCTTTGCCGTAACGCGCCATTTCGGGCCTGAGGCTTAACAAGGCACTGCTGCACATTCTGGCCAGTTCCCGATCAGCGTCCTCAACCAACGGCGCAGGCTTGTGTTGCGCAGGGGAGAGAAGCTCGGGATTCAATGCGATTTCCCCGGCAAAACTTTCTATCGCTTCGCGTTGTTGTTCTCGGATGTGCGAATAAGCCGGACGGTTAAACTCGGGTGCCTTGGAGTCAGGCTCACGCAGCGCGTTGAAGGTGTGGTGGTCTTGCTGTTCGCTGATCAAGCGCAGGATCTGCGCTTGTATGCCGCCTGGGCGTACGCCGTAGAAGTTGCCTATTACCTCGGCAGAGGCACGGTTTGCGCCGGTATATTCGATCGGGCCAAGCTGCGAGGAGAACGCTTGCGCGGCGGCGCTAACCGCTGCAGTGGCCTGTTCATAACCCGTATCGTATGTGCTGAACGTGGCAAACTTGCCGCGTGCAACACAATCCATAACCCATCCTGACTGAGTGTTCAGTTTGAGGGTTGACGTATCAATGTTGTGTTTACTGGCGAAACTTGCAAAAGGTTCGCTTTGAATCGCATGGGTGAGCTGAGCCCAGGCTCTACCGAACGTTGAGACGGCAGGAAGATCGGAAATAAAAGGGCTCCGCAGCGGGGACTTCCTTCCAGCGGGATCGGCAATGACTTGATCCATCAAGACAGCGCTATGCAGGGAGGAGAGGGCTGCATCGCCTGCTCTGATCAGTGCTGTTGCGGCTTTTGTGGTCCCCAGACCCACCACCGGGCTGCTACGTTTAGTCCGTGCATGATCAGTAGAGGCTATTTCGGATTGAGCTTGAAGGTGGGTAGCTGAAAAGGGGAGCGGGCTGTAGCGTAATGGCTCGATTCTCATGAGGACGTTTTCCCGGGCGGTGCGACAGCTGACGTGTACGCAGTCGTTATCGAATGCGTAGATCGCGGATAAGCTTCGTGGAAACTTATCTTTTAACCGTAGGGTTATTGGTCATGAGAGGGCGGGCGTTCACTTCGAGCTGTTACAGCGTGTGAGCCGCGCCAGAGTATGTTTGCGGCAGGGCGCCGTGCATGAATGGGCCGTTGGGGCGTGCAACTAGGCCAAATTCTGCTCGGTCAAACGCTGCACGGCCAGACGGCGGTAGTGGGAAGGCGTCATGCCCTTGAGCTGCTGAAAGCGCCGGTTGAAATTGGAGATGTTGTTGAAGCCCGACTCAAAGCACACGTCCGTGACTGCCTTGTCGCCGTCCGCGAGCAATTCGCAGGACTTGCTGATGCGCAACCGGTTAACAAACTCGATAAACGTGCGCCCGGTGGCTTGTTTAAACACCCGCGAAAAATAGGTGGGCTTCATCCCCAGATAGTCCGCGACTTCCTCCAGCGGCAATTCGCGCGCGTAATGCGCAAAAATATAGTCCACCGCACGGTTAGTGCGGTCGATGCTGTGTTCGTCGGCCAATTGCGGCGTGGTCACGCCCGACAGCAACTGGTAGTCCTCACACGCGCTCAACACTTCCAGCAAGATAAAAAAGTGGCCCAAGCGCGCCATGCCTTTGGCGTCCTCGATACGTTGCATCAAGCTGATGGCCTGCGCGATGGTCTTTTTGCAGCGGAATTCGATGCCGTAGTGCGCGCGCTCCAACAGCGGCGCCAAGGTTTTTAGTTCGGTAAAAATCTGGCTGCCGCCCTCAAATACCTCATCGGTGAAATTCACCAGCATGTCGCGTTTGGGCACCACTTCGTCTTCGCCCACCTGGCTTATCCAGTTGTGGGGCAGGTTGGGGCCGGTCAGGAACAGGCTTTCCGGGTAGAAGTTGCCGATATAGTCGCCAATAAACACTTTGCCCGAGCTGGCGACGATCAGGTGCAGCTCGTATTCCTTGTGAAAATGCCAGCGCACCAGCGGGCACGGGAAACCGTGTTGACGATAGATGATCGACAGGCCGTTGTGATCGTCCATCAGCTCGTAGGAAGGGTCGGTGATTCGCGCTGCTCGGGTCATGCTGCCGTCGCTTTATTGTGGTTTCTGCACAGGATAATGCCCCCTTGCGCGCGACCTCGCCAGCGTCGGAGGTTAGACGGTGCGGTTTTTCGCCTCGATCCACTGCGACATGTACTGCGTACTCTTGTGCGCGTGATGGCGCAGCATGCTGCCGGTGAAATTGTGCAGGCGATGGCGGGCGAGGTCCTTGCGGCAGCGCTCCAGGCATTCCACCAGCGCCGGGCCATGCACCGCGTAGGCGTAGCGCCGCGCCAGCAACTGGCGCCCGTGTTGCTGCGCCTCGGTCCAGCGCTCGCGGTCTTGATACAGCGCCACGGCGGCGGCGGCGAGGGCCGGCGCAGTGTGTTCGATTGCGCCTGGCCACGGCTGCTCATCACCCATGGCTTCGGCGCCGATCGGCGTGGTGATATTCGGTGTGCCGCAGAGCATTGCATCCACCAGCTTGCCCTTGATGCCGGCGCCAAAGCGCAGCGGGGCCAGGCAAATACGCGCGGCGCTCATCACCTGCAGCGCGTCTTCGGCCCAGTTCATCACGTGAAAACCTTGCGCCGGGTTATGCAGCGCGGTGGCCTTGGGCGGCGTGTAGGCGCCGTAGATATGCAGCTGCGCGCCCGGCAACTGTTGGCGGATCAGCGGCCACAGGCGGTTTTTCATCCATAACACCGCATCCCAGTTGGGCGCGTGGCGGAAGTTGCCGATGCTGAGAAAATGCGCACGTTCTTCAAAGCGCGCAAAGGCCTGCTCAGGCGGCTCAAGCATCAGCGGGCACCAGTGGAGCAGGGCGGCAGGTACGTTGAAGTGCTCGGTGAGCAGGCGAATTTCCACGTCCGAGATCATCAGGCTGATGTCACAGCGGTAAATCGCTGCGATTTCGCGCTTGGCCAGGTCAGTGTCGGCCATCAGCTGGAATGTCTGCTGCAGTGCCGGGCTGAACAGCGCGTTGAAATCATCGGCGTCCGGAGCGGCCTTGAGGTGGTCCTTGAGGCGCTGGTGGCGTGCGTCGCGCAGGCTTTGCAGGTCGGAGGTTTCCAGCACCCGCAGGGCGCCAGGGCAACACTGTTCGACCCGCCAGCCGAACTGTTCCTCCATCATGAAGCGGTCGAACAGCACAATGTCCGGGGCCAGTTCGCGAATAAAGTCGTCGAAGCTGCTGTTGTTGAGTTCAATCGCGCATTCAGTGATACCGAGTGCCGGCAAGTCGGCCTTGTGCTCGCCAATCGTCGCCGGGCTGCTGAAGGTAACCGCCCAGCCGCGGTCCAGAAAACTCTGCAAAATCTGCATCATGTGCCCGCCTGCGGCCGACGAGCGTGGTTCCGGCCAGACATAACCAATGACCAGAACTTGGGTGGCGGGCTGATTCATCAACGACGTATTCCTTGAGCGGGCAGGCGAAAAGCGCATTATTAAAGCACACCGGCGCACGATGAGAATTTGTGTCTGGCGGTAGGTAGCGACCTCAGTTTGTGGTTAACTTCGGCCTCTCGAATTGGTTTAATCACACCCAGCATAAGGATTCCGTTCATGGCTCAAGTCACCCTTCGTGGTAACCCAGTCCAGGTTGAAGGCGAACTGCCGCAAACCGGCACCCAGGCGCCCGAGTTCACCCTGACCGCCGGCGACTTGTCGGAAGTCACCCTGGCCACGTTTGCCGGCAAGCGCAAAGTGCTCAACATCTTCCCAAGCGTCGACACCCCGACCTGCGCCACCTCGGTACGCACATTCAACGCCCAGGCGAATGAACTGAACAACGCCGTGGTGTTGTGCATTTCTACCGACCTGCCGTTCGCCCAAGCACGCTTCTGCGGCGCTGAAGGCCTGGAAAACGTGAAAAACCTGTCGGATTTCCGCAGCGCGGCGTTCGCCGTTGACTACGGCGTGGCCATCGCTGAAGGCCCGCTGAAAGGCCTGACCGCTCGCGCCGTGGTGGTGCTGGATGAAAACGACAAGGTGTTGCACAGCGAACTGGTCAGCGAAATCGGCCAAGAGCCAAACTACGAAACCGCCCTGGCTGTTTTGAAGTAACTGTTGCCGCACATTACTGTCGCGTTGCAGTAACACGCTTGATACATGATTGCGGCCTGGCCTAGTCCAGGCCGTTTTCATTTATAGTCAGCAGCTTAGCTAAATAGCGAACGGACTAAGGCTAAAAGTTAAAAGTTGTAAGCCCAAGGTAAATAGCCGGTAAAGGCGCTTTTCTTAATACGCCCCAGTGCTTATCTTTCAGCCTCCCCAAAAAGAAGCTCTCGCGCCCAATGGTTGATCACTCCATGCAATCGTCTCCCCGCAACTCCCGTCGCTGGCTGTTTGGCCTGCTCGTGCTGCTGGTTATCGCCGGCTTGTGCTGGAAATTCTGGCCCGGCAGCCACACGGATGCGGCGGCGTCGAAAGCCGCCGGGCATACCGGCAAAACGGGCATGGCGCGCCCTGGCTTCGGCGGTTCCACCGGCCCGATCCCGGTGCGCGTGGCGCCGGCGGTGCTGGGGGAGTTCCCGGTGTACTACAAGGCCTTGGGCACGGTGACTGCGCTCAATACGATTAATGTACGCAGCCGCGTGGGGGGCGAGCTGGTGAAAATCGCCTTTGAAGAAGGGCAGATGGTCAAGGCGGGTGACTTGTTGGCGGAAATCGACCCGCGCAGCTACCAGAACGCCTTGCTCCAGGCCCAAGGCACGTTGATGCAGAACCAGGCCCAGCTGAAAAACGCTCAGGTCGACGTGCAGCGTTATCGCGACCTGTACGCGCAGGACAGTATCGCCAAGCAAACCCTGGACACCGCCGAAGCGCTGGTTCTGCAATACCAGGGCACGGTCAAGACCAACCAGGGCGCGGTGGATGACGCCAAGCTGAACCTTGAATTCACCAAGATCCGCGCGCCCATCGGCGGCCGCGTAGGCTTGCGTCAGGTCGACGTGGGCAACCTGATCGCGGCCAACGACACCACGTTCCTCGCGGTGATCACCCAGACCCAGCCGATCAGCGTGGTCTTTACCTTGCCGGAAAACACACTGGAAACCGTGCTCGGCCGTTACCACGCGGGCAACAAGCTGCCGGTGGAAGCCTGGGACCGTGGCGACCTTAAAAAGCAGGCCACCGGCGTGCTGCAAAGCCTGGACAACCAGATCGACGTGACCACCGGCACCCTGAAATTCAAGGCGCGTTTCGATAACAAAGACCAGGCGCTGTTCCCCAATCAGTTCGTTAACGTGCACTTGCTCGCCGATACCTTGCACAACGTGGTGCTGGCGCCGACTGCGGCGATTCAGTTCGGCAACAGCGGCACCTTTGTTTACAAGCTCGATGGCGACAAAAAGGTCAAGGTCCAGCCTCTGGTGGTCGGTGACACCGACGGCGACAACACTGTGATCACCGAAGGCCTGGCCGCTGGCGACCGCGTGGTGCTGGAAGGCACCGACCGCCTGAAAGACGGCAGCGAAATCGAAGTGGTCAACGACAGCAGCGCCGTGCCGACCACGCCGACCGAACACCTGCAAGGCAAGCCCGCTGCAAAAGGGGAGACCGGTGCTAACGCCGGCAAGGCGCAAAAGGTCGGTTCATGAATTTATCGCGGCTGTTTATCCTCCGCCCGGTAGCCACCACGCTGAGCATGCTGGCGATTGTGCTGGCGGGCATCATCTGCTATCGCCTGCTGCCGGTATCGGCCTTGCCCCAGGTCGATTACCCGACCATTCGGGTGATGACCCTGTACCCCGGCGCCAGCCCGGATGTGATGACCAGCGCGGTCACCGCGCCGCTGGAGCGCCAGTTCGGGCAAATGCCTGGCCTCACGCAAATGGCCTCGACCAGTTCCGGCGGCGCGTCGGTACTGACCCTGCGCTTCAACCTCGACATCAATATGGATGTCGCCGAGCAACAGGTGCAGGCGGCGATCAACGCCGCGACTAACCTGTTGCCCAAGGATTTGCCGGCGCCGCCGGTGTACAACAAGGTCAACCCGGCAGATACCCCGGTTCTCACGCTGGCGATTACCTCCAAGACCATGCTGCTGCCCAAGCTCAATGACTTGGTCGACACACGCATGGCGCAAAAAATTGCGCAGATCAGCGGCGTCGGCATGGTCAGCATCGCCGGCGGCCAACGTCAGGCGGTGCGCATCAAGGTCAACCCGGAGGCGCTGGCGGCCAACGGCCTGAACCTGTCAGACGTGCGCACCTTGATCGCCGCGTCCAACGTCAACCAGCCCAAGGGCAACTTCGACGGCCCGACGCGGGTGTCGATGCTCGACGCCAACGACCAGTTGGTCTCGCCCCAGCAATACGCCGATTTGATTCTGGCCTACAGCAATGGCGCACCGTTGCGCCTCAAAGATGTGGCCGAAATTGTCGACGGCGCCGAAAACGAACGCCTCGCTGCGTGGGCCAATGAAAACCATGCCGTGCTGCTGAATATTCAGCGCCAGCCAGGCGCCAACGTGATTGAAGTGGTCGACCGCATCAAGGCGTTGCTGCCAAGCATCACCGACAACCTGCCGGCCGGCCTCGATGTGGCGGTACTCACCGACCGCACGCAAACCATTCGGGCGTCGGTCACCGATGTACAACACGAGTTGCTCATCGCCATTGTGCTGGTGGTGATGGTGACCTTCCTGTTCCTGCGCCGCTTCAGCGCCACCATTATTCCGTCCATCGCCGTACCGCTGTCGCTGGTAGGTACCTTTGGCGTGATGTACCTGGCGGGGTTTTCAATCAACAACCTGACGCTGATGGCGCTGACCATTGCCACCGGCTTTGTTGTGGACGATGCCATCGTGATGCTGGAGAACATTTCGCGCTATATCGAGGAAGGCGAAACGCCGATGGCCGCCGCGCTCAAGGGCGCCAAGCAGATCGGTTTCACCCTGATTTCCCTGACCCTGTCGTTGATCGCGGTATTGATCCCGCTGCTGTTCATGGCCGACGTGGTCGGGCGCTTGTTCCGCGAATTTGCCATCACCCTGGCGGTGGCGATCCTGATTTCGCTGGTGGTGTCGCTGACCCTGACGCCGATGATGTGCGCGCGGCTGCTCAAGCGTGAGCCCAAGGAAGAAGAACAAGGACGTTTTTACAAGGCCAGCGGTGCCTGGATCGATTGGCTGATCGCAGGTTATGGGCGCAAATTGCAGTGGGTGCTCAAGCATCAGCCACTGACGTTGCTGGTGGCCATCGCCACCCTGGGCCTGACCGTGGTGCTGTACCTGGTGGTGCCCAAGGGCTTTTTTCCGGTGCAGGACACTGGCGTTATCCAGGGTATTTCCGAGGCGCCGCAGTCGATTTCCTTTGCGGCGATGAGTCAGCGCCAGCAAGCGTTGGCGAAAATCATCCTGGCTGATCCAGCGGTTCAGAGCCTGTCGTCCTACATCGGTGTGGATGGCGACAACGCCACCCTCAACAGCGGGCGCCTGTTGATCAACCTCAAGCCGCATGGTCAGCGCGATTTAAGCGCGACGGAAGTGATCGCGCGCCTGCAGCCGGAAATCGACAAGCTGGTGGGTATACGCCTGTACATGCAACCGGTGCAGGACCTGACCATTGAAGACCGTGTCAGCCGCACGCAGTACCAGTTCAGCATGTCGTCGCCCGACGCCGAGTTGCTCGCGCTGTGGAGCGAAAAACTGGTGCACGCGCTCAGCCAGTTGCCGGAACTCACCGATGTCGCCAGCGACCTGCAGGACAAAGGCTTGCAGGTGTTCCTGGTGATCGACCGCGATGCCGCCTCGCGCCTTGGCGTGAGTGTGTCGACCATCACCGACGCGCTGTACGACGCCTTCGGCCAGCGGCAGATTTCGACCATCTACACCCAGGCCAGCCAGTACCGCGTGGTTTTGCAGGCGCAATCGGGTGAAACCCTCGGCCCGGCCGCGCTGAACCAGATCCACGTAAAAACCACCGACGGCGGGCAAGTGCGGCTGTCGAGCCTGGCGCGTGTGGAGCAGCGTCAGGCGCAGTTAGCCATTGCGCACATCGGCCAGTTCCCGGCGGTGATGATGTCGTTCAACCTGGCGCCTGGCGTTGCGCTGGGCAAAGGCGTGGAGCTGATCAACCAGACGCAGAAGGACATCGGCATGCCGGTGGGCGTGCAAACCCAGTTCCAGGGCGCGGCGCAGGCGTTTGAAGCGTCGTTGTCGAGCACCTTGCTGCTGATTCTGGCGGCGGTGGTGACCATGTACATCGTGCTGGGCGTGCTGTACGAGAGTTATATCCACCCGATCACCATCCTCTCGACCTTGCCGTCGGCGGCGGTGGGCGCCTTGCTCGCGTTGCTGCTCAGCGGCAACGACTTGGGCATGATCGCGATCATCGGCATCATCTTGTTGATCGGTATCGTCAAAAAGAACGCGATCATGATGATCGACTTCGCCCTCGACGCCGAGCGTAACCAGGGCCTTGACCCGCAAACGGCGATCTATCAAGCCGCGCTGTTGCGCTTTCGGCCGATCCTGATGACCACGCTGGCCGCGCTGTTTGGTGCGGTGCCGTTGATGCTGGCGACCGGCTCCGGGGCGGAACTGCGCCAGCCGCTGGGCCTGGTGATGGTCGGCGGTTTGCTGGTGAGCCAGGTATTGACCCTGTTCACCACGCCGGTGATTTACCTGTACTTCGACCGCCTCGGCCGGCGCTGGCGCAAAGAGCCGCAACGCCTGGAGCCGGTTGAATCATGAACCTGTCCGGACCCTTCATTCGCCGGCCGGTCGCGACCATGTTGCTGAGCCTGGCGATCATGTTGCTGGGCGGCGTGAGCTTCAATTTGCTGCCGGTGTCACCGTTGCCGCAGATCGACTTTCCGGTGATCGTGGTATCGGCCAGCTTGCCCGGCGCGAGCCCCGAGGTCATGGCGTCTACCGTGGCGACGCCGCTGGAACGCTCATTCGGCGCGATTGCCGGCATCACCACCATGAGCAGCTCGTCGAGCCAGGGCTCGACCCGCGTGATCCTGGCGTTCGACTCCGACCGTGATATAAACGGCGCGGCGCGCGAAGTGCAGGCGGCGATCAACGCCTCGCGCAACCTGTTGCCGAGCGGCATGCGCAGCATGCCGACCTACAAGAAAATCAACCCGTCGCAGGCGCCGATCATGGTGCTGTCGCTGACCTCCGACGTGTTGCAAAAGGGCCAGTTGTACGACTTGGCCTCGACGATACTCTCGCAAAGCCTGTCGCAAGTGCCGGGCGTGGGTGAAGTGCAGATCGGCGGCAGCTCCTTGCCGGCGGTGCGTATCGAGCTGGAGCCCAAAGCCCTCGAACAGTACGGCGTAGCGCTGGACGATGTGCGCAACACCATCGCCAATGCCAACCAGCGCCGGCCCAAGGGCTCGCTGGAAGACGCCGAGCGTAATTGGCAGATCCAGGCCAACGACCAGTTGGAAAAGGCCAAGGACTACGAACCGCTGCTGATTCGTTACCAGAACGGCGCAGCCCTGCGGTTGGGCGACGTGGCCAAGATCAGCGATGGCGTGGAAGACCGCTACAACAGTGGTTTTTTCAACAATGACTCGGCGGTATTGCTGGTGATCAACCGCCAGTCGGGCGCCAACATCATTGAAACGGTCCGGCAGATCAAGGCACAGTTGCCGGCGTTGCAGGCAGTGCTGCCGAGCAGCGTCAAACTCAACCTGGCGATGGACCGCTCGCCGGTCATCACCGCCACGTTGCATGAAGCCGAGATGACGCTGTTGATCGCCGTGGCCCTGGTGGTGCTGGTGGTGTACCTGTTCCTCGGTAACTTCCGCGCCTCGTTGATCCCGACGCTGGCGGTGCCGGTGTCGCTGGTGGGCACCTTCGCGGTGATGTACCTGTACGGTTTTTCGTTGAACAACTTCTCGTTGATGGCGTTGATTCTGGCCACCGGGCTGGTGGTGGACGATGCCATCGTGGTGCTGGAGAACATTTCCCGGCACATCGACGACGGTGTGCCGCCGATGAAAGCTGCATACCTGGGCGCCGAGGAAGTCGGCTTCACCTTGTTGTCGATGAACGTGTCGCTGGTGGCGGTGTTCCTGTCGATCCTGTTTATGGGCGGGATCGTCACCAGTTTGTTCCGCGAGTTTTCCATCACCTTGTCGGCCGCCATCATTGTTTCGCTGGTGGTCTCGCTGACCTTGACCCCGATGCTCTGCGCGCGCTGGCTCAAGCCGCATGTCAAAGGCCAGATGACTGGTTTGCAGCGCTGGAGCCAAAAGGTCAACGACCGCATGGTCGCGGCCTATGCCACCAGCCTGGATTGGGTGCTGCGCCATCGGCGCCTGACCCTGCTCAGCCTGTTGATCACCGTGGGCGTGAATATCGCGCTGTACGTGGTGGTGCCGAAAACCTTCATGCCGCAGCAGGACACCGGCCAGTTGATCGGCTTTGTGCGCGGCGACGACGGGCTGTCGTTCAATGTGATGCAGCCGAAGATGGAAACCTTCCGCAAAGCCGTGCTCAAGGACCCGGCAGTGCTCAGCGTGGCCGGCTTCATCGGCGGCAACAACGGCACCAACAACGCGGTCATGCTGGTGCGCCTCAAGCCCATCGCCGAGCGCAAAGTCTCGGCCCAGGCGGTGATCGAACGCTTGCGCAAGGACGTACCGCTGGTGCCCGGTGGGCGTTTGTTCCTGATGGCCGACCAGGACCTGCAATTTGGCGGCAGCCGCGACCAGTCGACGGCGCAGTATTCCTACATCCTGCAAAGCGGTGATTTGGCCGCGTTGCGGTTGTGGTACCCGAAAGTAGTCGCCGCCTTGCGCGCGCTGCCGGAACTGACCGCCATTGATGCCCGTGAAGGGCGCGGTGCGGCGCAGGTGACGTTGGTGGTCGACCGCGACCAGGCCAAACGCCTCGGCATCGACATGAGCATGGTCACCACCGTATTGAACAACGCCTACAGCCAGCGCCAGATTTCTACCATCTATGACAGCCTCAACCAGTACCAGGTGGTGATGGAGGTCAACCCGATATATGCGCAAGACCCGATCACCCTGAACCAGGTGCAGGTGATCACCTCCACTGGCGCGCGGGTGCCGTTGTCGACCATTGCGCATTACGAAAACAGCCTGGCGGCTGACCGCGTCAGCCATGAAGGCCAGTTTGCCTCGGAAAACATTGCCTTTGACCTCTCGCCCGGCGTGACGGTGCAGCAGGGCTCTGCGGCCATCGAACGAGCGATTGCCAAGGTCGGCTTGCCCGAAGACGTGATCGCCAAGATGGCCGGCACCGCCGATGCCTTCGCGGCCACCCAGAAGGGCCAGCCGTTCATGGTGCTCGGTGCGTTGGTGGCGGTGTACCTGGTGCTGGGCATTTTGTATGAAAGCTACATTCACCCGCTGACCATCCTCTCGACCTTGCCGTCGGCCGGCGTCGGCGCGTTGCTCTCGATCTACCTGCTGGGCGGTGAGTTCAGCCTGATTTCGCTGCTGGGGCTGTTCTTGCTGATCGGGGTGGTGAAGAAAAACGCGATCCTGATGATCGACCTCGCGTTGCAACTGGAACGCCATCAGGGCATGAGCCCGCTGGAGTCGATTCGCAGTGCCTGCCTGTTGCGCCTGCGGCCGATTTTGATGACCACACTGGCCGCGATTCTTGGCGCCTTGCCGTTATTGCTCGGCGCTGGCGACGGTGCAGAAATGCGCCAGCCGCTGGGCCTGACGATTATCGGCGGCCTGGTGTTCAGCCAGATCCTGACCCTTTACACCACGCCTGTGGTTTACCTCTATCTCGACCGCGCGCGCCACCGCTTCAACGCTTGGCGCGGCGTGCGTACCGATGCTGCCCTGGACACTGCGCTATGACCGATTCAACCTTTGCCAAATTGGCCATGCGCATGCCCCGTGGTTCGCGCGTTGCCAGCCTGCTGCTGTGCAGCGCCTTGCTCAGCGCCTGCGCCATCGGCCCCGACTATAAGCGCCCGCAGGTCACCGAGCCGGCGCAGTTTAAAGAAGCCCAAGGCTGGCGTCAGGCCAAGCCCAGCGATTCCCTGGCGCGTGGCGCCTGGTGGGAGTTGTACGGTGATCGCCAGCTCAACGACTTGGTGACGCGCCTCAATAACGCCAACCAAACCGTGGCGCAAGCCGAGGCACGGTTTCGCCAGGCCCAGGCTCAAGTGCGCAGCTCGCGCGGGGCGTTTTTGCCGTCGGTAGACCTGAGCGTCGGCAAAACCCGCGCCAGCCAAGGCACCGGCAGCAGCAGCGCGAGCCTGAGCAGCTCCAGTAGCGGTATCCGCGATACGCTCAACGCGCAATTGGGCGTGAGCTGGGAGGCAGATGTCTGGGGCAAGTTGCGCCGCGGTCTCGAAGCCAATGAAGCCACGGCCGAGGCCAGCTTGGCGGACCTGGCCGCGATGCGGTTAAGCCAGCAATCGGAACTGGTGCAGGACTACCTGCAACTGCGCGTGATGGACGAGCAAACCCGCTTGCTGCAAGCCACGCTGGACACTTACCAGCGCTCGCTGAAAATGACCGAAAACCAGTACCGCGCGGGCGTGTCGGGCAAAGATGCAATCGCCCAGGCGCAAACCCAGCTCAAAACCACCCAGGCCAGCCTGATCGACCTGATCTGGCAGCGCGCGCAACTGGAGAACGCCATTGCGGTGTTGATCGGCGAAGCGCCGGCCAATTTCAACCTGGCGGTGAGCAAGGACATCCCGGCGCTGCCGCAGATTCCGGCGAGCCTGCCGTCACAGTTGTTGGAGCGTCGCCCGGATATTGCTTCGGCTGAGCGTTCGGTGATTGCCGCCAACGCCAATATTGGCGTGGCCAAGGCGGCCTACTACCCGGATTTGACCTTGAGCCTGGCGGGTGGTTATTCGAGCAGCACCTATGCGGACTGGATCAGCTTGCCGAACCGTTTTTGGTCGGTCGGGCCGAAGTTGGCGATGACCTTATTCGACGGCGGGCAGCGTTCGGCCGAGGTTGATCGTACGGTGGCGAGTTATGACGAGACCGTCGCCAAGTATCGCCAGACGGTGCTGGATGGCTTCCGTGAGGTGGAAAACTACATGGTGCAGCTCAAAGTGCTGGAGGACGAGGCGGTGGTCAGCAACGAAGCGCTGGACGCCGCGCGGGAGTCGTTGCGACTGACCGAGAACCAGTATAAAGCGGGCTTGATTGCTTACCTGGACGTGGTGACGGTGCAGGCGACGGCACTGAGCAACGAGCGTACGGTGCTGACCTTGTTGCAGACCCGTCTGGTGGCGAGCGTGCAGTTGATTGCCGCGTTGGGCGGTGGTTGGGATGGTCAGACGGCGATAGAGGCGAACGATCAGTAGATCTGCTTTCTGCGGGGGGCGCTGCATCTTTGATGTAGCGCTGTCGCGCTTGGGGTGTTCTTCAGGTTGGGTGTATATCCGGTATTGGGTTTATGGCTTATATCGGTTTCGCTCTTACAGCGAGTCACTTTTGAAAGGACCCAAAAGTAACCAAAAGGTCCTCGCCCCACCACTCGGTGCCTCGCTTAGGCTCGGCATGCCCGCACGCAGGCTTGAATCCGTGGGCCGCCGCGATGGGCCATCCTTGGCCCAGCGCGGCTAACCCGGCGTCCTGCCGGGTTACCCACGGATTCAAGCCTGCGTGCGGCCATCGTGGTTAACGGGGCGCTTCTTAGATCAAAAGCAAAAGCACGGCGGCCTGAAAGCCGACCTGAGTGGTTGAAGCAGATCAAAAGATGGTTTTGCATCACAGCAGATCTGCTTTTTTTGCTTTCTGTGGGAGGGGGCTTGCTCCCGATAGCAGTTTTACAGTTGATACATGAATTGACTGACCCACCGCCATCGGGAGCAAGCCCCCTCCCACAGTTTGAATGCATTCTGCTTGGGAGATTGGGCCGGCTTCCGGGCCTTTCAAAAGTGACTCGCTGTAAGAGCGAAACCGATATAAGCCATAAACTCAATAACGGATATGCACCCAAGACCAAAGCCACAAACTAGATAAATTTCAATAACAAAAACAACACGTTATTTTTAGTTTGGCCGGAGCGCTCAGAACAAAAAACCGCCGGTTTTCAAGCCAGCAAATTGACGCCAAATGACCACTAATCCCCCCGCGACAATTAATCAACTCGCCAAGAATTAATATCGCTACAATCGCCCGCTTTTCCACGTCATACGGGCTTTTCAGGCCCATCAGGTACTGAGAAACCCATGCTGATCGGTAGCTATTCCCCCTCCTTGGTCGTGATATCCGTTTTCGTCGCGATCCTGGCGTCTTACACCGCGCTGGACCTGGCTGGCCGCATCGCGACCGCCAAGGGCCGCACGGTGTATGTGTGGATCGCGGGGGGCGCGTTGGCGATGGGCGTGGGCGTCTGGTCCATGCACTTTATCGGCATGTTGGCGTTGCGCCTGCCGTTTGCCTTGGGGTTCGACTTGCGCATTACCGCGCTGTCGCTGCTGATTGCGGTGTTGTCCAGTGGCTTTGCGTTGTGGCTGGTCAGCCAGGCCTGTTTGCCCACATGGCAATTGGCGTTTGGCGCGCTGATCATGGGGGCTGGCATCAGTAGCATGCACTACACCGGCATGGCCGCGATGCGCATGACACCGGGCATTGATTACGACCCCGGCTTGTTTGGCGTTTCGTTGTTGATCGCAGTGGTGGCCTCCGGCGCTGCGCTGTGGATTGCCTTCAACCTGCGTCGCAACACCCCTTACGTGCACGTGACACGCGGTGGCGCCGCTGTGGTGATGGGCGTGGCGATTGCGGGCATGCACTACACCGGCATGGCCGCGGCGCGGTTTGCCGACAACAGTTTTTGCGGGGCGGCGCTGACGGGCCTCAGCGGCAAAGGGCTGGACGACCTGGTGTTGGTCACCTCGCTGGCGGTGTTGATCATCGCGTTGCTGACCTCGTTGCTCGACGCGCGCCTGGAAGCGCGCACCGCGGTACTCGCAGACTCCCTGACCCTGGCCAACCAGGAACTGACCCACCTGTCGCTGCATGACATGCTCACTGGCTTGCCCAATCGCACCTTGCTGACTGACCGCATTCAGCACGCCATGCAAACGGTAAAAGAGCAGGGCGGTTGTTTTGCGCTGATGTTTATCGACCTGGATGGTTTTAAACCGGTCAATGACGCCTTTGGCCACCACATGGGCGACCAATTGCTGCGCGAAGTTGGCCTGCGCTTGCGCGAAGACCTGCGCGGCCAGGACACCTTGGCGCGTATCGGCGGTGACGAGTTTGTGCTGCTGGTGCAATTGACCCAGCCAGACGACGCCATCGGCTTGGCCGAGCGCCAGGTCAGCCTGGTCAACCGTGCGTTCAGCGTTGCCGAACATGAGCTGAAAATCTCTGCGAGCATTGGCATCAGCATGTTTCCGGGCAACGGCGGCACGCCTCAGGAATTGCTGATGAACGCTGACGCCGCGATGTACCACGCCAAAGGCATGGGCAAGAACGGTTACAGTTTCTTTGAAGTGTCGATGAACACCAACGCGCGCAAACAGCTGCAATTGCTGCAGGACCTGCGCAACGCGCTTGAACACCAGCAGTTTCGTTTGTATTACCAGCCCAAGTTCGACGCGCTCAGCGCAATGCCGGTAGGTGCCGAAGCCTTGCTGCGCTGGGAGCATCCGCAGCAGGGGTTGTTGTTGCCCGCGACGTTTATTCAGTTGGCGGAAAAAACCGGGTTGATTATTCCCATCGGTGAGTGGGTGCTGAACGAAGCGTGTCGCCAGATGCGCGAGTGGTACGTGCAGGGTTACGACGACTGGCGCATCGCAGTGAATTTGTCGGCGTTGCAGTTTTGTCATGCCGGGCTGATCAACAGTGTGGCTGCCGCCCTGGAGCGCCATCAGTTACCGGCCAACAGCCTGACCCTGGAGATCACCGAGTCCACCGCCATGAGCGACGTCGAGGCGAGCATGACGGTGTTGCAGCAGTTGTCGGACATGGGTGTCGACCTGTCGATTGATGACTTTGGCACCGGCTATTCGAGCCTGATGTACCTCAAGCGCCTGCCGGCCAACGAGCTGAAAATCGATCGCGGTTTTGTGCGGGACCTGGAACACGACAGCGACGACGCCGCGATCGTCTCGGCCATCGTCGCCCTTGGCCAGGCCCTTGGGCTGCGCATTGTCGCCGAAGGCGTAGAAACCGATAAGCAACAGCGTTTCCTGACCCGCCTGGGCTGCAACTCGCTGCAAGGCTACTTGTTGGGCCACCCATTGCCGGCTGACGGTTTTATGGCCGAGATCCAGCGCGCCGAGGCCGCGATAGCGCCTGACAAAAACCGTGCGTGACGCGTATTCTTGGATCCAACCCCGTACATCAGGTTGAATCAGGAGATCGCACGCATGGCCAAAGTCGTCATCATCACCGGAGGCAGCCGTGGCATCGGCGCCGAGACGGCATTGCTGGCAGCTCGCGAGGGCTATCACATTTGTATCAACTACCAGTCCGACGAAAAAGCCGCCCATAGCGTGCTGGAGCAGGTGCGTGGTTTGGGCGCGCAAGCCATTGCGGTGCGCGCTGATGTGAGCATCGAAGACGACGTGGTTGCGCTGTTCAAACGTGTCGATGCCGAATTGGGCCGTGTCACGGCACTGGTCAATAACGCCGGCACCGTGGGGCATAAGGCGCGGGTTGATGAAATGTCCGAACTGCGCCTGCTTAAAATCCTCAAGACCAATGTGCTGGGGCCGATCCTGTGCGCCAAGCACGCCGTGCTGCGTATGTCGCCACGGCATGGCGGGCAGGGCGGCAGCATTGTCAACGTGTCGTCGGTGGCCGCACGCCTCGGCTCGCCGGGCGAATACGTCGACTATGCCGCCTCCAAGGGCGCGCTGGACACCTTCACCCTCGGCCTGTCGAAAGAAGTGGCGGGCGAGGGTATTCGCGTCAACGCCGTGCGCCCCGGCTATATCTTTACCGACTTCCACGCTCTCAGCGGCGACCCGGATCGGGTCAGCAAGCTTGAGTCCGGCATTCCCATGGCGCGTGGCGGGCGCCCGGATGAAGTGGCCGAGGCGATTATCTGGTTGCTGTCGGACAAGGCGTCGTATGCCACGGGCACGTTCGTTGATTTGGGCGGTGGGCGCTGATCGGGCGCCTCAAAAAGACCGCACAATCTGCCCCAGCGTCGCCATGGCGGTTTCTGAAACCTCGGTCCACGGGCTGCCGTAGTTCAAGCGAATACAGTTCCTGAAGCGCTGCGTCGCCGAAAAAATCGGCCCCGGCGCGATGCTGATACCTTGGGCCAAGGCGCGCTGGAACAGCTTCAGTGAGTCGGTTTGCTCCGGCAGTTCCAGCCACAAAAAATACCCGCCTGCCGGCTGGCTGACGCGGGTTTGTGCCGGGAAGTAACGGGCGATAGCGGCCAGCATCGCGCTTTGCTGTTCTTCCAGGGCATAACGCAATTTACGCAGGTGGCGGTCATACCCACCGTGCTGCAAATAGTCGGCAATTGCTGCCTGGGCCGGCATTGATGGGCACAACGAGGTCATCAACTTCAAGCGTTCGACTTTCTGCGCGTAGCGCCCGGCGGCCACCCAGCCGACGCGATAACCGGGCGCCAAGCTCTTGGCAAAGGAGCCGCAGTGCATCACCAGCCCTTCGGTGTCGAAGGCTTTAGCCGGTTTGGGTGCGTGCTGTCCGTAGTACAGCTCTGCGTACACATCGTCTTCGATCAAGGGCACTTGATGGCTGCGCAGCAGTTCCACCAGCGCCTGCTTCTTCGCCTCCGGCACCGTCGCGCCCATCGGGTTCTGGAAACTGGGCATGCTCCAGCAGGCCTTGATCGGGTAGCGCGCAAGGCTCTGCGCCAAGGCGGTGAGGTCGATGCCATCGCGCGGGTGCACGGGAATTTCCACCGCCTTGAGCTTCAAGCGCTCCAGCACTTGCAGGCAGGCATAAAACGCTGGCGCCTCGATGGCGACCAAGTCGCCCGGTTCGGTCACGGCCTGCAAGCACAGGTTGAGTGCTTCAAGGGCACCGTTGGTGATCAACAGCTCTTCGATGGGCAGCGTCAGGCCGCCGATGCTGTACCGCAGGGCAATCTGCCGACGCAGTTGCGGGTTGCCCGGTGACAGGTCGGTGACCACCAGGCGTGGGTCCATCTCGCGGCTGGCCTTGGCCAGCGAGCGCGCCAGTCGCGGCAGCGGAAACAACATCGGGCTGGGGAAGGCCGAGCCAAAGGGCACGGTGTTGGGGTCTTTGATCGAGTCGAGCACCGAAAACACCAGTTCACTCACATCGACTTCGGTGGACTCGTGCACCTGCTCACTCACCGCAGGCTCGCAAAACGGGCTCGGCGCATGCGTGTTGACGAAGTACCCGGAGCGCGGCCGCGCACGAATCAGGCCACGGCGCTCAAGCAGGTAGTAGGCCTGGAACACCGTGGACGGGCTGATGCCATAGGTCTGGCTGGCATAACGCACCGACGGCACGCGCTGGCCTGGCCCAAGCACACCTGTGCGGATCAGTTCGGCGATCTCATCGGCGAATTTTTCGTAGCGTTTCATTGGGGCCTTAAACTGCACGTTGAATCAAAGCATAACAGGCCCCGGTACAGCGTAAAAAAGCCGATCAGACCGTGCAGGCGTGAGCGGCCGCTGATTCAGCTCGTTCAAACCAGCGAATTGTCGTCCGTCGCCTTCAAGTGTTTGCGCCCATCCTGAGCGCCGGCGACCGTCAAGGCGTCTGCCTCGGCTTCGGTAATATAAATACGCTCGGCATTCACCTCGACAAAGGACATGGCTTTTGCGCTGTCGGTATTCACCGTGACCTGCGCTGCGGTCAGGCGTTGCTCCTGGCCATCCTCGCTGACCTTGAAGTAGCACGCTGGGTGATCGATACGTACCGGCATGTTGATCTCCGTTTTACAGGCTGATGGGCATTGGGCTTCACCGCCGTTGTGACGGTTCCAGGCAACTGACTGGCGGTCGCCGCTGTCCATCGCTTAACAACACTTGAATAGGATGGTGTCCGTGGACGCTTGGTGGCATGAAGTCTGGCAAACCCTGCAAACCGAATTCGCCGACATCGGCGATGCAAAACAGCTCACTCAACTCACCGTTAGGCTGCTGATCGCCGCCATTTTGGGCGGTATTCTGGGGTTTGAACGAGAGCACAAGGGCAAGGCCGCCGGGGTACGCACGCATATGCTGGTGGCGTTGGGCGCTGCATTGTTTGTATTGGTGCCGCATGTGTCCGGCAGCCAGGCGGATGCCATGAGCCGCGTGTTGCAAGGGGTAATCGCGGGGATCGGGTTCCTTGGCGCGGGCACCATTCTCAAGGGCAAGCCGGATGACGAGGGCCAGTATGTCAAAGGCCTGACCACCGCTGCCGGGCTGTGGATGACCGCTGCGATTGGGGTCGCCGCCGGCATGGGCCGGGAATCGACCGCAGTGATCAGCACGTTATTGGCGTTGTTGATCTTTAACGTGATGCCCCGAGTCGTCAGTGTTTTCGAGAAAAATGACCACCCCCGGTCAGGTCACTAAGTCTTTGTCTGTGACGTGGCCGAATATTTTCGCGACCAGCGCAGGCGTACCGCGGTTGCCGGTAACCACCAGAACACTGGCGTTATGTTCACGCGAATATTTCAACTGAATTTCGCCACTCTCGCCAGATAACCGGTTGACGCTCTGCAGCGGTTTATTCAGTTGCCTGCTGATACCGGTGAGGTTGAGTTTGTCTCGGCCAGTGACGAAATTCCGGATTTCGCTCGGCTGATCGAGCGTTGATTCGCCGGTGTTGGAGAAGCTATAGATCATGGGGTGATTCTCGTGGCCGGAAGGATATTGATGACCTCTGTCCCAATCGTCAGCCAGTGCATATTGCAACCCCTCGGAATGTTTTCTCACCAGCGTGGCGATGTCGCAGAGGTGTTTACTCTTGCTGGCCAAATCAGTCATATAGTGTTGAATAGTGGTCAACGCAGGCTGTTCTCTTTTGGAGAAAGCGCGAACCATGTCAAAACGGCTGCCCGGCGAGGCGTTCATCAAACCGGCCTTTAAATTGAACAGGGCCGCATCCACGTAGTTGCGATAAGACTCGACCTGCTCGGACTCGATGGGGTCGAGCACAGCCTCGATCGAGTGTTCGCTGAACAGGTTTTCAATCGCGTTGAGATCCTTGGCGCGGGAATGCGCGTCAGGCCCCCTCAACAAGCTTTTGATGGATTCGGCGGTCAACAGTGTGTCGATCTTTTGCATACACGCTTGTGACTCTTTGGCGTCAGGGGCGCGCAGCATGCGCTCTACCGTGTTGCGATCCAGTTGAGCCCTGAGATTCTTGAGTTCTTGTTTCAGTTGCGCCTGACTCTCAGGGCCGGATGTGGCCGTGTCGGCGTCCTTGGGGGGCCGCGCGTTGTTCGGCGCCGACTGCAGCAATGTGTCTAATGCCAGGGAAGACACGCCCTCGGGTGCTGGCGCGGTAGTTTGGGATTTAACGTGGTTAGACGGCGCGTCCGACTGGGCGCGCCACGGTTGCTGAATGGTCGACATGATAAGTCCTCTTTGGCAAATGTAATAAACGTAGTCTCGGGGGACGGCATTGAGATCAGCCTTGGGTCAGTATGAGGACTGTCATGTCAGCGGGATTTAGGGTTTTCTCTCTAAATCGAGTAGGAAATTTCGACTGTAAATAGCCTTACCAGTAACGCTCAAAGGATCACGGGCGGCTCGCCCGTCGGCGGTTCCTGCACAGGCGGTGGGTCATTTTCGGGCGGTTCCTGTTCAGGAATCCGCGGCGGCTCAGCGGGCGGTAGTGTCGGATCGTCGATATTCGGATCAGGGGTTTCAGCCGGGATCGGGATATTCATCGGTGTGGCCTCCTTTATGCTTTGGTCTATCGGTGGACACCCGCTGCGGGGAATTGATTCCCCGCTCAATGGCAACACATTCACCTGAACTTTTAACCCAAGTGCAGGCTCGGACCTATGACGGCCCTGCTCAGGGAGAGCGTCGCCGTATCAGAATTCGGATCTAGCAAAGAGCGTCCATAGGGCGTAAGGGGAAGATGCTCGATGACTGCTGAAACACTGACTCCAGACGATTTTCTATTGCCACTGTCCCAGGCGCTGCTGTTGCCTCGGATAGCGATTGAAAGCACCAGCCCTGTAATCGACGGCGGCGAATTTGCGGTAAAAGCCGTGGTTGGCCAGCGGGTCAATGTCACCAGTACGGTGTTTGCCGACGGCCACGACAAGCTCGCCGTGGTGATTCGCTGGCGTGCGCTGAGTGAAGAGAGCTGGCACAGCGTGGTCATGGCCGATGTCGGCAACAACGGCTGGGAAGGCGCGTTTACCGTTAACCAGCAAGGCCCCCACGAATACTGCATTGAAGCCTGGGTCGATACGTTCGCCAGCTTCTGCTACGAATTGCGCAAAAAGCATGAGGCCGGGGTGCCGGTCAGCCTGGAACTGCAGGAAGGTCGCAGCTTGGTGCTGCAAGCGGCTGAGCGCAGTGACAACGAGCTGCGTGACCGGCTGATGCTGTTGCACCATGAGCTTTCCGGGCTGCTTGAAACCGAGCAGGTCGCGCTGTTCCTGCACGAAGACAGTGCACACCTGATGACCCAGGCCGACCACCGTGCCTACTTGAGCGTCAGCACTGTTTACCCGATCGACGTGGAGCGCGAAGCGGCGCAATTTGCCAGTTGGTATGAGCTGTTCCCGCGCTCGATCACCGACGATCCAGCCCGTCACGGGACGTTTAATGATGTGCACTCGCGGTTGTCGATGATCCATGACATGGGTTTTGACGTGCTCTACTTTCCGCCAATTCACCCCATCGGCCGCAGCCATCGCAAGGGCAAGAACAACTCGCTGACCGCTGGCCCGCAAGACCCTGGCAGCCCCTACGCGATTGGCAGCGAGGAGGGCGGCCACGAAGCCATCCACCCGCAACTTGGCAGCCGTGATGATTTTCGCCGCCTGGTCAAAGCCGCCGCCGACCACGGCCTGGAAATCGCCCTCGACTTTGCGATCCAGTGCTCGCAGGACCACCCGTGGCTCAAGCAGCATCCGGGCTGGTTCAACTGGCGCCCGGACGGCACGATTAAATACGCCGAAAACCCGCCGAAGAAATACCAGGACATCGTCAACGTCGACTTCTATGCCGCCGATGCGATCCCTGGCCTGTGGACCGAGTTGCGCGACATCGTAGTGGGCTGGGTCGAGGAGGGCGTGAAGACGTTCCGTGTCGACAACCCGCACACCAAGCCGCTGCCGTTCTGGCAATGGTTGATCAGCGATGTGCGTGCCAAGTACCCCGAGGTTATTTTTCTCGCTGAAGCGTTCACCACGCCGGCAATGATGGCGCGCCTCGGTAAAGTCGGTTATTCGCAGAGCTACACCTATTTCACTTGGCGCAACTCCAAGGCCGAGTTGAGCGAGTACCTGGCGCAACTCAACCAGTCACCCTGGCGCGAGTGCTACCGGCCGAACTTTTTCGTCAACACACCCGACATCAATCCGGGCTTCCTGCACGAATCCGGCCGCCCTGGCTTTCTGATCCGCGCAGCGCTGGCCACCATGGGCTCAGGCTTGTGGGGCATGTATTCGGGCTTTGAATTGTGCGAAGCCGCGCCGGTGCCGGGCAAGGAAGAGTACCTGGACTCGGAGAAATACGAGATCCGCCCACGCGACTTCACCGCCCCCGGCAACATCATTGCCGAAATTGCCCAGCTCAACCGTATCCGTCGGCAAAACCCGGCGCTGCAAACGCACTTGGGCCTCAAGCTTTACAACGCCTGGAACGACAACATTCTGTACTTCGGCAAGCGCAGTGAGGACGGCAGCAATTTCATTCTGGTCGCGGTCAACCTCGACCCGTTCAATGCGCAGGAGGCCAATTTCGAGTTGCCGCTGTGGGAAATGGGCTTGCCTGACGACGCCCAAACCCAAGGCGAAGACTTGATGAACGGCCATCGCTGGACCTGGTACGGCAAGACCCAGTGGATGCGGCTGGAGCCGCATACGCCATTCGGAATCTGGCGAATCACCACGTCCTGAGCCAACTGATGATCAACGGTGGGGGCTGGCACGCCAGCTCCCGCACTGACCGCAGTGCTTCAGGCAGACGTTCACCTATTTCAGGAGCTTGCAATGGCGAAGAAACCCAAGGCTGCCACGTTCATCAAAGACCCGCTCTGGTACAAGGACGCGGTGATCTATCAGGTTCATGTCAAATCCTATTTCGACTCCAACAACGATGGCATCGGTGATTTCCCGGGGCTGATCGCCAAGCTCGACTACATCGCCGATCTGGGCGTAAACACCATTTGGCTGTTGCCGTTCTACCCGTCGCCGCGCCGCGATGACGGCTATGACATCGCCGAATACCGTGGCGTGCACAGCGATTACGGGACCATGGCCGACGCCAAGCGGTTTATCGCCGAAGCGCACAACCGCGGGCTGCGGGTGATTACCGAGCTGGTGATCAACCACACCTCCGATCAGCACCCGTGGTTTCAGCGCGCGCGCAAGGCCAAGCCGGGTTCGGCGGCGCGTGACTTCTATGTGTGGTCCGATGACGACCAGAAGTACGACGGCACCCGCATCATCTTTCTCGATACCGAGAAGTCCAACTGGACCTGGGACCCGGTCGCCGGCCAGTACTTCTGGCACCGCTTCTATTCGCATCAGCCGGATCTCAACTTTGACAACCCGCAGGTGATGAAAGCGGTGCTGTCGGTGATGCGCTTCTGGCTGGACATGGGCATTGACGGGCTGCGCCTGGATGCCATTCCGTACCTGATCGAGCGTGACGGCACCAACAACGAGAACCTGCCGGAAACCCACGACGTCCTCAAGCAGATTCGCGCCGAGATCGACGCGCATTACCCCGACCGCATGCTGCTGGCCGAAGCCAACCAGTGGCCGGAAGACACACAGCTGTATTTCGGTGACAAAAAAGGCGATGACGGCGATGAATGCCACATGGCCTTCCACTTCCCGCTGATGCCGCGCATGTACATGGCGCTGGCCCAGGAAGATCGCTTCCCGATCACCGATATTTTGCGCCAGACCCCGGAGATCCCCGCCAACTGCCAATGGGCGATCTTCCTGCGCAACCACGATGAACTGACCCTGGAAATGGTCACCGATAAAGAACGCGACTACCTGTGGAACTACTACGCCGCTGACCGACGCGCGCGAATCAACCTGGGTATTCGTCGGCGCCTGGCGCCGTTGATGGAGCGCGACCGTCGCCGCGTTGAATTGCTTAACAGCCTGCTGTTGTCGATGCCGGGCACGCCGACCCTGTATTACGGCGATGAAATTGGCATGGGCGACAATATCTACCTGGGCGACCGCGATGGCGTACGTACGCCGATGCAATGGTCAATCGACCGTAACGGCGGCTTCTCGCGCGCCGACCCGGCGAGCCTGGTATTGCCGCCGATCATGGACGCGCAGTACGGCTATCAGTCGGTTAACGTCGAAACCCAGGCACAAGACCCGCATTCGTTGCTGAACTGGACCCGGCGCATGCTTGCGGTGCGCAAACAGTCCAAGGCGTTTGGCCGGGGCAGTTTGAAAATGCTCTCGCCGAGCAACCGGCGCATTTTGGCGTATACCCGAGAATTCACCGGCGAAGACGGGCGCACTGAAATCATTTTGTGCGTGGCCAACGTGTCGCGCAGCGCGCAGGCGGCAGAGCTCGACCTCTCGGCTTTCGCCGGCATGGTGCCGGTGGAGATGCTCGGCGGGAATGCCTTCCCGCCCATCGGCCAGCTGAATTTTTTACTCACGCTGGCGCCGTACGGGTTCTATTGGTTTGTGCTCGCGGCGGAGAACCAGATGCCCAGCTGGCATGTGGAACCCGCGCAGAGCCTCCCCGACTTCACCACCTTGGTACTAAAACAGCGTATGGAAGAATTGCTCGACGAACCGTGCCGCACCACCCTGGAGCAAACGGCGCTGCCGGTTTGGCTGCCCAATCGGCGTTGGTTCGCCGGCAAGGACACCGCTATCGAGCGTGTGCAAATTGCCTACGGCGTACGCTTTGGCGACGCGCAGCATCCGGTGCTGCTCAGCGAAATCGACGTGACCAGCGGCGGTCAGGTCAACCGCTATCAGTTGCCGTTCGGCTTCCTCGGTGAGGACCAGTTCACCAGCGCGCTACCGCAGCAGTTGGCGATGGCGCGCGTACGGCGCGTGCGGCAGGTGGGTCTGGTGACCGATGCGTTCAGCCTCGACCACTTCATTCGCGCGGTTATTCAGGGCTTGCAAGCCGGCACCGTGCTGACTACCAGCGAAGGCGATTTGCGCTTCGAGGCCACACCGCACCTGGCCCCGCTGCAACTGACCGACGAGGCGCAGGTGCGTTACCTGTCGGCCGAGCAGTCGAACAGTTCAGTGGTGGTCGGCGAAAGCCTGGTGCTCAAGCTGATCCGTAAAGTCAGCAGCGGCGTGCACCCGGAACTGGAAATGAGCGCCTACCTGACCGAAGCCGGTTACCCGAACATTTCGCCGTTGCTGGGCTCGATGATCCGTCGCGATAACCAGGGCGAGGACAACTTGTTGATGATTGCTCAGGGTTATTTGAGCAACCAGGGCGATGCGTGGGCCTGGACCCAAAACAGCCTGGAACGCGCGATTCGCGACGAGCTGGCGCAGGCCATGTCCGAACAGGAACAGCATTACAACGCCCTTGGCGAGCTGAAAGACTTTGCCGGTTTGCTCGGCCAGCGCCTCGGTGAAATGCACGTGGTACTCGGCGCGCCTACCGGCAATAAAGATTTCAAACCCGAGGCCACCACGGTCAAGGACACGCAAGCCTGGGCCAAGGATGTGGGCGCGCAAATCGACCGCGCGCTGCAATTACTCAAACTTCATCAAGCCCGGTTGAACCCCGCCGATCAGGCGCTGGTCAGTGATTTACTGGCGCAGAAAAAAGCCATCGGCAGTCATGTTCAAGCCCTGGCGAAAGCCACGGCGGGCGGGCTGCGCATTCGGGTTCACGGTGACTTGCACCTGGGCCAGGTTTTGGTGGTGAAGGGGGATGCCTACTTGATTGACTTTGAAGGCGAACCTGCACGACCGCTGCATGAGCGGCGCGGTAAACATAGCCCGTATAAAGACGTGAGCGGCGTGCTGCGCTCGTTTGATTACGCGGCGGCCATGGCGCTGAATGTACAAGGCGTGGATCACTCGCCCGAAGCGGACACCGCCCGCAAGCGCGTGACCGATCGCTATCTCAGTGAAGCGCGTGAGGCCTTTACCGAGGCTTATCACCAGGCGACGTCTACACTGGCGCATGCCTGGCAGGATGCTGAGGGCCAGCGTGCAGCACTGACCTTGTTCAGTCTGGAAAAGGCCGCGTACGAAGTGGCTTACGAAGCGGAAAATCGCCCGACCTGGTTGCCGGTGCCGTTGCAAGGTTTGCACGGACTGCTCAGCGGGCTTACACCTATATCGAAAACTGCACGCGGTGAGGAGAATTCATGAGTTTTACAGATAAACAACCGCTGCAATCGACATTGAAGGCGATGCCGGCGTCCCACGACGTTGAAGCGCTGGTACGCGCCGAGCACCCGGACCCTTTCTCGATTCTGGGGCCGCACGATGACGACCATGGCGGCCAATTCATCCGCGCGTTTTTGCCCGAAGCCCTGAGCGTTCAGGTGTTGACGCGTGACGGCGGTGAACCGATCGGCAGCCTGGATGCGACCCAGGTGCCGGGCTTGTTTATCGGGCACTTCACGACGCGCCAGGCTTACCTGCTGAAAATTCAGTGGGCCGGTGGCGAGCAAATCACCGAAGACCCGTACAGCTTCAGCCAATTGCTGCTGGGCGAGATGGACCTGTACCTGTTTGCCGAAGGTAACCACCGCGACCTCAGCAGTTGCCTCGGCGCGCAGGTCACCAGCGTAGATGGCGTGCAAGGTGTGCGCTTCGCCGTCTGGGCGCCAAATGCCCGACGCGTGTCGGTGGTGGGTGATTTCAATATCTGGGACGGCCGCCGGCATCCGATGCGCTTGCGGCATCCGTCGGGGGTGTGGGAGATCTTTGTGCCGCGCCTGCAACCGGGCGCGGCCTACAAATACGAGATTCTCGGCGCCAATGGCATTCTGCCGCTTAAGGCTGACCCGATGGCGCTGGCCACCCAGTTGCCGCCCGACACCGCCTCCAAAGTCGCTGCGCCGTTGCACGTGGATTGGCAGGACGACGCGTGGATGCAGTCGCGCGCCGAGCGCCAACACCCTTCGGCGCCGCTGTCGATTTACGAGTTGCATGTGGGTTCATGGCAGTGCGAGCTGGACGAGGCCGGTGAAGTGTCGCGCCAATATGGCTGGCGCGAACTCGCCGAGCGCTTGATTCCGTACGTACAGGAACTGGGCTTTACGCATATCGAACTGATGCCGATCATGGAACACCCGTTCGGCGGCTCGTGGGGCTATCAGGCCTTGTCGCAATTTGCGCCGACCGCACGCTTTGGTTCGCCCGAAGACTTCGGGTTCTTCATCAATGCCCTGCACCAGGCCAATATCGGCGTGATTCTTGACTGGGTGCCGGCGCATTTCCCCACCGATACCCACGGGCTGGCGCAATTCGACGGCACTGCGCTGTACGAATACGCTAACCCGCTGGAAGGCTTTCACCAGGATTGGGACACGCTGATCTACAACCTCGGCCGCACCGAAGTTCACGGGTTCATGCTGGCCTCGGCGTTGCACTGGCTTAAACACTTTCATATCGATGGCCTGCGCGTGGATGCGGTGGCGTCGATGTTGTATCGCGACTACTCACGCAAAGCCGGCGAATGGGTGCCTAACCGGCACGGCGGCCGCGAGAACCTCGAAGCCATCGATTTTCTGCGTCATTTGAACGATGTGGTTGCCCTGGAAGCGCCCGGCGCGCTGGTGATTGCCGAAGAGTCGACGGCCTGGCCGGGTGTGAGCCAACCGACCCAGCAGGGCGGTCTGGGCTTTAACTACAAGTGGAACATGGGCTGGATGCACGATTCGCTGCATTACATTCAGCAAGACCCGGTATACCGCGCCCATCATCACAGCGAACTGAGTTTTGGCTTGGTGTATGCCTGGTCCGAGCGTTTTATCCTGCCGATTTCCCACGATGAAGTGGTGCACGGTAAACATTCGCTGATCGACAAGATGCCCGGTGACCGCTGGCAGAAGTTTGCCAACCTGCGCGCTTACCTGAGTTTCATGTGGATGCACCCGGGCAAAAAGCTGCTGTTCATGGGCTGCGAGTTCGGCCAGTGGCGCGAGTGGAACCACGACCAGCAGCTCGATTGGTACTTGTTGCAGTACCCCGAGCACCGTGGCGTGCAGAAGCTGGTTGGCGACCTGAACCGCTTGTACCGCGAAGAACCAGCACTGCACGAACAGGACGATGCACCGCAAGGCTTCCAATGGCTGATTGGCGATGACGCCGTCAACAGCGTCTACGCATGGCTGCGCTGGAGCAAGGACGGCAAGCCGGTGCTGGTGGTGGCCAACTTCACGCCGGTACCGCGTGAGGCCTATTCGGTCGGCGTACCTTTTGCTGGGCGCTGGAGCGAGGTGATCAACAGTGATGCCGACACGTACGCGGGCTCCAATTATGGCAACGGTGGGGAAGTGTTCACTCAGGATGAGCCGCGCCATGGGCAGCCAGTGTCGTTGTCGTTGAATCTGCCGCCGCTGGGCGTGTTGATTCTGAGGCCTCAAGCGCTCTAACGGCTCTAGCGTAACGGTTTGTGTTGTCCGTGCTGCTGGCGAGGTGCCACAATGCCGCCTTTGTGGTGGCAGTCGGGGCAGACGGACTTCATGAATAGCCTAGGACGTGGGCAGGACCAGGATGGTTTTATCGAACAGCAGGTGCGAACAGATCGTTTGCACCAGCTTTTTCGCCAATCGTTCGCGGCTATTTTCGGCGGCTACCTGGGCGCCCTTATGCTCTGCTGGCTGTGTTGGGAGCGTTTTGACCACACGGTTATGCTGGTCTGGCTGGTGGCACTGGCGGCGTCTTCGCTGTTACGGCTGAAGATGTTCATGGGCTGGTTTCGCTGCCCCGACAGCGGGCGTACGCCCGAGCGTTGGGAGCGCCGCTATGCGCTCACGTTGATGCTGTCTGCCGGTGTGTGGGGCATTGGCGCGCTGGCGGTGATGCCTCCCGACGACCGTCTTTCGCAGGTTGTGGTGATGTTGTTTACGGTCGGCATGTCGGTCAGCGCGGTCTCGTGTTATTCGGCGTATCGCTATATGACGCTGGGCTCCATGGCCTTGGTGCTGATGCCCTGCACCGTGTGGTTGCTGTTTCAGCCATCGTCGATGCAAGTGGGCGTGGGCATTGCAGTGCTGGTGTTCTCGACCTTTGTGGTCAGCGCTACGCGTAAATTTTCAGATGCGCTCGAAAAAGCCTTTCGCCTGACCCGGCAAATGGAACGCGCACGCAATATTTCTACGCACGCCGCGCAGACCGATGAACTCACCGGGCTGATGAACCGCCGCGCGTTTTTCGAAAATGCCCATGTGTCGTATGCGCAGTGTCGCCACCAACAGCAGCCGCTGTGCGTGCTGATGATGGACATGGATCACTTCAAGCAGATCAACGACACCTACGGCCACCAGGCGGGTGACCAAGTGCTGCGGCAAATTGGCGAGGTGATCAGCGCATCGTTTCGTCAGGCTGATGTGTATGGTCGGCTCGGTGGCGAGGAGTTTGCGGTGCTGCTGCCCAATACCACGCTGGACACCGCACGGGGCATTGCCGAGCAACTGATCAAGGCGATTTCTGGCCTGGTCTCCGACCCGGTGCAGGGCGTGACCGCAAGCCTTGGTGTTGCCGCCACCCATCATCTTGATATGGACCTGCACGGCCTGATGAACAGCGCCGACAAGGCGCTTTACCGCGCCAAGGCGCTCGGCCGCAACCAGGTCGCCTTCGCAGAATAGGGCAGCGACGCGGTAGCCGTCAGTCCTTGAGCATCGACTTGGCCAACGCGCAGGCCACCTGTTCGGCAGAGTACGGCTTGGCGAGGAACTCGAACCCTTCGTAGCCACTGTCGGCCAACTCTTCGCTGTAGCCCGACGTGATCACCACCGGCAGGTCGGGCCGGCGCTGGCGCAGCAGCTTGGTCATCGCTACGCCCGTCATGCCTGGCATCACCACGTCCGAAAACACCGCGTCGAACCCCGAGGCATCCGGGCCAGCCAGCGCCAATGCCTGCTCGGCGTTGGTGGCCCAGGTGGTCTGGTAGCCCAGGTCCTGCAAGATTTGATTGGCAAAACGACCGACTTCGAGGTTGTCTTCGACGATCAAAATATGCAGCAGGGCGGCGTCGTGCGCTGTGTGCAGGGCCACGCCGTGATCGTGCTGCGGCGCGCAAGGCTGCTCAGCCACGGGCTCTGCTTGCGGCAGGTACAGGGTAAATACGCTGCCCTGGCCAGGGTTGCTGGCCACGTCGATGTTGCCGCCGGACTGTTTGGCGAACCCGAACACCTGCGACAAGCCCAAACCGGTGCCTTTGCCCACAGCCTTGGTAGTAAAAAACGGGTCGAAAATGCGCTCTACGATGTCAGCCGAAATACCGATGCCGGTGTCGAGCAGTGAAACACTCACAAACGGCTGGTGTACGGCGGCATCGCCACGAATGCTTGGCAGCGCCGCCACATTCGCCACGCGCAGTGTGAGGGTGCCTTGACCCTGTATGGCATCGCGGGCGTTAAGGGCGATGTTGATCAGCGCCGTTTCAAACTGGCTCACGTCGACACTTACATAGCAGGGCTCATAGCAGGGCTCATAGCAAGTCTGCTCGGGCACTTCCGTGCGCACCTGAATACGCGCACCGGTGACGCTTTCAAGCATCTCGCCGATATTTTTCACCCGCTGGCCGGCGTCGAACACTTGCGGGTTGAGCGGTTGGCGGCGCGCAAAGGCGAGCAATTGACTGGTGAGCTTGCTGGCGCGTTCGACCGTGTCCGAGACTGCGCCCACGTAGCGTTGGCGGCGTGCTTCGGAAAGCCCTGGCTGGCGCAAGAAGTCCACCGAGGAGCGAATGATGGTCAGCAGGTTGTTGAAGTCATGGGCCACGCCGCCGGTCAACTGGCCAATGGCTTCGAGCTTTTGCGACTGATGCAGGGCGGCCTCGGTCCGGGCCAGTGCGGCGGTACGTTCTTCGACCCGCCGCTCCAGGGTGGCATTGAGTTCGGTAATTGCCGCCAGGCCCTCGCGTACAGCGGTGTCGGCGCGTACACGCTCGATGTGCGCCCACGAACGTTCGGTGACTTCGCCGACCAGTGCCAGTTCATAGGGCGACCAGACACGCGGGGATTTATCGTGCACGGCCATCAGCGCCGTCAGGCGGCCATGCTTGATCAGCGGGAAACACACCGACGCGGTGACGCCCAGCGCCTGGTAGCGGGCCGACTCCTCAGGGATGAACTCCTCGCGGTTATCGCGAATCACCAGCGGTTCACCGGCGCTTAACTGTTCTACCGCCCGCGCGCCAAAGGTAGACAGGCTGTAGCGCCCAACGATATTTGGCGAGCCTTGAGCGACCCAGTTGCCGCGAATGGTGAAACCGTCTTCATCGGCATCCATATCGGCGTAGGAACAATTCGACACGCCCAAATGCTCGGCCAGCAGGCGCGTGGTGGTGGTCATGATCGCTTCGGCGTCGTGGGCATTCACGACATGACTGCTGATGGCGTCGAGCACGGCCAGGCGCCGAGCCAGAAATACCGTAGCGGTGGTTTCCGTGACCGTATTGAGCATGCCGACAACCGTGCCTTGAGGGTCGCGAATAGGGCTGTAGCAAAACGTGAAGTACGCCTGCTCTGGGCCGCTGCCGCGCTCAACCACCAAGGGGTAATTTTCGATGTAGGTGGCATGCCCCTGAAAGGCGGCGTTGGCGATGGGGCTGACTTCGGCCCAGACCTCGCGCCAGGTCTCGCTGAATGCGCGCCCCAATGCGCTGGGTTTATCGCCAAGAATCGGCACAAACGCATCGTTGTAGAGCGTAATCAGGTGTTGCCCCCAAATGATGGCCTGCGGGAAGCTCGACGCGAAGCTCAGTGCAACAGTGGTTTTGAGCACATCGGGCCACTCTTCAAGCGGACCCAGCGGGGTACTCGCCCAATTGTGCAAGCGTACCTTCTCGGCCATGTCGCTGCTGCTTTGCAGCCAGTTCATCATTCGGTCAACACCTTATTTACCGCGGCCTCGAAGTCACCTGAGTGCACCAGCGCACTCAGCAACAGACACGCATCCACGCTGCCAGTTCAGCGCGATTATCCATGAGATGGCAATGTGATGTCTCACTCCGTTTGAATAGGTCGGTATGGCTGGCCGCGTGAGGCCGTCCAGGCGTGCTATTGCGCGCCCAAAACCGCCGTCCAATAAATGCCTGCATCACTCTTCGGGTCCATGGCGTAGGCCGCGCCCAACTCACGAAACTGCGGGTTCATCAGGTTGGCACAGTGGCCGGGGCTGGCGAGCCAGCCGTCGACCACCTTGCGCGGCGTGTCGAGGCCAGCGGCGATGTTTTCGCCAATATTTTTTGCCCCATAGCCCGCCAATTCCGCGCGGTCGCCGGGCGTCCGGCCGTCGTGGTCGAGGTGGTCGAAGAAATTGCCGTTGGCCATATTGCGCGTGTGGCTATTTGCCGCATCGGCCAGGTTGTCGTTCCACGACAACGGTGTGGTCGCGGTAAAGGCTTGGCTGCCGCATTGGCGCGGCTGTTCTCGCGCCGCATTGACCAGGCTCAGCAGTTGCTTGCCTTCGGTCTGCCAGTCGCCCAAGCCGCTGGAGAGCAGCGGGCGGGCCAGCACGATGCGCCAGTCCTGGCCGCTGTTGCTCACGCCGATGTCGACAAATTGCGGGTCGAGCACCACACGACAGAAGCTCTCGCGCACGGCTTTCATCGCCGCCTCGGCGTTTTTAGGCCCGGACAGGCTGATAGCCTGCACATTCACCATGGGGTACGCAGCCCGCGCCAGTGCCTGCTGTAAATCGCCGACATTGGTTGCCGGCAGCACCAGCCGCGTATCGCTGGCCAGTGGCGGCAGTTCCTGGGAACCCTGATTACCGCAGCGCTGAACCTGGCTGCGGTACTGATTGATCTGTTGCACCAACTGAGTTTCTTCATCCGCCATCGCGCTGGCGCAGAACGCCAGACTGGCGGCCAGCGTCGTAAGACCCATCATCAATGACAGCACGCGCATGGACGTTACCCTTGAGCTTGAAAGTGCCCATGATGCGCGATGTAGCCCGGTGTGGTGCAACGCCTTTTTTGTTTTTTTGCCTCAACGGGTGTTCTGCAGGGGTTGATCAGCCCGCTCGCCACACTGTTGTAACGGGTACAATCGCCGCTGCCTTGACGCAAAATTCCAGGAATGTTCATGTTCAGCCTTACCCGTTACACCACGCCGTGCCCCGAGTCGATCAATAGCCAGATCCTGCAGATGGTGGTGGACAACCTCACCGACATCAGCGCCGTCGCGCTGGCGCCGAGTAACCTGCTCTATAACATCTATCAATACGCGCTTGGCTTTGAGGTGCACCTGTACCTGGAAGCGCTGGGCGGAGCCAAGGGCATTGCGGTTGAACTGATCGTGGCCACGGCTGCGCAGGACCCCGAAAAGGTCATCGGCTTTCTGCTGTACTTGCCGGTAAAAGACGACCCCGAGGCGTGCGGTATTGCGTTCATGGCGGTGCAGGCAGGCTGTCGGCGCCAGGGCGTGGCACGCGCGATGATGCGCGAGGTGCTGGCGCGTTACCCTCACGCCGAGTTGGCGTGCGCCGTGGAAAAGGTCGCGGTGTTTGAGGCCTTGGGCTTTCAAGTACGCGGCGCGCGTGGCACTCAGGTGTTGATGAACACCCGTGACTACGGCACCGATGGCCTGATGGGCGTGTTGGACGTAGCGGCGATTTACCAATCGCTGGAGGTTCGGCAGATTCACACCTACCTGCTGCAAAAACACGGCAAGCGCGCGATGACCGATGCGGAGAAACAGCGTGATCGGCATCTGGATCAATTAACACGCAAGGTCCAGCGCTTTGTGAGTGAGCACCAGGCCTGAATGCAAAAAAACTTCCCGGGAAGGTTTTTATCGGTTCAGTCAAGCGGCCCCGCGTTCGACCATCGCCACAATCATTGCGAATAACTCATGCTGCGCCTCGTCGCGGCTGATGTCGCCATTGGCCGCCGCCTGCGACAACGCTTCGGCTGCGCCGAGCATGCCGCGCAGGCCAGCCTGGGACACACTGGCGCCGGGCGCGAACGGCGCCAGTGCATCGTGGCATTTGTCGAGGAAGATGGCCTCGTATTTGCGCTTCAAGGTTTCCAGTTCAGGGGAACTGCTTAACGCGGCAATGACCCCCGGAATCTCCCGCCCTTGTAACAACACGCAATCGACGTAACACGCGGCGATCACCTGCGCGCGTTCGCCCAGCGTCGCGCTGCTGGTCTGCAGGGCTTCGTCAAATACCTGGTTCTGGCGCGCGTCGAAGTCTTCATACAGTGCCGCCAACAGCCCTGCGCGGGTGACGAAATGGTCGTAGACCACCGGCTTGGTCACACCTGCCAGCTCAGCCAGGCGGCCGAGCGTCAGGGCATCAGTGCCCTCGGCGCGCACCAGTTGCCAGGCAACGTCGAGCAATTGGCGCAGGCGGTCTTCGCGTGAAAGGCGTCGGCGTGGGGCAGGGGATTCAGTACTTGACATGCTTATATACCAAAAGTAACTTGATTCGGGTAACTTACCAAAAGTAGCTTACTAAGCGTAGCTTACCAAACGTAGCTTCGCCCGAGCCTAAACCGAATTGGAGTCACTGTCATGCACGCACTGATCGTTGTTGCTCACCACGACCCGGCATCCCTCACCCACGGCGTGGCGGCGCAAGTGGCGGCGGGGCTGACCGCCTGCGGCCACACGTACGAAATCGCCGACCTTGCCGCCGAAGGCTTCGACCCGCGCTACAGCGCCGCCGACCATCGGGTGCACCGCTCGCACGCCGCGCCGCCCGCCGAGATCCTTGCCGAACAGGCGCGCATCGACCGCGCCGACGCCGTGGTGCTGGCGTTCCCGATCTACTGGTGGTCGCTGCCGGGTTTGCTCAAAGGCTGGATCGACCGTGTGTTCGTCAACGGCTGGGCGATTGACTACGGCCCGGACACACCCGTGGTGAAAAAGCTGCGGCACCTGCAGGTGCATTTATTGGCGCTGGGCGCTGCGGATCAAAGCGCGTTTGATCGGCACGGTTATGCCAACGCCATGCGCACGCAAATCGACTACGGGATCTTTGATTACTGTGGTGCGCAGGTGCTGACATCAAGGTTGCTGCTGGAGTCGGAGTCAGGCGGCGCCGAAGCGCATTTGCACAGCGCCATGGCGTTGGGGCGGCAGATGTTCGAGCGGCCCCAGCTGCGTGAAAACGCTTGAGCGGAGGCTGCCGCCGCTCAACCCTGGCCAAACAGGTCGTGGGCATCGAGCAAGCGGTAGGCGATTTCCGGGCGTTTTTCCATACCGCGACGGATCGCCGCCGGAATCGATTGCCGGGTTTTGCGGCACATGCCCGGCAGGTCGTCGATGACGATTTGAATGCCGCGCATGCTCTTGACCTCGGTGTGCCCCGGCGCGATATGCACGCGGATACCGAGTTGTTGGTGCATCAGCTGTTGCATGCGTTCGAGGTCTTGCAGGCTTTTGAGGTCTTCGAGGCGCTCGATCAGCTTTTTCTCTTCCTGACGCGTCAGGTTGAGAATCCGCAGGTCGGCGCCGGGCGCTTGCAGCAGCTGTTCGCGCTCGCAGACGCACGCGCCGGGCGGGCAGGGTTGGCGAATGGTCATGTGCAGTGCCTCCCCATTCCGGCGCGGCGGCTTCAGTAGCTCAGCGCAACCCCAAGACTGCCCAAGGCCTTCCAGTAGTCAGGGTAGGTCTTGGCGACGCAGTCCGGGTCTTGAATGCGGATTCCCGAGACCTTCAGCCCGGCCAAAGCAAAGCACATGGCGATGCGGTGGTCGGCGTGGGTGTCGATCAGCGCGGTGCACGCCGTACCGGCGAGTGCAGGGTCACTGGCGACCAGCAAGTCATCACCTTCGATGCGCGCAAGGCCTGGGCGTATTTGATTCAGTCCGTCGTGCAGCGCTTGCACGCGGTCACATTCCTTCACGCGCAGGTTGGCCAGTTCGGTAAAACGCACCGGTGTGTTGTTGAACGCGGCGAGCACGGCCAGGGTCGGGATGGCGTCTTGCATCTGCGAGCCGACGACCGTCGCCTGCATCTGCGGGAACTGCGCGATCACCGCTTGGGCCTTGGCATCCGGCTGGGTGAAGTCTTGCGCCGCCACGCCAATGTCGATGCGGCCACCGGTCAGCACTTCGGCCGCCCACAAATAGGTCGCCGCCGAGGCGTCGGGTTCGATCAGGTAATCATGCGCGGTGTAGCCGGTGGGGGCGACGCGCCACGTGGTGTCATCCACCACCTCGACCTGTGCGCCGAAAGCCCGCATGCAGTCCAGCGTCAGGTCTACATAGCCACGCGCGCCGATGTCTTTGCCGGTCAGCGCAACGTCAATCGGTGCTTCACCGCAGGCGGCGAGCATCAGCAGGGCCGACACGTACTGGCTGGACAAACCGCCGTCGATTTCAAAACGCTTGGCGTGCACCTTGCCCACGCCATGCACGGTAACCGGTGGGCAACCAGTCGGGCTGTGAACGCGGATACCGTTCTGGCCGAGGGTGGCCAGCAGCGGGCCAATCGGGCGTTTTTGCATGTAGTCGTCGCCGTCCAGCACCACGGTGCCGTTGACGGTGGCCACGGCCGCGGTGAGAAAACGCATCGCGGTGCCCGCATTCCCGAGAAACAACGCGTGCGCCGGCAATTGCAGCTTGCCTGAGCTTGTGACCACGAAGGTGGTGTCATCCGGCTCGTCGATGCTCACGCCCATCGCGCGCAGGGCCACCGACATGTGGCGGGTGTCATCGCTTTTCAGCGCGCCGCTCAAACGGCTGGTGCCCTTGGCCAGCGCCGCCAGCAACAGCGCGCGGTTGGTAATGGATTTGGAACCGGGGGGCGCGACCTTGCCGTTCAGCGGTGAATTGGGCGGTGTAACGGTCACGGTTTTCTGCGAACTCAAGGTACAAGGCTCCTGATCAAGGCAATGGGGTGCGCGGTGGTCGACGGGCGGACCCGAATAATCGGGCATAGACGCGGTGCTTGTCGAGGCTTAGCGCTGGGCTAGCCAGTAATCATGCAGCGCCCGCGCCGCCGGTTCGATGGCGCTGACCCGCTGCTGATGCGCCTGCACATCGAGGTCTGCCGGCAACTCAAAGTTATCCTGCTCGGCGCACCAGGAGATTTTCTCGAGTTGGCCGGCCTGTTCGGCGGGCAGTGGCGGCCAATCGCCGATAGCGGCGCCGCGCACATAGCCAAAGCACCATTCCTCGGCGAGCGTCACGATTTGGCCCTGATGCTCGGTCTCATCGAAACGTGCCTTGAAGCCTTGCGCATCACTGGCCAATTGCGCTGCCAGCGTGTTCATGTGGCGCACGCACAGCTCCAGAAAGTGCTGGGCCTCTTCCAGGCTTTCCCACTGTGGGTTCTGGCCACCCCAAATGGCCGGGAACCACTCGCCGATGTCGACCTGTGTTGGGCTCGACACCAGCGCGGTGAAGTAACCGTCGAGTTCGGCCAGGTTCAGCACCGAATGGTCGTCGCCGTACTTGAGCAGGGTGGCTTCGACAGAGTCGAAGTCGGCGGGCGCGAGGGGTTGGGCGTGCATGGGCATATCCTTTATACGTCGAGCGCCGCTGACGGGGCGGCTTAAAGCGCAAAGAATGGCGCGTAGGGCGGTTTTTATCCAGCGTTTTCCAGACGTTGGCACAGCGTACTGTATTGTTGCCCGTCCGGCTTTTGGCTGATGCGCCGTCGCGCTCCCTTGATATAGTTCGGGCCTTATCACTCGCCAGTCAGGGGTCACTGCCATGTCCGAATACCAAGCTTTCGTCGTCGAACTTGCAGGCAACGTTGCACATGTGCAGATCAACCGTCCGGAAAAGGTCAACGCGATGAACGCGGCCTTCTGGACCGAGATCATTGACATCTTCCAATGGGTTGAGGATACCGACGCCGTGCGCGCCGTAGTGCTCAGCGGCGCGGGCAAACATTTCTCTTCCGGCATCGACTTGATGATGCTTGCCTCGGTGGCCAATGACCTCGGCAAGGACGCGGGCCGCAATGCCCGCCTGCTGCGCCGCAAGATCCTTGAGCTGCAGGCCTCGTTCAACGCGGTCGACCAGTGCCGCAAGCCGGTATTGGCGGCGATCCAGGGCTACTGCATCGGCGGCGCCATCGACCTGATCAGCGCTTGTGACATGCGTTACGCCGCTGAAGACGCGCAATTTTCGATCAAGGAAATCGACATGGGCATGGCCGCCGACGTCGGCACCTTGCAACGCCTGCCACGCATTATCGGCGATGGCATGCTGCGTGAACTGGCCTACACCGGCCGCCCATTCGGCGCCGAGGAGGCGCGCAGCATTGGCTTGGTCAATCGCGTGTATGCCGACCACGCAAGCTTGTTGGCGGGCGTGATGGAGATCGCGCAGCAAATCGCCGCGAAGTCGCCAATTGCCGTGACCGGCACCAAGGCGATGATCAGCTACATGCGTGACCACACGGTGAATGATGGCCTGGAATACGTTGCCACGTGGAACTCGGCTATGTTGCAATCCAACGATCTGCGCGTGGCTATTGCGGCCCATATGAGCAAACAGAAACCCGAATTTGTGGATTGACTGACATGACCCCAGGCTGGATTACCACGACCTTGCTGGACAACGACGCCCCCGGCGGCTGGGCTGTTGCCCGCAGCCGCGAGGGCTTTTTGCAGGATGCCAACGGCCCGCTGTTCCCACGCGAATGGCTCAAGCGCCAAGACCTGTCGGTGTTCGCCGAACAGGGCATCGGCCACCTCGACGGTGAGCCGGTGTACCTGCTGGAACTCAACGCACCCAGCGAGGTGCCAGGTTGCAGTTGGCAGGGCTTGCGCGCTTTCATGCTGCAAGGCGACCACACGTTATACAAAGTGTTGGGTTATGCCGCGCAGATCGGCACCTGGGCGCGCGAGCATCGTTTTTGCGGCAGTTGCGGCCAGGCCATGGTTCAAGTGCCGCGCGAGCGGGCCATGCATTGCCAGGCCTGTGACCTGCGCAGCTACCCGCGCATTTCACCGAGCATGATTGTGCTGGTGACGCGCGGTGACGAGATCTTGCTGGCGCGTTCGCCGCGTTTTGTGACCGGGGTGTACAGCACGCTGGCAGGCTTTGCCGAGCCGGGTGAATCGGCCGAAGACTGCCTGGTCCGCGAAGTGCGCGAAGAAGTGCAGGTAGAGGTCCGGAATATCCAGTACATGGGCAGCCAATGCTGGCCGTTTCCGCACTCGATGATGCTGGGCTTTCACGCCGAGTACGCCGGTGGTGACATTGTGCCGCAGGCCGATGAGATCGAAGACGCGCAGTGGTTCAACATTCACGCGCTGCCGCCGTTGCCGGCGTCACGTTCGATTGCGCGCTACTTGATCGACCTCTATGTGGCCCGTCGCCTAGGCCACGCTGAACCAGTGTTGCCAGGCTAGGCGTACGGTCAGGCCGAGGACCACGGTGATAAACACTGGGCGAATGAATTTGGCGCCGCCGCTGATTGCGCTGCGTGCGCCAAAGAACGCGCCGCCCATTACCGAAACACCCATGGCCAGGCCGACGATCCAATCCACCGAGCCGTTGAAGATAAACACCGACAGCGCCGCCGCGTTGCTGACGAAGTTCATGCTGCGCGCCACGCCGCTGGCTTTCACCAGGTCGATAGGGTGCAACAGCATCGTACTCACGGTCCAGAACGCACCCGTGCCGGGGCCGGCTACGCCATCGTAGAAGCCGAGGCCGAAGCCTTGGGTCGATTGCCATTTTTTCTTGATCGGCGCATCGGCGTCCAGCGGCGCCTTGGGCGTGCCGCCGAACAACAGGTAAACGCCACAGCCGAAGACGATCACCGGGAGCATTTTGTTCAGGGTTTCGGCCGGCAAGTAGTGGGCCACCACCGCACCGGCGAAGGCGCCGATCAGCGTGCCGACGATGGCGTGGACCCATTGGCGCGGGTGGAACAGCTTGCGCCGATAAAAGGTGAAGCTTGCGGTGGCGGAGCCGAACGTCGAGCTGAGTTTGTTGGTGCCGAGCACCAGGTGTGGCGGCATGCCGGCGGTGAGCAGGGCAGGCGTGGTGAGCAAGCCGCCGCCGCCAGCGATGGCGTCGATAAAGCCGGCAATGAAAGCTACAACGGCCAGGATGGCCAGGGTTGTCAGGTCGACGCTGAGTTCAAAGGGCATGGGCAGGGCTTATTGTTGTCATGGCGCAGAAGGGGCTGCGCCAAAGGCCCTATCTTACCTGCTGATGTAGGCAGAACCAACTGTGGGAGAGGCCTGCTGCCGATGGCTACGGGTCAGTTCCGGGGTGTGGACGGGCTTTATCTGCGAAGCCGAATGCAGTCAACTGTGGGAGGGGGCTTGCTCCCGATAGCGGTGTGTCAGTCGACTCATGTATCAACTGTAAAACTGCTATCGGAGCAAGCCCCCTCCCACAGAAAGCAAAAAAAGCAGACGACAGGTTTAAACCGCTATTTATGGGTGCCTATCCATTCCAGCGCCGTGCGCCATACGCAAATCCCCAGGAAGTACGCCGACATCAGCGACCACAACCCAAACGTCCAGGGATTGGTATTCGGATAATCCACCACCATCAAAAAGCTGCACAACAGCCAAATCGTGGTGACGGCGATATTCAACGGCATAAACCGCTTCACCCGAAACGGGTGCAAAAACTTCATCGGCGTTACGGTCAACAGCGCCAACCCAATCACCGTCGCCAGGGTCACCCAAGCGTCCGGCTGGATGATGTACACGCACAACGCCACGACGTTCCATGCCGCAGGAAAGCCGACAAAGTAGTTGTCCTTGCTCTTCATGTTTACATTGCAGAAGCAGAACAGCGAAGACACGAGGATCACCGACACCGTAAACAGATGGGTAAACTCCGGCAGGTCGATGTAGCGGTAGATAAACAGCGCCGGAATAAACACGTAGGTCAGGTAGTCAATCACCAGGTCCAGCACCGACCCATCAAAGCTGGGCAATACCGTGCTGACATTCACCCGTCGCGCCAGGGAACCGTCGACGCCGTCCACCACCAACGCCAGGCCGAGCCAGAGCAAGCAGGCTTTGGGCGAGTTTTCCAGCAGCGCCAGGGTGGCCAGAAAGGCCAGCACTACACCGGTGGCCGTAAAGCCGTGGGCGCCCCAGGCTTTGAGTCTGGCTACATGCAGGGTCGAAATCACGGGCGGTTCTCCAAAAGGTGAAACAGGGCAGCCGACAACGTAACGCCGTCGAGTCTGGCCAGGGAATGCAGGTATCGACCGGAAAGGTGGGAATAAGGTTCACCTCCCCGGTGTATCACTTAGCGTAGCAAGCGTAGGGCGTTTCTACATCAGCCTTGACGGAACACCAGCGCTTTCAAGCCACTTTGCACGTCAATATCCGGAAATTCAGGCGGATTTTCCAGCCTCTCCACAAAGCGCAGGCCCGGCGCTTCGCGGGTTACGCCATCGATCAGGAAGTCTTCGCCAAAGGCCGGGTCATTCATGCAGGCCAATACGCTGCCTTGTGGCGTCAGCAAATCCGGCAAGCGGCGCAGCACGCGCTGGTAGTCCTTGGTCAGCAAAAAGCTGCCTTTCTGAAACGACGGCGGGTCGATGATCACCAGGTCGTAAGGCCCGCTGTGGGTGACTTTGGCCCACGACTTGAACAGATCATGGCCCAGAAACGTGACGTTGCTCAGGTCATGACCATTCAGGCGATGGTTGTCGCGGCCACGGCTGAGCGCGCCGCGCGCCATGTCGAGGTTCACCACATGCTCGGCGCCGCCTTCGATGGCGGCCACCGAAAAACCGCACGTGTAGGCAAACAAATTAAGTACGCGCTGGCCCTTGGCCTGCTCGCGCACCCAGTTGCGGCCGTAGCGCATGTCGAGGAACAGCCCGCTGTTTTGCTTTTTACCCAGGTCGATCAAGTAACGCAGGCCGCCTTCGGTGATGGTCAGCTCATCAATCGCTTCACCGACCAGCCATTCGGTGGTGCTTTGCGGCAAGTAGCGGTGTTGCAGGGCGACCGTATGCGCGCCGAACTGCGCCCATTCAAACCGGGTCAGCAACTGTTTTAGCGCATCCAGTTGTTCGGCTTCAGGCGCCTTGAACACGGCAACCAATACCACGCCCTGCAGCCAATCTACCGTCAACTGTTCAAGGCCCGGCCAGCAGCGGCCACGGCCATGGAACAGGCGCCGCGTTTCGCAGGGCGGGGTCGCCAGGGCAGTCGGCAAGTGAGCGTGAAGGGTCGCGAGTGCATCTGGGGTCATCGGTCAGCGTCGGTCATTGAGCGGGCGGCATTTTAAACACAATTGCTGACGATAAGGGGCAGACCGATACCACAAGAGCTCGGGAGGCATCCTACATCAATTTTTTTTTCGTCTTGTTAGCGTGCTCGGAAATTTGAACGTGCGCAGGCTAAGGCTTGTGCATCGCGTCTCTCTTGCACTTTTCAGGTTAAGGATAAGCGTATGTTCGCGTCAGCCAATGCTGCGCACTTCGCGTTGTTAATCCCGTCCGTTAGTAACGATTTCAAGGTGCTGGCCTTTCACGGCACTGAAGCGATCAGCACCTTGTACGCGATTAAGATTGAGCTCGTCAGCGAGGCGCCGGACTTCGATCTTGGGCGCCTGCTCAGCCAACCCGCCTTCTTGCAGTTCGGCCTTAATGGCGAAGGTATTCATGGGCATATTGAGGATGTGTTGGCAGGTGAGGCCGGTAAACGCCTGACCCGCTATCAACTGACGTTAGTGCCCGCGCTGCACTATTTGCAGTTCAGCCACAACCACCGCATCTTCCAACACCTGACGGTGCCGCAGATTGTCGCCCAGGTGCTCAACGGCCACGGCATCCAGGCCGATGTGTACACCTTCCATGTCCGCAGCTCTGTAGAGCGAGAGTACTGCACGCAATACGCTGAAAGTGACTTGGATTTCATCAGCAGGTTGTGCAGTGAGGAAGGGATTTCGTGGCACCACCAGCACAGCCAACATGGCCATCAGTTGCTGTTCACCGACAATCAGGCCTGCTTCCCCTTGCTGGGGGCAACCCCGTATCAGCAGGACGCTGGCCTGGTGGCGGATTACCCGGTCGTCAGCCAGTTCTCCACGCGTTTCAGCAGCCGAACCAGCAAGGTCACGCGTCGCGGCTATGATTTGAAGCGCCCAAGCCTGTTGCGGCAAAGCCGAGCTGCCGTCGAGTTTAGCCCTGCACTTGAAGACTACCGTTACCCGGCGCTGATCGAGCATGAAAAACTCGGCAAGCAGCTCGTCCAACAGGCGCTGGAGCGACACCGTGCCGACTACCAGTTGGCCGAGGGTCAAAGCGATCAACCCACCTTGCGCAGTGGCCACTTCTTTGACCTGACGGAACACCCGCGCCAATCGTGCAACGCGTTGTGGCTGTTGCTCAGCGTGACCCACTCAGGCAAGCAGCCTCAATCACTTGAGGAGGCAGCCACCACTGAGGTTGAACCCGAAGACGGTTTTACGCAGGGTTACCGCAACACCTTTACTGCGATTCCGTGGGATGCGGTGTACCGGCCACCCTTGGTCACGCGCAAATCGCCGATGGTCAGCCAGACCGCCCGTGTCACCGGACCCGCCGGGGAAGAAATTTTTTGCGATGAGTACGGCAGGGTCAAGGTCGAGTTCCATTGGGACCGCGCCGAGTTGGGCAGCGACAAGAGCAGTTGCTGGCTACGGGTGTCGTCGAGTTGGGCGGGCGACAGCTTCGGCGCCGTAACCATTCCGCGCGTGGGTATGGAAGTGGTGGTGACCTTTTTGGAAGGCGACCCCGACCATCCGCTGATCACCGGTTGTGTGCCCAACAAGGTCATGCCGGTGCCGTACCCGTTACCGGCGAACAAGACCAAAAGCGTGCTGCGCAGCCATAGCTCGCCGCGCAGTGGTGGTTACAACGAACTGTCGATTGAAGACCGGGCAGGGCAGGAACTGATCTACCTGCGTGCCCAGCGCGACATGCAGCAGACGATCAAAAATGACAGTCGATTGGACGTGGGCAACGAACGCCACGAAACCATCAAAGGCAACAGCATTGCGGTGCTTGAAGCTGAGGATCAGCGCACGGTAACGGCGGATCGCAAGGTCGAACTCAAGGCCAACGACTACTTGCAGGTCACCAACAGCAGCCATACCCGCGTCGGGCAGGCCTTCGTCGTCGAAGCAGGTCGGGAAGTGCACCTCACAGCCGGGGACCATCTGATTCTTGACGCAGGCGCGAGCATTACCTTGAAGGCCGGCGGTCAGCACATAGTGATTGGCCCCGAAGGCATCTTCAGCAGCAGCGAGATTCAACTCGGTGGCGCACCCATCAGCGGCACAGCGGCAGCGCCGTTACTGCCGGGTTTGCTCGGGCTGCAGGCCGCGCCGTCCTTATTTGAACAGCAGCAAAACCCGTCGAATCAAGTCGCTCAGGCCGCCGAGCCGCCAGGGGCGCCGAACCCTGTGTGTGAAGATTGCCTGTCAACCGCACAGGCCATGATCGAACAGTTAGTAACGCGTTAACACGTATTCAGCAGACATCATTTATTAAGGAAGGGTCATGTTACCGACCGCTAAGGACTGGTTGAACCTTTTGATGGCAGAGGCGCGCAGTGCACAGCTTGATCACCTGGATGTAGTGATCAACTGCGCAGCGTTGCCTGCGCCACTGTTGCCGACACTGCTTGAACTCACGCCTGCGCCTTCATGCGCGTGGCTATTTGAGCAAACGCCCGAGCATGCATTGGCGCAGTGCGGCCCCGTGCTGTTGCGCATAGAGTTGGCTAGCCAGGAGCAGCGCACTGCAATTGCGGCATTGCTTGACGCGGCGTATTCCGACTTTTGTGCGCTGATACTGATCAGTCGCTGGCCTTTTGCGGACCTCGCCGCGCACTTGCGCGGCGCTACGCAAGCCACCCTAAGCAAAGGCACCCGCTCCGGGGTGCTGCGTTATTACGACACGCGCCTGTTCAGGCACTTTTTTGACCAGCTTGATCCCTGCCAACGAAGGCTTTTTAACGCCCCGGTCATCCAATGGCACTGGATCGACCATGACAATAAAGCGGCAAGCGTTTCAGGGTTCGACAGCCGCCTGGATAACCGGAACAGGTTGACCGGGATGAGCCTGACCGATGAGCAAATTGCGCACTGGCAGGCCGTGAGCGCCGCGCTTCGGTGGTTCGAAGGCTATGAAAAGCCCCCCAATGAACATGGCTTCACTTCACGCGAAGCGATGATTCGCTGCCTGATTGCAGCCCATCTGCAGATCAGTCGCAAGAAGCTGGACAAGCGCCATCACCAAGATTTTATCGTCAGCGCGCTCAGCGAACATCTCCCACTGACGTTGACGCGTCAGCGGGACCATTTATGAGCCGCCTGCTCCTTGCGCTTTTAATGAGCGGTACGTCGTTGCTGGGATGTGCGCAGCCCCAGCCTGAACGATTAGGTACGCCCATTGAGGGTTATAGCCATACCTCGGCGGCGATTAACCGGTTCTCGGTGAATGGTAACGGTGGGCCGAATTTGGCTCCTTACGGATACGGGGGCGGGCAAATGTGCTGCGCGCCGCTTCCGGTGAAGTGGCATCCCGGTTTGACCGTGGTGGTGGAGTGGGAGAAAGACCCAAATCCGCATGACTCTGCCAATTGGCCGGACCCTTCATTTTCTGATGCTTGGCGCAAGGCGGCTAGAGAGCATGAAACTCGCTACACCCGCCATCGTGCGGTTGTAGCCGTCGCACCCTATGACGAGTTGGGCGCAATAGACGTGCATTTTCTACCGTGTAACCAAGTCGCGGTTTCAGCAGTGGCCGTGCTTCCTGGCCAACCCGGCTACCCATTTAACTTCCCTCAAAAAATGGAGGAGCCCGCCACATGTCCGACGCCATGAGCTCGCGACTCCAAAAGCCTGCTTTGGCATTCATCTGCCCTACACCTGACTTCAAAGTGGGTGAGCTGCCGCCGCAAACACTTGGGGATGAAGGCCGACCTCTGATGATCCGTTTTAACCTTGTGATGTTAATCAGCGGCCTTTCGCTGCTGGGCTGTGCGCAGCCTCAGCCTGAACGATTAGGCACGCCCATTGAGGGTTATAGCCATACCTCAGCAGCGATTAACCGGTTCTCGGTGAATGGTAACGGCGGGCCAAACGTCGGCCCTTATGGTGGCGGTGGAAAGCAGAACTGCTGCGCGCCGCTTCCGGTGAAGTGGCATCCCGGTTTGACGGTGGTGGTGGAATGGGAGAAAGACCCAAATCCGCATGACTCTGCCAATTGGCCGGACCCTCCATTTTCTGATGCTTGGCGCAAGGCTGCTAGAGAGCATGAAACTCAATACACCCGGCATCGTGCGGTTGTAGCCGTCGCACCCTATGACGAGTTGGGCGCAATAGACGTGCATTTTCTGCCGTGTAATCAGGTCGCGGTTTCAGCAGTAGCCGTGCTTCCGGGCCAACCCGGCTATCCGTTTAACTTCCCTCAAAAAATGCTGGAGCCAGTCACATGTCCGAAGCCATGACCCCACAACTCAAAAAGCCTGCTGCGGAATTTCTCAGCCCGACTCCCGATTTTGAAATGGGTGGGCTGCTGCCACAGACACCAGGGGATGTATTGCGTAATTATCGGACCCAACGGACGGCCTACGACCCTTTTGAACAACAATCGATGGACGCACACCGTGCGGCTGGGCTGGTTTACCCGGGCCCGCCATGTATGAAGATCGTGACGATCACGCTTTGCTTTGACGGCACCAACAACCATGAACCGTCAGACGCTATGGCAATGCCTTCAACTACGACCAATGTGGCTCGCTTGTACCACGCGAGTGTGGGTAGGAATGACAGTAAGGCCGCTGAGCAAGAAGGTTTTTACCGTTACTACATGCAGGGAGTTGGCACCGAGTTCAAAGAAATAGGCGAGTTCAAACCTGACAGTCAAGGGTTGACGATGTCGACAGGCGGCGAGAACAGGATCAACTGGGCGCTGACCCGCCTGATCGATGCGCTGAAAAGAGCCAGTAGTAAAGAGCGCCTTAAAAACCCGGATGCCTACGCCCTCGTGCAAAAAATGGGCACCAGTCTCACCGAAGACGCGCTCGGCGCTTCGATATTCAAAAACAGCTATACGCGTCGCCGAGAGGTGTTGGCCCAACCGCTGGCGGAACTTAAAAGCCAAATTGACGCAGCACATACGGCCAAGTCGATCCCCAAAATCATGGCGATACGTCTGTTTATTTATGGCTTTTCACGCGGAGCCGCCGAGGCGCGAGCGTTTGCGACCTGGCTTGAAGCCCTGACCAAGGTCGAGGTGGAAGGTGAAACCTGCTACTTGTTTGTCGGGCTGCCGATTAAAATTGTGTTCATGGGGCTATTCGACACGGTGGCCTCGGTCGGCCTTCCGTACTTGGTGCCCTTTGCTGCCGGGCATATGGGCTGGGCCGACGGCGCCATGCGTTTGTCGGACTCCGAGGCGTTTCTTGAACACTGCGTGCACTTGGTGGCGGCCCACGAACAGCGCAGTTGCTTCCCTGTCGACTCGATTCGGCGCAAAGCCAACCCGGACGATCCAAACTGCCCGTCTACCTATCGCCAGGGCACGGCGGAATACATCTACCCCGGCATGCACTCCGACGTCGGCGGCGGCTACCCGCCCGGCGACCAAGGCAAGGCCGCCGAGGGTGGCCATATGGTGTTGTCGCAACTTGCTCTGCACCATATGTACAGTGAGGCCTACAAGATTGGCGCGTCGTTGCAGGCACCGCCAAAAGCATTTAGCAATGAGTTAAAAAAACGCCGGCCATGGTTAGTCATGAGTGACTCGACTTACCTTGAATACGCAGTAGGCCCCCAACTCATCGAGCGCTTCAACATCTGGCTAGACGCCATGGACAATGGCCCACTGGAAGCGGTCATGGCCCGCGAGGCCGGGCATATCACCGGTTGGCGAATCAGCCGTTATGCCAAGGGCCGTGCCAAACACACCGACTTTTACGCCCGGCTGATGAAAAACGGCCCAGCGGCAGACATGACCGCCGAGGAAGTCGCCGCCTTTGAAGCCTTACACAGCATCCAACTTGAGGAAGATGCCGCCAACCGCGCGGGCACCCCGGCGCCGGCCTGGTCTGAAGGTCAGTTGGCCACGCAAAACGATAATCAGCTGATCAAGTTGAACTACGAACGTCGCACCGGCGCCCGCTCCTCAAGCGCGTTTAACACCAGCAAGGTGTATGAACCGAACCTGGATTGTCGCCAGTTGCTCAACGCCATGGCCGATTTTCGGCGCGACTATGTGCCGGAATGGACCTGGCCCGCCGGTGAACTGTTCAGCCTTGGCACGCTTGCCAACACCTTGGTCGGTGGCCTTGTGTACATGACCAACGCGCAGGACGAAGCCCAGCACTATGCCGACCTGCGCGAGGCCGGCGAGATGAACTACGCCAACCTGTTCGGCGCAGACGGCAAATCGTTAAACGACAAGGTCTACCCGATCATTCAGATGTTTGATGAACACGTGCACGACTCGCGCGCCTGGTTTATGAACGCGGCCTTGAATGAACGGGAAATTTTCAGCGACTACTTTCGTTATCGCGGCATATTTTTCGACACTGAAACCAATAACCCGCTATCGCTGTTGGTCACCGCCGAACGCGTGGTGGGCGTGGGGTTGGCGGTCGCCAGTGTTGGCCTGACGATCAGACGCCGCAACCCACGCTACCTGATCGGGTTGATTGTTCCCTCGCTGGGCACGCCGGTGATTCGCGGCAAGGTGGATTTCCCGAGCATCCGTGCGTTTGACCGTGTCACCGGCCTGACACTGCCAATGCTTGAGGGGCTGGAGGCGATTCGCGCCTTTACCGCCGAGACCGGCGCTGCGTCAGAAGCGGCAAAGGCCTTGCCGGTGCCGCCCGCGTTGACGGCGAGCACCGCCACGACTCAAGACTTGATCGAGATACTCAAAGCCTCGCAAGCGCTTGAAGGCGCAGCGCTGAGCCCACCCGCGAGCCCGCTGGATGGCGCGTCGCAGGCGCCAGGTGCCGAGGCACCGGCCTCAAAAAACTGGCTGGACCAAGCCAAGGGGGCGGTGGCAAGTGTCACGCTTTAGACCGTCCGCCTGGCGGGGCCGCGCGGCAGCACTTACTTACATGCTGGCGATAAGTGCTGGCCCAAACGCGTCACGGATAAACCCTGGCGCGATGTACCGCTCGTAATGTGCCTCGGACAACAGGAAGAACTCCCGGTCGATTGCATCGCGCAAGTCGGTGAGGTGGCGCTCGCGAAACTCCGGCAATAACGCCAGTCCATAGGCATCCAGCCTGGAGATCACCCGCGCACCCCGGGCAATCAGTTGGTAGGCCCAGCAATACGGCGACTGGTGCGGCATAAAACGAATCTTGCGATCTTCCAGTTGCTGACGCAGACGCTGCGGGTCAAACACTTCCAGCTTGCTGGCCATCACCTGCACCAGTAACTGTTCCAGGCGCAGCCACACCGCTTGCTTTTCGTCGGCGTTGTAGCCATTCCACTGGATGACTTCATGGTGATAACGCTTGCAGCCCCGGCAGACCAAGTCCCCGTAAACGGTGGAGCAGAGGCCGACGCACGGTGTCTTGATGGTTTGATTGGGCATAAAAAAACATCGACAGGTAAAACAAACACGGCCCCAAGAGGGGCCGTTTTTATATCAATCCCAGCTCAGCGCGCCGCCGGTCTGATACTCGATCACACGCGTCTCAAAGAAATTCTTCTCTTTCTTCAAGTCCATGATCTCACTCATCCACGGAAACGGATTTGTCGTGCCTGGGTACTCTTCCTTCAAGCCAATCTGCGACAAGCGACGGTTAGCGATGAACTTGAGGTAATCCTCCATCATCGCCGCGTTCATGCCCAACACGCCACGCGGCATGGTATCGCGCGCGTATTCAATCTCCAGCTGCGTACCCTGCAGAATCATCTGGGTCGCTTCTTCTTTCATCTCGGCATCCCACAAGTGCGGGTTTTCGATTTTGATCTGGTTGATCACGTCGATACCGAAGTTCAGGTGCATCGACTCATCGCGCAGGATGTACTGGAACTGCTCGGCCACGCCGGTCATTTTGTTGCGGCGGCCCATCGACAGAATCTGGGTGAAGCCGCAGTAGAAGAAGATGCCTTCCAGGACGCAGTAGTAGGCGACGAGGTTGCGCAGCAGCTCTTTGTCCGTCTCGACGGTGCCGGTTTCGAACTTCGGATCCGAGATCGAGCGCGTGTACTTCAAGCCCCACGCGGCCTTTTTGGCGACCGATGGAATCTCGTGGTACATGTTGAAGATCTCGCCTTCATCCATGGCCAGCGATTCGATGCAGTACTGATAGGCGTGGGTGTGGATCGCTTCTTCGAAGGCTTGGCGCAGGATGTACTGGCGGCACTCCGGGTTGGTGATCAGGCGGTACACGGCCAGCACCAGGTTGTTGGCAACCAGCGAGTCGGCGGTGGAGAAGAAGCCGAGGTTGCGCATGACGATGCGGCGTTCGTCGTCGGTCAGGCCTTCGGGGTCTTTCCATACGGCGATGTCGGCGGTCATGTTGACCTCTTGCGGCATCCAGTGGTTGGCGCAGCCGTCGAGGTACTTTTGCCAGGCCCAGTCGTACTTGAAGGGCACGAGTTGGTTGAGGTCGGCGCGGCAGTTGATCATGCGTTTTTCGTCAACGGCGACGCGGGCGGAGGCGCCTTCGAGTTCGGCGAGGCCTTCGGCGACGTCGAGTTTGTCGAGTGCAGCCTTGGCGCGCACGATGGCGGCGGAGTCACTGGCGGTGACAGCGCGGGCTTCGATGGCGGCGGCAGCGCCGGCACCGTCGAGGCGGTCCATGTTGGCTTCGCTCGCGTGGCCGGCGTTAGCGCCTTTGATCACCGCTGCACCGGTGTCCTCGGTGTCGACTTCATCCCAACTCAGCATCGAAATATTCCTTCCTGATCTGTTCTGACGGCGTAGGAGGCCGTCTAAAAATACGCAATTTGCAGGCTACTAGGCATTGAAATACTGCGCATAGTGTGGTCGGTAAATACCGATACTGCACACTATGTAGTGGTTTGTTCTGTTTGTGGGCACACTATATGGGGTGTAACAAGGTTGGTCAACGCGCAGAAGCAGGCGCGAAGGTCGCAGGCCAGGGTCGGCAGTCAGCAGCACTTGCCCGGCCCCCGTGGAAAAGGGCATGGTGCAGCGGCGCGATATTAAATAGAATGAATCTCATTTGAGACTCACTCGCGCCGCGCAGGTTGCTTGCCATGAATGATGCTGTTGTGCCAACCCACGCCCCCGAACTGACGTTGTCGAGTTTGTACCGCGATCACCGCAGTTGGCTCGAAAGCTGGCTGCGTCGGCGCCTGGGCAATACCTGGGACGCGGCGGACTTGAGCCAGGATACCTTTCTGCGCGTGCTCGCCAGTGCCCAGCCGATTGCGCAGATGCAGGAACCGCGCGCTTATTTGGTGACCGTCGGCAAGCGCCTGCTGGTCAACTTTCATCAGCGGCGCAGCCTTGAGCAAGCGTATTTGAATGCCCTGGCGACGCTGCCCGAGGCGTGCGTGCCGTCGCCTGAACAGCGTTGGTTGCTGCTGGAGACCCTGCAAGCGCTGGATGAATTACTCGACGGTTTGCCGGTGCTGGTGCGCCGCGCGTTTCTCTGGAGCCAACTGGAGGGTTTGGGTTACCGCGAGATAGCCGAGCGGCTTGAGGTCTCGGAGCGCACGGTAAAGCGCTATATGGCGCAGGCCTACGAACACTGCTTGCTGGTGCAGGTGTGAGTCGCGACGTTGCGCGTGCCGCCGCCCAGTGGCTGGCGTTACTGGAGTCTGGCGCGGCCACCGAGCGTGACCACGCGAACTTGCAGCAATGGCGCGACAGCCATCCCCAGCACGAACAGACGTGGCAGAAAGCGCAATCGCTGCGCCAGCGCTTCAGCGACTTGCCGCAGTCATTGGCGATGGCCAGCCTGGACCGCCCGCAACCGGGGCGGCGTGCGCTGCTCAAGCGCGGTTTGGGGGTTGTGGCGTTGGTGCCGGCCGCCTGGTTGCTCAGCCGCCAATTGCCCATCGACGCTTGGCGCGCCGACCTGCATACCGCCACGGGGGAGCGCAAACGGCTGCCGTTGGCCGATGGCAGCAGCCTGCAACTCAACACGGCCACGGCGGTCGATGTCGATTTGGCACAACGGCGCATCAGCTTGGTCGACGGCGAACTGGCGCTGAGGGTTCCGGGTGCTGCGGCGTTGACCGTGCACACCCGGTACGGCGAGGTAGACGTCAGCCAGGCCGAGGTGTGTGTGCGCCAGCTCGCCGCCGGGTGCCTGGTGTCAGTGCTTGAGGGCGTGGTGAAGGTGCGTGATGTGCGTGGAAACGGGGCCACATTGAGCAGCGGTCAGCAAGCGATGTTGCAGCCACTCGGGTTGGCTGCCTGGGCACCGTTTGATGTGCTGCAACCGGGCTGGCGTGACGGCGTACTGACGGCACAGAACCAGGCGCTGGGGGATTTTCTGCGCGAGCTGGAACGTTATCGCCCTGGCGTGCTGCGCTGGGACCCAAACCTTGAAACATTACGCGTCACCGGCAGCTTTCGCCTGGATGACACCGACCGCATTCTCGCCTTGCTGGCGCAAACCCTGGGGCTTGAGGTGCGCGCACGCACGCGGTATTGGGTAACGTTGAGCCGTGCGTTGGTTTGACGCTTACCGTCACAGGGGTCTCATACCCACACAGTCCCATCAACCCCGTCTAGATCAAATGCGCCCGCTGCAGTTCGGTCAACGACAGCGCCTTGAGCTGCGCCAGCAACGGGTCACGCCGGTCGCGCGGGTGGGGCAGGTCCACCACCAATTCCTGGCGAATGCTGCTCGGGCGGTTGTCCATCACCAGCACTCGATCACTCAGGTACAGCGCTTCGTCCACGTCATGGGTGACCAGCAGCAACGCGATGGCATGGTGTTCGGCCAGTTGCAGCAGCAAGTCTTGCAGCTTCATGCGGGTGAACGCGTCCACGGCGCTGAACGGCTCATCCAGCAGCAACACCTGCGGGCGTGAATACAGGCCACGCGCGATGGCCACGCGTTGCGCCATGCCGCCGGACAATGCCTTGGGCAGCGCCTGCGCGAAGCCCGTGAGGCCGACTTCCTCGATCAACTGGTCGACCCAGGCTTGGTCATAGTGGTCGTCATCGCTGAACCCGATGTTCTGCGCAACCGTCAGCCAAGGCATCAGGCGCGGCTCCTGGAACACGAACGCGACTTCGCCCTTGGGGCTGCGCAGCTCACCCTCAAAGTCGGTTTCCAGGCCGGCAACCATGCGCAGCAAGGTGCTTTTGCCGCAACCGCTTGGCCCGAGCAGGCTCACGGCTTCGCGCGGCTGCAAGGCCAAATGCACGTGGGTCAACACCGGGGTGTCGGCGAAGCTTTTGCGCTCCACCCGAATCTCTAATAAAGGCTGCATGCTCATTGCTCCGCGCCTTGGCCATTGAACGTGTCGCGCCAGACCAGGCAGCGTTTCTCAAGTGCTGCGAGCACGCCATCGCTGACTTTACCCAGCAGCGCCAACACGATGATTGCCGCCAGGACGATGTCGGGCCGTGAGGTTTCCCGCCCGTCACTGAGCAAGTAACCCAAGCCCTTGGTGGCCGCGATCAGCTCGGCCGCCACCAAAAACATCCAGGCCAGGCTCAAGCCACTGCGCAGACCGGTAAACAGGCCGGGCAGGGCGGCGGGCAACAGAATGCGCCGCACCAGCCGGCGCCGGCTGAAGCCGTACATTTGCCCGACTTCCACCAGTTTGCGGTCGATGTCGCGAATCGCTGCGACGCCGTTGAGGTACACCGGAAAGAACGCGCCAATCGCGATCAGCACGATCTTGGAGGTTTCATCAATGCCCAGCCATAGCAGCAACAGCGGCACCCACGCCAGGCTCGGGATCGAGCGCAGCCCGGCGAAGGTCGGCTCCAGGTAAGCCTCGGCTTCGCGGCTGAGGCCAACCCAGGCGGCAAACACCAGCGCCAGGCTTGCGCCAATCGCAAAGCCTGCCAGCACCCGCAACAGGCTGGCGCTGATGTGTTTCCAGAGTGCGCCTTCGGCGAGGTCGGTAAGGGTCACGGCGATCTCGCTGGGCGCCGGCATCTGGTACGACGGCAGCCAGCCGATCCGCACGACGACCTCCAGCACCAGCAGGATCAGCACCGGCAACACCAACCCTTTGAGCCGCCGAGGCCAGGCGCTGCGAGGGGTGGCCGTCGGCGCCGCAAGGGCGGCGGGCAAGGCTTGGCTTTTGCTGGTCATCAGGCGCCCCTTACGGTGTTGGCAGGGTCTGGCCGAACGAGGTATCGATCAGTTGGTCGATCACCTTGTCCACGTTCACGCCCCGCCGTACCAACGCTTCGGACACCAGAATCGGCGCGGCGGCCTTGGACGCGAGTACATCCTTGGCGCTCAGCAACGGGCTGCTCAAGTCGGTGCGCGACAGTTGCAGCTTGGCCACTTCCAACGGCAGGCCGGACTCATCGGCGAGCAGTTTGGCGAACTCATCCGGGTGCTTCACCGCCCAGTCGCGAGCTTTTTCATACGCGCCGAGCACTTTAGTGATGGTTTGTGGATGTTCTTTGGCGTACTGCTCGGTCACGCTGACCACGCCGAAGCTGTTGAAGTCTTTGTTGCGGTACAGCAAGCGCGAACCGGCCTGCAGTTGGCTGGCGGCCATGTGCGGATCCAGGCCGGCCCAGGCGTCTACGTCAGCTTTTTCCAGCGCGGTGCGGCCGTCCGGGTGTTGCAAGTGCACCAGCTCGACGTCGTCTTTTTTCAAACCGGCCTTCTGCAGGCTGCGCAGGGTGAACAGGTACGGATCGGTGCCTTTGGTGGCCGCGATCTTTTTACCTTTGAGGTCGTTGACACTGTTGATCGGCGAGTCTTTACGCACCACCAAGGCTGTCCACTCGGCGCGGCTGTAAACGTACACCGATTTGATCGGGCTGCCATTCGCCCGGCTCAACACGGCGGACAAACTGGCGGAGGAGGCGAAATCGACGCCGCCGGCGTTGAGGTATTCCAGCGAACGGTTGCTGCCCTGGCTGAGTACCCAGCCGACTTTGGTGTGCGGCAACGCTTGTTCCAGCCAGCCGAAATGCTTGAGCACCAGGCTGACGGGTGAGTAGTAGGCGTAATCGAGATTGACCTGCGCGGGGTCAGCGTCGGCGGCGAAGGCCTGCGGTTGCAAGCACAGGGCGAGGGCACAGACGCCCAATAAGCGTTGGGTGAAGGGTTTCATGGAACAGCTCCGGACAAGGCGTTGAGAGAAGGCTTTCTTATATTCAGAAAAGTGAATTGGCATGTTCCATCATGCTTTATAGGAATATGCAGTCTCTGTGCCAGCTTGCGCGCAGGCGTATTCGCTAAGGGCCAGGCAGGCAGAGCTGTGGCGGGAGCGGGCAGATTGTTGATCTGCTGTTGGTGGGTGAACAGTTCTCATATATCCATATCGTATAAATAAAGAGTTATATATTCTTTTTAATGCTTCCGCAGATAGCGCATTTTGAGTGCCTGCGCATTTGTGCGGATTGACCAACAGCCAAAAGGAAAGCCTGCATGACTATTAAAGCGATCAACGTGCGCAACCAGTTCAAGGGCGTTATCAAAGAAATTTTACTGGGTGAAGTGGTGTCTGAAATCGACGTGCAAACCGCGTCAGGCATCGTCACCTCAGTGATCACCACCCGCTCGGTGCGTGACCTGGAATTAAAAGTGGGCAGCGAAGTGATTGCCTTTGTGAAGTCGACCGAAGTGTCAATTGCCAAGTTGTAACGCAATTTAAATGTGGCAGCGAGCAAACTCGCAGCCACATTTTGTTTCACGTACAGTCAGTTGAACTTCGAGCCATCATCCCTGGTGGCCTTTTGCTTTGTTGTGCTCGACACAGTTGCCAATAAATCCTGATCTGGAACACCTTGTAAAACGATCAAAGGCATCGCCGGATTAGTCTGATCGTTACACCTTTCATTCCCTTGTTAGGCTCATTTGAGGGATTAATCATATAAGGAATTGGAGTTGCTAAACTTATGCCGCGGAAATAATTATGCGTATTTCGTCCTCTACCGCAAGCCCGTCTTTTGCTCTTGATCTGCCCGTTCGTGATACCTCTTTTTTATCTTCTGACTCCATAAATGTTACACAACATCGCCGGCCACGCCGGGAGACAGCGAGTGTAACGGGCCTCGATCGAGACTCACCCAAAGAGGTTGTTCTGGACGAGGACGTTCCTACGCTTTTCCATTCAAAAGTAATAAAAGCCAAGTACGGAGCTGCCGGCAGCGATTACGTGCGTGGCTATAATCAACCCTCTTCCATAGACCTGCCTGGCTATACCGCCTCCCTTAGCGATACGGCGCTGATGAAACTTGCGCTGGATAATCAACTCAGCCCTGAGCAAATCGGCGCGTTGCAGCGCGTGAGTGAACAGCGTGTGATAAAAGGCGCACAAAACAATGTGATGTTGTACAACTCGGTGATGACCAAGCCTGGCGTAACGACGACACCTAATCCGCAAAGTTATTACCTTTCCATGATCAACCAATTGGCCGGAGGTGAGTGCGCGGGGTTTTCACATCTACACTCGCTGGCGATAGCCGAAGGTAAACATCAGGTGTTTCTGGGGAACATTTTCCAGGCGACCGCCGACCCGGATGCTCCCGAATCCCAAGCGTTTTTCCACAAACTTGCGCAAGTTCAGGGTGCGATGAAAGACCGTGCAATTGCGCATGATCCCGCCACGGTGGCGGTCGCTGCCTATACCAGTATCGCCCCGCAACTTACCGGTTCGTCTACCACTAAAACATTGCTGATCAGCAGCGAAGGTCATCGTCTGACAGCGGGTGTGATCGTTGCGCCAGATAACAAGCGTACCTATTACTACAGTGACCCGAACATTGGCTCTACTTGGTTTTCTTCTGCCGAGCTCTTTGCAGAGGGCATGAAAAAAATATTCACTGATTCCAGGCTTGCGTATTTGACCCAACCGTTAACGGCCGATTCGATTGCGACCATTGGCGGCGACTCAGATCGGGCGTCGACGCTTTCAGCGCACAGCGCGGGCGAACCCAAATACCTTATCAGTGTGTTTAACCCAGACCATATTCCCGGTACATCCGGCGCCTCCAACGACATCAAGTACACGTACAACGCACCCTTGGGGGGGCTCGACAGCGTCAACGTGATTAATGCATCAAGGCTGCCGACCTCGGAAATGTTACGTCTTGAGTCCGCCTCTCCAGTTAATGATGCCTTGAATGACTACAACCGGGTAGCGCTGGCGTTGGACCAGTTGCACGCCAAAAAAGGGATTGCGCAGTTTCACCAGGCAACGGCCGTTTTGAGCGACGTCAAAAAATTCATTGTTGAGCATCCGAACGCCAGCGTTTTTTCAGCCATGAGGGCACTTGGGCAAAAACTCGCCAATGTGATCAATGAGGCGGCTGCACCCGTTGATTATCCTTATATCTTTGAGCGTATGGAGCTAGACCGTGTAAAGCTGGCAGAGGACAAACTCGGTTCACAGAAACATTCCAAAACTGAGGTTATCCAAGGTAAGAGCGTTGATGTAAAAAACTCTGACAACGCTACCCCCGAGATGATTAAGGCGCTAGCCGGTGCTGTCAACGCAGCGCTGCAGAAGCTCTCACAGAGTGACCCGGCCGCTTTTGCGGCGTTAGGTGAAAAGATTAAAGTGGTTATTGCCAACCCCGGCGATCAAGCGCAAACACAACTGCGTTTAGGCGCGCCGCCTACGCTTATCATGGGCGACGATTTTTTCGCGCCCCTGGCGGCGAGTGACGCCACCGTCGCCGATCGTATTGGTCTGCAAGGTCTAGCGACTGCCGATAATCAGTCCGCCCGTAAACAAGCCGCGTTAATCGCCGGCAAGCTGGGCATGGTGAGTTACTACAAGGCCCATTCCACGGCCTTCCTGACGATGGCCAACAACCACGAGCCGTTTCGTGGCGATGGCAGTCACCTCAGCGCACGCGCCACAAGAACGTCACGAGATTTCGTGGAGGAAGCCTTCACCGCACGGCTCTACGACGCAACGCTCGACAGCCGCGTCGAAACCTCAATAAGAAATTTTCTGCCGTTACCTGCCGTTGGCCAAGCGCCGGTAACGCCACCGACAACCGCTGTGGTACCCATCGACCAAGCTGAAGTGAGCCGCCTGCAAATACTCGACGCCGCCGGACCTGCGGTGCGAATTGGTGAAGTGGAAGTCAGTCGCGTCGAGCTGTATAAAATGGGCGCGCAGATTGATGGCAAGCCGATTGAAGGCGCAATGGCGAATGACTCGGACGGTCGCAAGCTCGCCAACGCAGTGCAGATCGACTACGCCCGATTTGCGGCTTATCGCAAATCCGCGTCGAGTGACGTTGTTGACCGCATGGCTAATATCGTTGCTGAGTTCGCGGCCAATCGCAACATTGCCGCTGCGCCCTTGATCTCCCATGCAGACGGTGGGCGAGTGCCTGACGCGTTGCAAAAAAATCTCGTTGAAATTACTCAACACGCTGCTGCGCTGCAAGCGTTGGAGAGCATCGGCAAGCCGCTGCCTGCGGATTTCTTTTCCGCAGAATCATCTGGCAAGGCCGGCGCGACTACCGCCGCAGGGCTGGGGTTTCGAGCGTTCAGTACGTATCAAGGGCTGCGCAGCGGCATCGAGAGCCTGGAGCAAGGGGACACCACGGCAGCGGCCATTGGTTTGGGCGCTGTCGCTGCGGATTTCGTGGGCGAGGGCGCTGAGTATGCCTTGAACCGCGCGGCGCAAGAGATCATCAGCAGTAACGCGGCTTCCCTTGCCGGCTTCAAGACCAGCAGCGTCGGCAAAATGATTGGCAAGGCCAGCGCGGGTGCCGGGGCGGTTTTCAGTGTGCCTTTTGACGTGTACGCCGCGATAGATTCATTCGCCAAAGCCGACCGAACCACGGGCAAAGAGGCTCAGGACCACTATGTTGACGGTGCTTTCGCCGTCACCAATGCGGTCACTTCAATTGCCTTGAGCGCTGCCTTTATGTCGCGCAACGGTGCTTCAAGCCGAGTGGCACTGACCGTGGCGGGCACCTTAATGAGTGCGCAAGCGATTTATAAGGCGGTGCGTAACGTCGAGGCAATTGAAAGCCACACATCCCTGACAGATCAGCAGAAAGTCAGTGTCGGGCTGAGGTCATTTCTGGGGATCGAACCGGGGTTCGATGTCATGAAGCCTTACCTTGAGGCAAAGTATGCCAAGGCGAATGAAGAAACCAACAGGGCTCGCTACGAGAGCTTTTTGCAAGGCCCGGGTAAACAATACTTTGAGCGGGTTGTATACGGCTCCACGGACGTTGAGGCCATCCGGGTTCCCGGAAGCGTTAGCCTGACGCCTTCGCTGTGGTATTCGCCGATCACGTGGTTGCTGAACCTTATCCCGGCGCCGGGTCTGGTGACGGAGGTTGTCGCCACCGGCGGTGATGATCATATTTCAAGCAAGCTCACCTCTTGGAATACCAAACCGGTCAACACCGTGGAAGGCGAGCAAGGGGAAAGCAAAGCCACATTCTGGGACTTGGGCGAGGGTCGGGACTGGGTGGTGGGCGTTGAGAAAAAACCCAACTATTTCGTCATGGGCGGCGGCAAAAAAGGGATCACGGGCGGCGATGCGGACGATAAGGTCGTCTTCGCCGCCGATGCACGCCAGTCATTGGAACAAGCGACGCTGGTGTCGCAAGTGCCAGGCCAGGACGCCAACCCGCACCGAACCGCACTGAATGGCGGCGGTGGACGTAATACGCTGATTTTTACCGGGCCTTTGGTAACCACCTACAAAGATAATGGACGGGACGCGGAGGCCCGCTACGTGGGCCATGATGTAAATTTAAAAACCAATACCATCTCGATCAGAACCCCGGTTCCGATGGCAAACCGCGACCTGATGGCCGGTGTAAAAAAGATCGCGCATGCCCAGGCATTTTCTAATGTGACTACGGTTGAGAAGGGGCAAAGCGTTATTCATGGCAATGATCAGAACAACCTGTTCACGCTCAATGGCCTGAATGACACAGTTTTTACCGGACAAGGCGCGAACGTTATGGTTATCAACGGTGGCGCCGTCGTCGTCGGTGAGGGTGGTTTCAACACCTATATGATTAATCAGGGAAACCAGACCTACAGTAACGTGGAGATCAGTGACCCCGCCAACAGCCTTGTCAGGCTGGACTATAGTGCCGCGCAAGTATCGGGCTGGTGGATTAATCCCGAGCAAGTGCGTAGCGGAAGGCGCACCCCCGAGAGATTGATCATAACGCTTACCGGCGATACCCATGCGCAAACGCGGATTCTGCTTATCAATGATGCGTTTTCCAATGACGCGCAAGGCGATAAGGGGCGGATGACGTTCATCACCAATGACGGCGTGATGATCACGGTCAGTGCGCCGCGCACGGCGGGCTCATCCGAGCGTGTTGTGCAGTTGAGCAGCGTCAAGGTTGAGGCCGGCAGGCCCCAGGCCTGACGCAGGCAAGAGCGGGTTGGCACGCGTACGTGCCAACCCGTTTCAACGATCCAGCAAGCTGCGCTCCATGCGCAGCAAACCCTCTTCCAGCATCGCCCGTGGGCAGCCGAAGTTCAGGCGCACAAACTGCTGGCTGTCATCGCCGAATTCGATCCCGGCGCTCAATCCAACCTTGGCCTGTTCGAGAAAAAATTGCTGTGGGTCATCCAGCCCAAGCGCGCTGCAATCCAGCCAAGCCAGGTAGGTGCCTTGAGGGGCGTGCATGACGACGCCGGGCAAGCGCGTTTGCACCGCGTTGAGCAGGTAGTCACGGTTGGCTTGCAGGTATTGCAGCAACGCGTCGAGCCAGTCACCACAGTCGCTGTAGGCCGCGCGTGTTGCTTCCAGGCCCAGCGGGCTGACGCTGTCGACCATGCCGCAGCGGGCATTGGTGAAGCGCTCGCGAACCTCGGCGTTTTGCACCACGGCAAAGCAGGTTTTCAAACCGGCCACGTTATAGGCCTTGCTCGCCGACATCAGCGTGATGGTACGTTGCGCGATCTCCGGGCTGAGGCTGGCAGTGGGGATGTGGCGGCGGCCGTCGAAACACAGTTCGGCATGGATTTCGTCGCTGATGATCAGCGCGCCGTTATCCAGGCAGGCGTTGGCCACGGCCAGCAGCTCTTCGCGTGGGAAGACTTTGCCGATGGGGTTGTGCGGGTTGCTCAACAGCAGTGCACCGGCGCCGCTGAGCGCCTGGCGCAAGGCCGGCAACGGTGTGAGGTATTCACCGTCGACCTGCGCGAACGGTAACTCGATACGTGGCAGGTTCCAGTTGCCGGGGGCCAGGCGAATCGGGCGGTAGTTGGGGGTTTGCAGCACGACGGGCTGGCCGGGTTTTACGAACGCGTGCAGGGCCATGTTGAAACCGGGCTCTACGCCTGGCAAAAACAGCAGGTCATCGGGTTCGACGCGCCAGGCGTATTTGGCCCACAGGTCGGCGACGATGGCTTCGCGCACGTCCGGCCCTGCCACGCTATAACCGAGAATTTGCTGGTCGAGGCGGTCGTGCAAGGCTTGCAATACGGCGGGTGGCGCGGCGATGTCCATGTCAGCGATCCACATGGGCAACACATCTGGCGGGTAGCGGTTCCACTTGGTGCTGCCGGTGCCGAGGCGGGAATGGATCGTGTCGAAATCAAAGCTCATGGGGGGCTCGTGTGGGGGCGCTGGAGAATGGCGCTGATTCTAGCGGTATTAGGTTTTTCGGTTGTGAGGATTTTAAGACGGGCTTTTTCACCGCTGCTGCACCTGCATGAGCAGCCGTTCGACCGCCGCAAACGCCACGCGCCGGCGCGCCTCCCAGTCGCCTCTGATCACCCGCATGGGCTGCTGATGCTGTTGCATCCAGTCCAGGCTGGCTTCAAAAAACGCCCGGCGATCCGCCAGTTGCGGCTGGCAACGCTGGCCGTCGGCGGTCCATTCCACATCCTCAGGGGACAGCAGCAAGTGCAAGTCGTAATGCCGCGCCAACAGTTCGCTGTCGAGCCACGCCGGGTAGTCACCGAACAGGGTCTGGCTCCACAGCTTGTTGGTCAGCAAGTGGGTGTCGAGGATCAACAAGTGCGGCTGTTCGGCGCGCGCAGCATCTTCCCAGGCCAGTTGACCATTGGCGATTGCGGGGATGTCCGCCAAGCAGGTGTCACGCTGGTGGTGGTCGATGAAATACCGTACGTATTCCCCAACCATCAGCCCGCCGAACTGCGCGTGCAGTTGCGCCGCCAGCCAGCTTTTACCGCTGGATTCGGGGCCGGCGAGTACGACCACCTTCATGCGCGTAACGCCGGGTCGGCGCGCCATTCGCGCCAGCCTTGCACGGCGATAACGGTGAACAGCGCGTAGAGTGCGGCCGTGAGGTAAAGGCCTTGATAGAGAAACAACCCGGTGGAGATCACGTCCACGGCGATCCATAGCGGCCAGCATTGCACGCGTTTTTGCGCCATCCACAGTTGCGCCACCAGGCTGAAGCCGGTGAGCGCGGCGTCGATCCAGGGCTGGGCGGCTTCGGTCCAGTGGGCCATGGCCGCGCCGAGCAGCAGGCCGAAGACGGCGCCGACGGCGAGGTGGGTAATGACCGCCGAGGTGCCGAGGCGGGTAACCTCGCGGCCTTGTTTGACGTTGCTGGTGCGGGTCCATTGCCACCAGCCGTAGAGTTGCAGGGCGGCGTAAACCACTTGCAGCAGCATGTAGGAATAGAGTTTCGCTTCCCAGAATACCCAGGTATAGAGCACCACCATCACCAGGCCGATGGGCCAGCAACCAGGGTTTTGTTTGACCGTGAGCCAGACAGCGATCACCCCCAGGGCGGCGGCGAACAGTTCAAGCCCGGACATGGTGAATCCTTGGGAGAGTGGGAGAGGGCGGTGATTGTAACCAGCGGTGGGGAATCTTCAAACTGTGAGACGTTGAGTTCGGGTTCCCAGTGGTTTTATGTGGGGGCTTGCTCGCGATTACGTGTGTCAAATAAGTATTTTTCAACTGACCCACCGCAATCGCGAGCAAGCCCGCTCCCACAAAACCCCGAGCACGTTTGCTGCGCGACAGCGCTACATCAACGATGCAGTGGGGCCTCCCACATTGGATTTGCGCCGCTCGTGATATTGCGCTTAAAAAGGTTCGCTCAGGTTTTTGCCTCAGAGTCCTTATGTTCAATGTCAAACCCCTGGCTTTTGCCTTGCTGACCGCCGCTGCGCTGCCTGCCCACGCCGACTGGTACCTGGACAACGAGTTCTCGCGCTTGTCGTTCGTCACCACCCAAAACACCCAAATCGCTGAAGTCCGTGTTTCCTGCACCTGAAAATGGTGCTGGTGGACGATTGGGTCAGCGTCGGTTCGTGCAATTTCGACCACTGGAATTTGCGCTTCAATCTGGAAGCCAACCTGGAAGCGCTGGACCCGCAATTGACGGCGGCAGTGGCGGGCAGTTTCGAGCGTGATTTTGCCCAGAGCCAGGCGGTCAGCCTGGCGGCGTGGAAGTCGCGGCCGTTGTGGCGGCGGGTGAAGCAGCGGGTGTGGGGCTGGATTGATCGTTTGGTGGTGAATCTGCTGGATCGGCGGGGGTAACGCGCGCGCTCCCCGCCGTTGCTGCCTGGCGTGCTTAAAACTCCAGCGAATACTGCGCCGTGATGCTTTGGTCGCGCGTACGTTCACCGCGTTGTTGGCTGAAGCCTACGTCCAGCGCACTGTCGCGTGTCAGGCGTGCGGTGGCG
>NZ_JBLZPT010000011.1:0-185339 GCF_049199985.1 Pseudomonas kitaguniensis
CTTATCGGCGTTTTGGGTGAAGGGGTGGGGCGAAGTCTCCCACGGTCTGTACTGGCTAGAGTCAGATGCTGGCTTTTAGTCCCACCACCCCTACAAGTCTAACCATACAAGCGGGCTTGCTCGCGATGGCATCAACTGGGTATGCCTGAGGGTCCGAGGCGCCTGCATCGGGAGCAAGCCCGCTCCCACAGAAAGCAAATCTGCTGCGTATGTTAGTCCGGGTTCGTGGGCAACCCACCGTTCAAACCTCAGTGGCTTCAGGCCTTGCAGTTTTGCGCGGCACGTCTGCGATCAGAGGAATCTCATTACCTTCAGCGTCAAACAACTTTCCCCCGCTGAAGTAATCCCCGTCCCGCAACGCCGCCACATCGTGGAAGCACAAGCTGCGCTCAGTCCCCGCCACAAACACCGACTGCTGATCCGAATTGCCCACGGTAAAGTGGTTAAACGCCAGGTTCAGCACAATCGCCATAATCGCCGATGAACTGATACCCGAGTGGAAAATGGTCGCGAACCACCCTGGAAAGTGATCGTAAAAATTCGGTGCAGCAATAGGAATCATGCCAAAACCAATGCTCGTCGCAACAATGATCAGGTTCATGTTGTTGCGGTAATCGACCTTCGACAACGTGCGAATGCCGCTGGCCGCCACCGTGCCGAACAGCACAATACCGGCACCACCCAGCACCGATGTGGGCACTGCCGCAATCACCCGCCCCATGAAAGGCAGCAGGCCAAGAACCACCAGGAACACCCCGCCGGTCGCCACCACAAACCGGCTCTTTACACCCGTCACCGCCACCAATCCAACGTTTTGGGCGAACGCGCTCTGGGTGAACGACCCGAAAATCGGCGCGAACAGGCTCGACAGCATGTCGGCGCGCAAGCCGTTGCCCAAGCGTTTGGAGTCGACTTTGGTGTGGATGATCTCGCCCACCGCCAGAATGTCCGCCGAGGTTTCGACCAGCGTCACCATCACCACGATGCACATGGAAATGATCGCCGCCGCATGGAAGGTGGGCACGCCGAAATGAAAGGGTGCCGGGAAACCCAACATCGGCCCTTGAGCCACACCGGAGAAATCCGCCATGCCAAGCAACACCGCGATCACGGTGCCGATCACCATGGCCAGCAAGATCGACAAACGCGAAATGCTCGCGCTGCCGATCTTGCTCAGCAGCAAAACCAGCACCAGGGTCAGTGCGGCCAGGCCGATATTGGCCATGCTGCCAAAGTCCGCGGCGCGGCTGTTGCCGCCCATCGCCCAACGCGCTGCCACGGGCATCAGGGTCAAGCCGATGGTGGTGATCACGATACCGGTCACCAACGGCGGAAAAAATTGGGTAATCCGCGAGCACACCGGCGTAATCAACAGCCCGATAAAAGACGCGGCCACCACCGCGCCGAAAATCACCGGCAGCCCACCGGCGCCATCGTTGCCGACAATCGCCACCATGGTCGCCACGCCCGCAAACGACACGCCCTGCACCAGCGGCAACTGGCAGCCAAAAAACGGCAGGCCAAGGGTTTGCAGCAACGTCGCCAGGCCACCGGCAAACAGTGACGCCGCAATCAACAGGCCAATATCCGCCGGCGCCAACCCGGCCGCCTGGCCGACGATCAACGGCACGGCAACGATGCCGCCGTACATGGTGAGCACATGTTGCAGACCGTAAGCCAGGTTGGCGGCGATGCCCAGATTCTCATCTTCCGGCCGCTGCGGTGACGCCTTCGGGATAGTCATGGTGAGGGGTTCTCTGTTTTTGTTGTGCCCTCACTGTATTCAATGTTGAGACTTAATGTCCATATAGTTGTATACAATCAATCGAACAAGATCCAGTTATTCAGTTCAGGCGCGTGCCCATTTGGAACGCTCAGCCCGCGGCCGGGCCAGCCAGTAACCCAGCACGGCCAGGGGCGCGGTCGCCAGCATGACGATCACGGTAACCTGCAGCGGCTGCTCGATCATCGACGACACCAACGCGCTGCTGAGAAAGCACAAGCCCAGTTGCAGAGTGTTTTGCAACGCCGCCGCCTTGCCGGAATTTTCCGCGAACGGCATCAGCGCATTCGCCACCACGATGGGGTAACTGGCGCCGTTGACCAGGGCCATCAAACAGAACGGAATCAGCAAGGTGGTCAGGGTCGGCACGCTCAACGTGGCGACCAAATACAGCGCGAGCATGCTGATGCAATAGGCGACCAGTAACCACGGCAGCAGGGTTTTGCCCTGGTAATGCTGCAACGCGCTGCGGCAGCTATAGCCGCCGACCAAGAAGGCCAGGGTCGGCAGCACGTAGCTCAGGCCGATGTCGTTCGGGCTGTAACCCATGTCGCCCAGGATGAATGGCGAAGCGGTCAGCCAGGCGAAGAAACTAGCGGAGCATGCGGCGAAGATCATCACATTGCCGCTGAACACGCGAGAGGTCAGCAACTGCGCGTAACCGAGGCGCGTGGCTTCGCCCGGTTGGGCCTGAGGTTTGGGCATCTTGCGCAGGAACAATGTGGGGAGCAGCAACAGCAGCGACACACCCAGCAACACGCCGAAGATGGCTTGCCAGCCAAAGTGATTCAACACCATCGCCCCCAGTAACGGGGCCAGCGCCGGCGACAGCGACATCAACGGCATGATGCTGGCGAACACACGATGGGCCTTGTCGGCCGGGTAGCGGTCAATCACCAACGCTTGCCAACTGACGGCGGCGGAACACACGCCAATCGCCTGGATAAAACGCAATGCCAGCAGTTGCGGCGCGGTCTCGACCCAGAACATGCCCAAGCAGCCCAGCACAAACAGGCTCAGGCCCATCAGCAGGATCGGCTTGCGCCCCAGGCGGTCGGATAACGGCCCCCACACCAACTGCCCCACGGCAAAACCTGCCAGGAAAACACTCAAGCTGGCGCCCACGGCGCTCGCACTGATCTGCAACTGCTCGCCCATGGCGCCGAACGCGGGCAAGTACATGTCCATGGCCAGATAACCGAGCATGCTCAGCCCAGCCAAATACCAGGTAAAACCAAAAGAATTTTTCATTGAAGCCTTGTGAATTTTGCCATCAAACTATTTGCTGACTAGCGCCCATTATGAAGCTGACATTTTTGCTGTGAAGCGATAATAATTGGACACTCTTATCAAATATTTTGAAGGCACACGCAATGTGGTCCGAATACTCACTGGATGTGGTTGATGCGGTGGCGCGCCATGGCAGCTTCAGCGCGGCCGCCCAGGAACTGCACCGCGTGCCGTCGGCCATCAGCTATACGGTGCGTCAGCTTGAGGAATGGCTGGCCGTGCCGCTGTTTGTGCGCAGGCATCGCGACGTCGAACTGACACCTGCCGGCCGGCTGTTTATAGACGAGGCCCGCGGCGTGATGAAAAAAATGCTCGGCGCACGGCGCTTATGCCAACAGGTGGCAAATGGTTGGAGCGGCCAGTTGAAAGTGGCCGTGGACTCCATCGTCAAACCGCAGCGCTGTCGGCAGTTGGTGCTGGATTTTTATCGGCAGTTTCCCGAGGTGGAACTGCTGCTGGAATACGAGGTGTACAACGGCGTGTGGGACGCCCTGGCGGATGAACGCACCGACATCGTCATCGGCGCCACCAGCGCGGTGCCGGTCGCCAGCCACTTCACGTTTCGTGACATGGGCTTGCTGAATTGGCTGTGTGTGGTCAGTGCGAAACATCCGCTGGCGGCGATAGAGGGCTTGCTGAATGACGACCAACTGCGCCCGTTCGCCTCGCTGTGCATGACCGACACCTCACGCAACCTGCCCAAACGAGACACTTGGACCCTGGACAACCAGCGCCGGCTGGTGGTGCCCAACTGGGCGTCGGCGATTGATTGCCTGCGCGACGGCCTGTGCGTCGGCATGGCGCCTGCGCATAAGGTGTTGCCGTGGATAGAACGCGGCGAGTTGGTGGCGCTGCAATTGAGCCGGCCGTTCCCGGCCAGCCCGTCATGCGTGGCGTGGGCACAGAACAAACTGTCCCCGGCCATGGCCTGGTTGCTGGAGTACTTGGGCGATACCGACACCCTGAACCAGGAATGGCTGAATGGACCTGCCCTGTGAAGATGAGAGCAATGTGTTTCAGTCAGCCAATATAGTGGCTGGCACACCGCCATCGGGAGCAAGCCCCCTCCCACCTTTTGATCGCTTTTCAATCCTGCAGGCGGGTGGGCGGGATCGAGGCACTGCACCAAGAATGGCTGAGTCGGAAAGATCCCTGTGGGAGGGGGCTTGCTCCCGATGACAATGTGTCAGTCAACCACTTCAGTGGCTGCCACACCGCAATCGGGAGCAAGCCCCCTCCCACATTTTGATCGCTTTTCAATCCTTCAGGCCAGCGGGCGGGATTGAGGCTCTGCACCAGGAATGGCTGAATGGACCTGCCCTGTGAAGATGGGATCAATGTGTGTCAGTCAGCCAATACAGTGACTGGCATACCGCTATCGGGAGCAAGCCCCCTCCCACCTTTTGATCGCCTTTCAATCCTGCAGGCCAGCGGGCGGGATTGAGGCTCTGCACCAGGAATGGCTGAGTCGGAAAGATCCCTGTGGGAGGGGGCTTGCTCCCGATGACAATGTGTCAGTCAACCAATGCAGCGACTGCCACACCGCTATCGGGAGCAAGCCCCCTCCTACCTTTTGATCGCTTTTCAATCCTTCAGGCCAGCGGGCGGGATTGAGGCTCTGCACCAGGAATGGCTGAGTCTGAAAGATCTCTGTGGGAGGGGGCTTGCTCCCGATGACAATATGTCAGTCAGCCAATACAGTGGCTGCCACACCGCCATCGGGAGCAAGCCCTCTCCCACATTTTGATCGCTTTTCAGTCCAGTAGACGGGTGATGGCGCGCACGATCATCTCGACCTCTTTTGCATCCAGCGTCAGCGGCGGCAGCAGGCGGATGATCTTGCCCCGCGTCACGTTGATCAGTACGCCGTGTTCTTGCGCCGCTCGCAGGGCCAGGTCGCGGTAAGGGCTGGCCAGTTCAATACCGATCATCAAACCCTGGCCGCGAATCGCCAATACTTGCGGGTGTTCGCTCAGCTCAACACGTAACCGCGCCAGCAGGTGCGAGCCCTGCCGCGCGGCATTCTGCAGCAAGCCCTGCTCTTCGATGATGTCCAGCACCGTGCAACCCACGCGGCAGGCCAATGGGTTGCCGCCAAACGTGCTGCCGTGGCTGCCCGGCGTAAACAACCGCGCGACCGTGGCACGCGCCAGGCAGGCGCCGATGGGCACGCCATTGCCGAGGCCTTTGGCCAGGGTCATCACGTCGGGCACGATGCCTTCGTGCTGAAAGGCAAACCAGGTGCCGGTACGGCCAATGCCGGTTTGTATCTCATCGAGCATCATCAGCCAGCCGTGGCGCGTGCAGTGATCGCGCAGGGCTTTCAAGTAGCCGGGTGGCGCCGGTAACACGCCACTTTCACCCTGGATTGGCTCGAGCAGCACCGCCGCAATGCGCGCGCCAAACGCTTGAGTGACGGCTTCCAGCGCCTCCATGTCACCAAACGCCACCTTGAGGTAATCCCCCGGCAAACGCTGGAAACCCAACCGCACCGAAGGTCCGTCGCTGGCCGCCATGGTGCCGAGGGTGCGCCCGTGAAAGGCGTTGTCCATCACCACCACCAACGGCGCTTCAATGCCTTTTTTCCAGCCATGCAGCCGCGCCAACTTCAGCGCCGTCTCGTTGGCTTCGGCACCCGAGTTGTTGAAAAATGCACGGTCCAGGCCGGACAACTGCGTCAAGCGCTCAGCCAACCGCTGTTGCCAGTCGATGCTGTAGAGGTTGGAAGTGTGCAACAACAAGCCCGCCTGTTGACTGATCACCGCCACCAGTTTGGGGTGCGAATGCCCGACATTGGTTACCGCCACACCGGCGACCGCGTCGAGGTATTCACGGCCTTGCTGGTCCCACAGGCGCGTGCCCAAGCCACGAACAAAACTCAGGGCCAAGGGTTGATACGTGGTCATCAGGCAGGCGGCAGTCATGGTGGCAAGCTCCAGTGCATCGTTGGGATGACTGCAGTATCGTTAGCCACTTGAGATGGATAAACTCAGAATTTCTGCAATGACTTTAAACCAAGGCTTGATAATGGATCTGTTCCAGGCAATGTCGGTGTACGTGAAAGTGGTGGAGACCGGCAGCATGACGGCCGCCGCGCAGGAGTGCGGGATGTCAACGACCATGGTCGGCAACCACTTGCGTGCCCTGGAGCAACGCTTGGGGGTCAGCCTGCTCAAACGCACCACGCGCAAACAGAGCCTCACAGAATTTGGCGGGCAGTATTACCAGCGCTGCCTGGAAGTGCTGGGGCTGGTCGCCGACTCCGAGCTGCTGGCAGAGCAGGCCCACAGCGAAATCCCCAAAGGCAGCCTGCGCATCACCGCGCCACCGGTGTTCGGCACCGAACGCCTGGCACCGGCCTTGAGCGAATTTTCCCGGCGCTACCCGCTGATCAACCTCTACGTGGTGCTGAGCAATGAGCGGATGGACTTGGTCGACAGCGGCTTCGACGTGGCGATCCGTCTTGGCGAACTGGAAACCTCCAGCCTGATCGCCAGGCCCATGCAGGCCTACACCCTCACCCTCTGCGCGTCACCTGAATACCTGGCGCGACGTGGCACGCCACAGACGCCGGATGATCTGCGACAGCACGACTGCCTGGCGTTCGCCTACCCGGCGACCGACAACTGGCGCGATACCGACAAACTCTGGCGCATGACCGGCGAGGCAGGCGAGGTGGAAATTCCGGTGTCTGGCACATTGACCATCAACAGCTCGCAAGGCTTGCGTCAGGCGGCCGTAAACGGCATGGGCATCATCATGCTCGCCGACGCGTTGGTGCAACCGGACCTTGCGAGCGGCAAGCTGGTCGCCTTGCTGACCCACTATCAACTGTCCAGCCGCCCCATGCACCTGCTCTACCGCCAGGACCGTTACCGCCTGCCCAAGCTGCGCGCCTTCGTCGATTTCGCCATGGAAAAGTGGGCGCGCTAGAAGGCCACGCCCAACCCCCGCAGGCGCGCCGCAGTGCGCTCGGCCGACACGTGGTGAATGCCCTGCCAACCGAGGGCGACGGCCGCGTCGATATTGCCGGCGACATCATCGATAAACACCACTTCACCGGGCTGAATATCCGGCAGATGGGCGCGCACCTGGCTGAGGCTGGCGTGGTAGATCGCCGCATCCGGCTTGATCAGCTTCAACTCGCCCGACACCACAATATCGCGCAGATACTGCAGGAACGGATAATTGGCTCGCGCATAGGGGAAGGTTTCCGCCGACCAGTTAGTCAGCCCGAACAGCGGCATATTGGCCTGATGCAAGGCTTCAAGGATCGCCACGCCTTCCGGCAACGCGCCACGCAGCATCTCGTGCCAACGGTCGTAATACGCCTGGATCAGGTGTTCATGTTGCGGGTATTGCTCAATCAGGTGGCGAGTGCCTTCAGCCAGGCTGCGGCCCGCGTCCTGCTCGGTGTTCCAGGCTTGGGTGCAAATAGTGTCGAGAAAGTGCTGCCGCGCATGGTCGTCGGGAATCAGCTGGCGGTACAGGTGGTGCGGGTTCCAGTCGAACAGGACACCGCCGAAATCAAAAACTACTGCACGAATCGTCATCAGATCCTCCGTTAGCGTGGCTTGATAGCGCAAGGAGTCTGGCAGATTGTGAGGGCGGGCGGGAGCGCGATGGCGTGTAGGAGGGTTCGGATAAAAGCGCAGGTCAAATGCAGAAGCTGGCCTGTGTGGGCGCTGGTTTGCCTGCGATACAGCCACTGCGGTGGGTCAGTCACACCACAGTGCTGCTATCGCGAGCAAGCCCGGCTCCCACACAAGCTCGCTGCCAGGCAAACCAGCGAGTGCATTTTGGGAGCGTGATCAGGCCTGGATCAGGCCATTGATCTTCACGGTCGGGTTCACATCAGCTTCGTAGTCCACGCCATCGATTTCAAAGCCGAACAAGCGCAGGAACTCAGCCTTGTAACCGGCAAAATCGCTGATCTCGTTGACGTTGTCATCGGTGACCTGGTTCCACAGCGCCGCTACAGCGTCCTGGACCTTCGGCTCCAGCTCGGCCAAGTCGGCGCGCAGGCGGCCTTCACCATCAAGCTTCGGCTCGCTGCCGTACAGGCTGTCTTTGAACAGGCCGTAAACCTGCTCGATGCAACCTTCGTGGGTGCCCTGCTCTTTCATCACTTTGAACAACAGCGACAGGTACAGAGGCATGATCGGGATGGCCGAACTGGCCTGCGTCACCACTGCCTTGAGCACCGACACACGGGCGTCGCCCTTGAGTGCGGCGAGGTTGTCGCGCAGGGTCAGGACTTTTTTGTCGAGGTCTTTTTTGGCTTCGCCGATGGAGCCGTTCCAGTAAATATCCTGGGTCAGCTTTTCACCCAGGTAGGTGAACGCGGTGGTCTTGGCGCCTTCGGCCAGCACATCGGCGTCACGCAGGGCGTCGATCCACAGCTGCCAGTCTTCGCCGCCCATGACCTTCACGGTGCCGTCTATTTCTTCCTGGGTGGCAGGCTCAAGGGTGGTGTCGACCACCACGCCTTTGTCGGTGTTGATACCGCGCAGGGTCACGGCCTTGCCGATTGGCTTGAGCGTGGAGGTGTGCACCACGCCTTGCGGATCGGTACGGCGTGGCGCGGCCAGGCTGTAGACCACCAAGTCGATTTTACCCAGGTCTTTCTTGATGGTTTCGATGGTCAGGCGCTTGATCTCGGCAGAGAACGCGTCGCCGTTGATGCTCTTGGCGTACAGGCCCTTTTCGACCGCAAACTTCTCGAACGCGGCGCTGTTGTACCAGCCGGCGGAGCTCAACTTGCCTTCTTCGCCTTCTTTCTCAAAAAACACGCCCAAGGTATCGGCGTTGCTGCCAAACGCAGCACTGATGCGCGCAGCCAGGCCGTAACCGGTGGAAGCGCCGAGGACCAGCACCTTCTTTGGGCCGCCTTCGATGGCGCCGTGCTGGGTTACGTAGTCGATCTGTTGCTTGACGTTCGCTTCACAGCCAACAGGGTGAGCGGTCACACAGATGAAGCCACGAACCCGCGGTTTGATGATCATAAAATTTCTGCCTCTTCCAAGGTGCCGAAGGCCAATGGTGGCCATTCAACTTAATCGTACCGGTCTATGACGCCTGAAAAACCGAAGCGTCACGATAGTCGCAAATCTTGCGTTTACAAAATCCAATCAAAAAAACGCGGGACAGGCTGCCCAGCGCGGTGAAAACTGTGTCCGCGTGTCACAAACTCGTACTATTTAAAACGCCTGCCGCCGCCATAACCCATTATCATGGCAACAGTGTTTCAATTTGTTTCAAGCCCGGAGCCACGCTTCATGAGCAAAAGTGCTGTTCAAAAAAAACTCGTCTCAGCCGCCTGGGTGCTGGGGGTTCTGCTGTTCATCTACTGCTTCCCCCGAACGAGTTTGGTATTTGTGCTGCTGGTGCTGATCTGCGGTGTTTATGATTTCTTGCGCAACGGCCTGTACGACCGCGACACCCTCAAGAAGTACTTCATCGGCAACGGGCGTAATACGTGGATATTGGCGCCGTTCAACACCTTGTTCGACCTGCTGAGCAGCCGCAACCGCTACGTCTATACCCTGCACGACCTGCCGCCCGCCTGGCGCGAAGACCTGCAACAGGTGATCGACGACGCGATGGCCAACAAAGATCAAATCATCAGCTACCTGGATGAACGCATGGCCGAGAAGAAGCGCGGCATGCTGTTTTTCCAGTGGTACGGCCGCCCGATCGAAACGGCCCTGGACATCCCGCAACTGCGTAAGAAACTGCCGTTTGTGAAGACCATCGGTGTGTCGGTATTCAACGAAAACCGCTCAACGTCTTTCCACTTCGGCCCGCTGCGCATGATGTTTCGCGTGCTCTACAACATGGCGCCAGCGCCTCACCACGAGGGCGTTTACATTCAGGTGGGCAAGCACAAGCACTACTGGCACGACGACCCGCTGTTTATTTTCGATGACACGCTGATGCACGCGTCATTCAACAAAAACGACGCAAAGCGTTACTGCCTGTTCATTGATATTGTGCGGCCGACCCCGCTGCCGAGGGTGCTCAACGCCGTGATCGCGGGTTTTGCCGGGCTGGTCTTTACCCTGCGTCGGGTTTTCTACAAAAACTGGAAGCTGATTCAGTAACTTCTGCGGCATGATGGTGCTTGACGGTGTTTGCGCATGGCCACACGCCTGCCAAAATAACCGTCTCGTGCGACCGGGTTCGGCGCTCACCATTCTCAAGCCATCGCCGCCCGTGGCGGTTGCGATGGCTGTGCTTTCAAGGAATCAGAATGCCTCAACGTCAAGTCATCAATGCCTCCGTCAGCCCCAAGGGCAGCCTCGAAACCCTGTCCCAACGTGAAGTGCAGCAACTGAGTGAAGCCGGCAGCGGCAGCATCTACACCTTGTTCCGCCAGTGCGCCCTGGCCATCCTCAACACCGGCGCGCATATCGACAACGCCAAGACCATCCTCGACGCCTACAAAGACTTTGAAGTGCGTATCCATCAACAGGACCGCGGCGTGCGCCTGGAACTGTTGAATGCGCCGGCCGACGCGTTCGTCGATGGCGAAATGATCGCCAGCACGCGTGAAATGCTCTTCAGCGCCCTGCGCGACATCGTCTACACCGAGAACGAACTGGGCAGCCAGCGCATCGACCTGAGCGACTCGCAAGGCATCACCGACTACGTGTTCCACCTGTTGCGCAATGCCCGTACGTTACGCCCGGGCGTCGAGCCAAAAATCGTGGTGTGCTGGGGCGGGCACTCGATCAATACCGAAGAATACAAATACACCAAAAAAGTCGGCCACGAACTGGGCCTGCGCAGCCTTGACGTGTGCACCGGTTGCGGCCCTGGCGTGATGAAAGGTCCGATGAAAGGCGCGACCATTTCCCACGCCAAACAACGCATCACCGGCGGGCGCTACCTCGGCCTGACCGAGCCGGGCATCATTGCCGCCGAAGCACCGAACCCTATCGTTAACGAGCTGGTGATTTTGCCGGACATCGAAAAACGTCTGGAAGCTTTCGTGCGCGTCGGCCACGGCATCATCATCTTCCCGGGTGGCGCGGGCACGGCGGAAGAGTTCCTGTACCTGCTGGGCATCCTGATGCACCCGGACAACCGCGACGTGCCGTTCCCGGTCGTGCTCACCGGGCCGCAACACGCGGCGCCATATCTGCAACAACTGCACGCATTCGTCGGCGCCACCCTCGGCGAAGCGGCGCAGGCACACTACCAGATCATCATCGACGACCCGGCCGAAGTGGCCCGCCAAATGACCGCAGGCCTCAAGGCGGTGAAGCAGTTCCGCCGCGAGCGCAACGATGCGTTCCACTTCAACTGGCTGCTGAAGATCGACGAAGGCTTCCAGCGCCCGTTCGATCCGACCCACGCCAACATGGCCAGCCTGCAACTGAGCCACGCGCTGCCGCCCCACGAACTCGCCGCCAACCTGCGCCGCGCGTTTTCGGGCATCGTGGCCGGTAACGTCAAGGACAAGGGCATCCGCCTGATCGAAGAGCACGGCCCGTACGAAATCCAGGGCGACCCGGCCATCATGAAACCGCTGGACGAGCTGCTACAGGCGTTTGTCGCCCAACACCGCATGAAGTTGCCGGGCGGCGCGGCGTATGTGCCGTGTTATCGCGTGGTTCAGTAAACAGGGCTCACTGAGCTAACGCTGCACTGCCACACATTTGATTTCCACCAGCAAACCGGGATGCGCCAGTTCTGACACGCCAATGGTCGTCCAGGCGCAGTGCCCACGCGGGAACAGGCGGTTTTTCACCTCACGAAAAACCGCCATGTGCTCGTGCATGTTCACGTGGTACGTGGTCATGTCCACCACATCCTCGAAGCTGCAACCACCCTCCTCCAATACCTGACGCAGGTTCGCCCAAGCGGCGATGAACTGCGCTTCGGGGTTTTCGATCACCGCCAATTCCGGCGTACGCCCGACTTGCCCTGCGCAGTAAAGGGTTTTGCCGACTTTGACCGCGGGCACATAGCCGGCGCGTTCGACGATGGTGTGCATGGAGGGCGGGATGATGAGCTGGCGATCAGTCATATGCTGTATCTCATTGCGGGCGTTTTCGGCCGTGTAGGTGGGCTAAGTCAGGCTAAGGTTTTACCTGTTCCTACTCACCCACACCAGAAGAGCGACCTATGGACCAACGGACCTTGCCCTCGATAATGCCTTACCCTAAGGTAAGGAGTATCACGAAGGAGATTTTTAATATGGCAACCGCCACACTGACCTCAAAAGGGCAAATCACCATTCCCGTTCAGGTCAGAACTGCCTTGGGCCTGGAAACCGGCGACCGCGTTGAGTTCGTCGAAATGGAGGACGGCACCTTTTCGATCATCGCAGCCAGTAATACCGTGCATGACCTCAAGGGCCTGATCCGAAAGCCCGCCAGGGCCGTATCGATTGAAGACATGAACCGCGCCATCGCGGCCCAAGCAGCAAATGCGCGATGATCGGCCTGGATACCAATGTGCTGGTGCGCTATGTCACTCAGGACGATCCGGTTCAATCGCCCAAAGCGTCCGAGTTGATCGAATCGCTCACCCAACTGTCGCCGGGATTTGTCAGCCTGGTGTCTGTGGTTGAACTGGTGTGGGTTCTGCAAAGCTGCTACCAGTGCGCCAAGAGCGAGGTGGTGGCCGTGCTGGAAACCCTGTTGCGCACCCGCGAACTGACCATCGAGCATGCCGAGATCATCTGGCAGGCCCTGCGACGGTTCACCGCGAACAAAGCTGATTTTGCCGATTGCCTGATAGAACGGTGCGCGCACGCGGCAGGCTGTAAATACACCGCCACCTTTGACCTCAACGCCGTCAAGGCAGCCGGTATGAAGCAACTGGCCTGAGCACGGCATTGCGACGACGCTCAGGCTTTGGTAAAAACCGCGTTCAACCTTGATCGAGAGACACACTCACGTGCGCATGTTTCTTCTCGCTACCTTGAGCATGGCCTGCGCGGTGGCCGTTGCCGACACCATCGCCTGGCCCGACCTGCCGAACACCTGCTTCGTCAGCGGCCGGCCCGCCACCAGCACCGATGTAGACACAGGCTGCGCGGCGTTCCTGATCAACGTAAAAGGCAAGGCGGCGGGTACGCCGATCAAGCTGGACATACCGCAGTACGCCTTGCATGTGGATGAAGCCACCGGCAAAGAGACGCCGGTGATCATCATCCAGGCGGAAGAAAACGGTGACATCAAAGCCGTGGGCTACAAGGAACTGGGCAACGATCAGCTCGGCGCCGCGCTGTTGCGCGAGGTTCGGCTGTTAGGCACTAAAAAGCCAACCTGATCACGCCTCAGCGAACCCAGCCACCACCCTGCCAGTGGTAACCGTCATTACGCTGCACCCAGTGCGGGTGCACATAACGGTAGCCCTCGCGTACCGCTTCCCAATGCCCATGCACCGCTACGTAACGCCCGCCTTCCCAACGCCAGTAACCGCGCGACCACACATAACCGTAGCGCGCAGCCGGTTCTACTTCGATTACCTGGACTGGCGGCGGTTGCGGCGCCACGACTTCTACATACTCACGCTGCACAGGCCCGCGCTCATGCACCACACGTTCTTGTACACACCCGGACGCTGCGACGACTACTGCCGCCATTGCTGCATAACGTAGCAACATACAAAACCCTCGGGCGTGACCGCCCAACGAATAAATCCGTAAAAAAAGCCCCCTGTTGCAGCCTCGCTCCTGCTTGGCTCTGAGTTATTTGTAACAGGTGGTATCTGTCAGGTTGCTGAAGCGGCGTGCCTCAAGAGGCGCACACGACGGTCGGTCGCTTCAGGCGCAGCAGAATCAGCCCCGACACCACAACCGCGATACCTGCGTAAGTTGAGGGGTAAATCACATCGCCAAACATCAACGCTGCCCACACCAGTGTGACCGGTGGTTCCAGATAGACCAGCGCGGCTACGCGGGTCGCGGTCATCACCCGCAGCAACATCCACAGGCTCAAGTAGGCAACAAAGGTGGAAAACACTGTCAGCCAGACGATTGAGATCAGCACGTCCGAATCATGCGGAATGCTCAGCGTGCCGGTGTACAACACCGCCGCGGTGAAGCCGAGCAACGTCCACATCGATTGGATGAACAGCGGCAGTACCAGGCCAGCGTCCTGAACGTGTACCGAGCGACGCTCATACAAGGTCGCCATTGTCAGCCCCAGCGCCGCGGCCACTGGCAACAAGTACATGATCAAACTGACGCCTGCGCCACCGCTCCCGTATTGGCCGGCGATAACGATCGACACGCCGATAAAACTGACCACCAACCCTGCCCATTGCCAGCCGCCACTGCGCTCCGCCGAACTGCCGGTCGACAACGCCGCCGTCATCAACGGCTGCAAGGCCGCAATGATCGCGGCGATGCCCGGTGGTAAACCATTTTGAATCGCCACGTACAGGCAACTCAGGTACAGAAACTGCGACAGGAAACCGATGACGGCGTAATGGCGAACCTGCGCCCAAGAAATGTTCAGCAGCCGCACATTCAAAAATAACCCCAGGCACAACGAGACCAACAGGAACCGCCAGAACAGCAGGTTAAACGCGTCGCCGCCTTGCGTGCCCAGCTTGGCGCCGATGTAGCCGGAGCTCCACGACAGCACAAATGCCGCTTGCAGCAGCAACAGCCCCAGGGTTGATCGCCTCATGAATCCTCCAGCCAGTGTGTGTTGACTGAGAAGCTAAGGGCCGCGCATGCTTGTGTATATTGAAATAACCTGCATCAGTGATCCTGAAAAGTGGAATCATGACACAGCAATTGAATATCGACTTGTTACGCACCTTTCACGCCGTGGCACGCTTTCGTCGCTTCAACGAAGCGGCTGAGCACGTGCACCGCAGCGCATCCACCGTCACTACACAGATTCAAAAGCTTGAAGATCAGGTCGGCCAACGCCTGTTCAGCCGCAGCAACCAAGGCGTAGAACTGACGCAGTACGGCAAGAAGCTGCTCGGCGAAACCCTGGAGTTCCTCAAGAGCCACGACCGCTTGTTGATTTCGCTGATGCCGCAGCGCATGCAAGGCAAGATTCGCCTGGGCATACCCGACACCTACGCGCCCGCGTTTATGCAGGCTTACCTGCCCCGACTGATTGCCGACAACCCGTTGCTGGAGCTGGAAGTCGAAGCGCGAACCAGCGGCGAGCTGTTGAATCTGTTCACGGCGAACCAGCTCGACCTGACGATAACCGTCAGCGCGCAACCGCTGGCACACGGCGAACGTTTGGGCGCTGTGCAGCCGCTGTGGGTGGCGGCCGAACACTTCGACTACCCGCCGAATGCGCCGCTGCCGGTCACCGTGCCCATCGCCGGTTGCCCGTATCGCGCGGCGGCGTTGCAGGCATTGAAGGACCACGGGGTTTACCACCGCTTGCTGCTCGAAAGCCCCAACTCATCCGCCGTCGAGGCGTGTATCCGCAGTGGCGTGGCGGTGGGCCTGATGGAGCAAAGCCGCATGGGCGAAGGGCTGAAGCAACTAACCGAACTGCCAGCGCTGCCAGCACAGCATTTGTACCTGCTATGCGATACGGGCAATGCGCTGGCCCTGCACCTGAATGAGCAAATAAGGCACTTCACGGTCTGAGTACCGGCGTCGCTTACAGCGCCGGGTCGAACCCTGGTCTGCTTGGCGCAACCGCAGCATCGATAGACGCGACGTAATGTCACCAGGCTCTTGATGAAACTGAACTCTTGCGAAACAGGCTGTTCTAGACACCTTCGCCGCCGCTTCAGTAGCATCGGCGGTTCTTATTTCTGCCCTACATCAACACAGAGTTATCCATGACTATCCAGCAAACACCCGGACATGTGCTGCCAGCGCGCAGCGCCGCCAAAATGGAAGCTGCCATGGCCGTGGGCGCTTTCGCAATCGGCACCGGCGAATTCGCCATCATGGGCCTGATGCCCGACATCGCCCACAACCTCAACCTCAGCGAACCGCAAGTCGGCCACGCCATCAGCGCCTACGCACTGGGCGTGATGGTCGGCGCCCCGCTGCTGGCCATTCTCGGCGCCAAGCTGCTGCGCAAACACATGCTGTTGCTGTTGATGGGCCTGTACGCGCTCGGCAACCTCGCCACCGCGTTCACCCCGAGCTTCAGCTCGCTGATGGCCTTCCGCTTCATCAGCGGCCTGCCCCACGGCGCCTACTTCGGCATCGCCGCCGTCGTCGCCTCCAGCATGGTGCCCAACGACAAACGTGCCGGCGCCGTCGCCCGCGTGATGATGGGCCTCACACTCGCCATGCTGCTCGGCAACCCCATCGCCACCTTCCTCGGCCAACACCTTGGCTGGCGTTCAGCATTCGCGCTGGTCAGCGTGATCGCCCTGTGCACCATCGGCCTGGTCTGGCAATTCGTGCCGCACCGCCACGACGAACAACGCAGCGACCCGCGCAAAGAGCTGCGCGCCTTCGCCAAACCGCAGGTATGGATGGCACTCTCCATCGGCGCGATTGGCTTTGCCGGCATGTTCTGCGTGTTCAGCTACCTCGCACCGACCATGCTCGAAGTGACCAAAGTCTCGCCACAATGGATCCCCTTCGGTCTCGCCGCGTTTGGCGTAGGCGGCATCATCGGCAACATCGCCGGCGGCAAACTGTTCGATCGCCTGCAATTTCGCGCGGTTGGCTGGATTCTTGTCTGGTCGATGGCCGTGTTGATCTTCTTCACCTTCGCCGCCAGCTCGCTGTGGGGCGTACTGCTCGGCATCGCCCTCGTCGGCACCATGATCTCCATGGCCGCACCGCTGCAAATCCGCCTGATGGACATCGCCCACGAAGCCCCGAGCCTGGCGGCGGCGTCCAACCATGCAGCGTTTAACCTCGCCAACGCACTCGGGCCGTGGCTGGGTGGCATGGCGATTACTGCAGGGCTCGGCTGGACCAGCACCGGCTACATCGGCGCGGCGACGGCGCTCGCAGGCCTGGCTCTCTTCCTCATCGCACGCCGCATGAAAAACGGCCACTAACAGCCAAACCTGCCCCCCATCACAAATCAACTGTGGGAGGGGGCTTGCTCCCGATAGCGGTGGGTCAGTCAACACACAGCTCAATCAGTCATCATGCAACAACCCAGAACCATACTCACCATAACTACTGCCCAACCCACTGCTGCCAAAATTCATCTTGGCGGCTTTGTTGGGGCTGTGGTCCCCAAACGCCTGGCATCCCTGAGTGAAACAAGGATCGCTGCTCACACCCGACGAGCAAGCGCTCAACAGCAAAGCACCGGCGATCATCACGACTTTGACGAGGTTCGAAATCATATTTCAGCTCCCTGTGGGCTGGAGGCGCGGAAGTCCTCTCTTGAGAGAGATCGTAGGCCTCAAAAGCCCAGGGCATCATGAAACTGTGCGGGGTGACAGCGAGGGTTCAGGTGGCCGCCTTCGGGCAAGGCGGCGGGGTTGGGTATCAGGCTGTGGCCGAGTTGGCTGCTGGCGCAACTTGCTCATGGGCTCGGTCGACAAGCAGAGCGCTGAGATCGATTAGCTGTTGGATGCCGAGCACGATGGCGCGTTGGGGGTCTTCGAGGTTGAAGGCCAGGGTGGCGGCCATTTGGTTGGCGGACTCCAGGTTTTCGGAGGCGTTGGCAAGGAGGGTTTCGGTGTCGATGTTGGGGCTGACGGAGAATAGGTTGCTGATTGGTGGTTCAGTGGGCTCGGCGTCGTCAGATGGAGGCAGGTAATGGTGAATCGCGCGTTGGGCAGCGGCGTGAAGCTTGGCGTCGACGGGTGCGGTGTTGTTATCTACGTGAGGCTTATGTGTTTTGCTGGGCATGGGCGAAGCTCCAAATATTTTGGGGAGTTAAAACGCCTTAGCAATACGGACTTCCACCTCCGACCGCTGGGTTTACAGCGGCTGGAGGAGGTTAGCGATGGGTGGTCTGACGGGCAAGCCTAACAAAGCGTGGGAAACGTCCGAGTCCCGGGTAGTAGAGTCCTCCTAGAAAAACTCAAAACCACAAAAAATAGTTAAAAACTAATAACATAGCCAAACCGCGAGCTACCTGGCGATTTACGTTCTACGCGGCCACATCGAACACGAAAAGACGCTGACCACACAGATTGAGTTAGCGGTAAAAGATGCCGACAAAGGCAAATTCGCCACGGATGATCAAGTGTCAGCGATGCGTGCCAGGCGCCGGAAACCTTCAATGGAAACATGGATCAGGAAATTCTCGCCATCCAGATCGACACCCTAACGACCTTGACTCAAGCGCTAAGCAGCGTTTGCAGGGTGACAACCTTGTTGGGCGGTCACCGCGAGTTTCCCATGCAACCCGGTGAAGGAAAATTTGCCCTGGCAATATCGGTATGAAACGGGTGAAAAACCTTTGTATGAAAACCAAACTTTTGCGGCCACCTTCGTAATGAAATCGCTACTGATCATTATTCTGGCGGCAGTCGTCGCTACGCTATACATCGGCTATTACGAAAAGATGGAAGATGCATATCCGGAAAAGTATTCTTCATAAAGAAAAGCCCGACCTTTCAAATCGAGTTTGTAAATATTTTCGCATACGAATCAGATGATAAAAAATTGAGTGAGCTGAGTGCAGACGAGCGACATCTGGTCATCCAGTATTGCAAATATCGATTAGGTATCACTTCAACACTGCAAAGCCAGAGCGAACTTGATGAATGCAAACGAAGGTAAAAAAACCTAAACACCTTCAAGCCGGGCCCACCTCTGGCGCCAAAGCCACCCGCAGAGCTGCGTCATTCCGGTGCTCACCGGGCTGATCAGGCCCAATACTCGCTGAAACCTCACAAGAGCAATCCTGATAAACTGCCTCACCATCAGCCTCACCGATTGCATATTCCCAATGCCCGCAAACAACGCCAGACCCGCACCGCTCTCCCGCCGCTTCTCCGTCGCCCCGATGATGGACTGGACATAGATCTCCGCTTGCCTCAGCGTTGAAGAAGGATTTCTCTGGAAAGCATCGGCTCTCATTGGGTCCTTCTCATATTTTAGGAATAACCCTGCTGCTGCACGTGCACATGGTTACGATACAACCAAACCAACAAAAGCCGATAGACCACGGGTGAATCAGGCAGACTATGAAGCCGTCGCTAATGGTGCTTATGGTGGGCGTGCGGAACTAGGAAATGGGGACTTCGCAAGTGGAGATGGCTGGAAATATCGGGGGCGTGGTCTTAAACAGTTGACAGGTAGAGCAAATTATTGAACGTTTACTATGTGGCATAAAGCTAACTCAAGCGAATGGCCAGGTGAAAATCATGATTTCGAAGAATCTCCCGACTTACTCATACAGATTAAATATGCTGTGCGTTCAGCAGCGTATTTTTGGGTGGGACATCGTCTACATTTGAGAGCGGATGCTGGTGCAACTGATGCTACTGTTGAGTCGATAACAGATATTATTAACAAAAAAACCAATAGTAGCAAAGCCAGGGTAGATAATTTTAAACTTATCTGGAACGAGGGTCATTTTAAGTGAATGTGAAATTTAGTTGGGGCGGAGGATTAAGTCTAAGCGCTTCGCTATTTGCTGCTGTTGTTTTTTTATATACCGGACAGTCAGGTGCAGGTCAGACAGATGTAGACAGTTTAGGTATGACTTTATGCGCGGCGGATGAGGACGTTTATTTTAGTTGTCCTCTACCCGGAAATAAAATTGTTTCGGTATGTGCGTCTAAAAACGATACTCCTAGCCTTGGTTATGTTCAATATCGATATGGCGCACCCGACAATGTAGAGCTGTCGTATCCAATCACAAAACTCCCTCCGAAGGGTAAGTTTTTTTGGTAGACGCTTCGGAAGGAAGTGTTAACAAAAATATTATAAAATTTAAAAATGGTCGATATACGTATTTGCTGGCGCAATCATTCGTTAGCTATCTGACTGTTTTGAAAGATGAAAAATTGTTACTAAGAAAAAATTGTGAAGAAGGCGGTTATGCCTTTATTAGCCGGAAGGCTGATAAAGGCATCGAGGCTATGCCCAAAAGCGCTGAGGATTTCAAATGATTTAACATGGCTTGTGATGGAGTAAACGTTTATCGCTTTAATGCCTGGTTTTTGAAGTAGGTAATCAAAAGGCTACTCTAGTATCTCAAGGTGCTCGAGGTCGTCTCAGAGATTCACCGTTCGGCTATCCAAACGGAGTGGACTGGTTTAACTTGTGATTTTTAAACGGCGAGCTCGAAGCTGGTTGTGCGAGCAGACAGCAAGCCCCCTTATATAACAGGCTCAGGGATGGCGGTGAAGTCACGTCCGGCTTTCAACTTGACTAGCAAGCCAGCCAGGATCGGGTAGCAATAATTCCAGATAGAACTCTTTGCAACGCTTTGCCCAACGTCAGCGAGTGACAGCAGCTTATCGCGATGGAGAATCGCCTCGAATCCATGCACTGCGTCCTCAGCAAGGCCTGGGTGTTGGCGCTGCCCCTAGATTGACCCGATTGCCGACGCAAGACTGCCCCATCTCCAAACCTGCAAAAATCCAGCACAGACAATGATTTACGAGGGGTCAAACTGGGGCAGTGAAATCTCGGCAACTGGGTCACCTCGGCATCGGCGAAGTTCATCTGTTTCATCGGGGAGGCCCGGTAAAGGTGTCGGGATATTTTGCCAAATCAGGAAGCCTTTTTCAGAGTTTCCTTACGCTTCGACGCGTCATAAAGACACGGTCCAACCGTTGCGGTAACCTCCTGGACCCTACTAAACGTTTTTGGAGTCCCAGTGGGGGGGGCTTTTAATTTCACGACAAGGATGACGAATGACTCCATCTGCTCGGTTGGGTGACAAGCATGTCTGCCCAATGCCCGGTCACGGTACAACCCCGATTGCTTCAGCAAGCAGTGACGTCAACATTAACTTTATGGGCTCTGCTCGCGTTGGCGATACCTGTGGCTGTGGAGCCGTGATCACCACAGGATTCCCGTCCATTCAAGTGAATGGGCGCCCCATGGCCCACTTGGGCAGTCTAACCAGCCATGGCGGAACGATCATTACTGGGTCAGGCGATGTTGGTGGCGGTTTTGTCATGGGCAGTGGTGGGGGTGCAGCAATCATGAACTTCATGGCGCTCGGAGCGTTCCGTCCGGATGGCACCGTGGATGATCAGAAAATGGCGACGTTGCTTGCTGACCCAAAGTTAAAAGAGAAAGCGATCGCCGCAAACGCTCTGGTAGATCCCAAAGCCGCCCCGAAAAGGCCAGAGGCAAAGCCTCAACCGAAAGCACCCGTCACGTGCAAAGACCCTGACACGATGGAACAGGTGGCCAACTATATCGCCGGGGAAATGAACCGCAACATCACACACCCATCCGTACTGAAAATGAAAAAGCTAACCAGCTTTGACGCGGCAGCAGAAAATGCAAAATTCCAAAAGCTCCCTTGGTATGCACGACTCTCACCGCCTGATTTTCAAGCAATGGAGCTTGGTAACACTGTTGCTGCCATGGCGCTTTGGGCAGAGCGGGTTGGGCAAAATCGACCTTGGGATCACAAGGTGACTATTGGGCAACAGTTCGGTGGGCCTTGGCAGAAGCAAGGCCAAGTGGATTACTTCTACGACATCTGGTCGAACATCCACTATGGCTACGTCGGTCGCGCTGGCGGCCTTTCTGAAGGCGTTCTTCTGGACGGCGCCGGGCTTGAGCAGATTGCATCAGACTCCATTCGGAAAGTTCAGAACTGGGGCGAACGCAAGGGGCCTCACCGATCAGCAGACATCGATGGGATGCGAGCTTGGGACGACATAGGCGACCGAGTTTCTATCAGTATTGGAGTTAAGTTGTACAAACAGCGCCCAAACGGCGGAATTACGGCAAAGATGCTCATGGACGAAGTTTTATCACTACCACGTTCAAGCTGGGGAGATGGCACACGTGACCACGTCTGCAAGTAAACCGAAACGGCGTTTCTGGCGCTGGATAGTGGCGCTACTAGTTGCCCCGATCGTCTTTTGGTATGTCGCCACTCCTCAAGTGAGCTTCCATTTCTCTGACAAGGGACAAGGGCGCCTCGGTTATATTTTGAACGTTCAGCATGACATTTCAAAGGGTGAGATATACCCGGGTGAGGCCACTGGTGGGGCTGGGCACATCTTCCCGAGCCACCAATTTTTTATGGAGTTTGATTGGAACAATGGTGGAAAATCGCACTGCATCCGGGTTAAACCGAAGTGGCCGAACACTGATGTGTACATCGGGCCAGACGGTGCTATTGATAGCCGCACTGATAGGAGAGTTATTGACCAGTGTGGAGCGCTACCAAAATAGAACACTCCTATGGTGAGACGTGATGCCATAGGGCTAGGGGCGACCGCTTCTGGCCAGAGCGGGTAATCATGTTCTTGATCGTTACCCCACTCCGATTCTCCCGCTAAATAGCACCAGTCTGGGCCTGCCCCGCCTCTCGTCGCGTGGTCCAAGCCTGCACGACCTGCTTACGGTGGAGATTTGGCTTTCCTGATAAACTCTTGCCATCCCGATTGATCCGTATTTGCGCCGTGTAGGCTGTCGAGTTGTCCTTGCGCTTACGTGCTGTAATCGTGCCCATTTCCCGTTGCTACATTGCCGAATTCGATCGCTGCAATGTAGCAACCGACTTTAGAAAATAAGGGAAAACGGGTAAAAACCGCTGTATAAAAGATCAGTATTAATGAATTCCGAAAAAGCCTTATCCCTAGCAAACGCTAGCTCTTCAAGCTCAGAGTCTTCACGCCGGTTTAGCGTCGCGCCCATGATGGACTGGACCGACCGCCACTGCCGGTACTTCCTGCGCCTGCTCTCCAAGCACGCCCTGCTCTACACCGAGATGGTCACCACCGGCGCGATCCTGCATGGCGACCACGAGCGCTTCCTGCGCCACAGCGAAGCCGAGCACCCGCTCGCGCTGCAGTTGGGCGGCAGCGTGCCGGCTGATTTGGCCGCGTGCGCGCGCATGGCGGAGGCTGCCGGTTACGACGAAGTGAACTTGAACGTCGGCTGCCCTAGCGACCGTGTGCAGAACAATATGATCGGCGCGATTTTGATGGCGCATCCGGCATTGGTGGCCGATTGCGTGAAGGCGATGCGTGACGCGGTGTCGATTCCGGTGACGGTGAAGCACCGTATCGGCATCAATGGGCGCGACAGTTATGCCGAGCTGTGTGATTTCGTCGGGCAGGTGAAGGACGCGGGGTGCACCAGTTTTACGGTGCATGCGCGCATTGCGATTCTGGAAGGTTTATCGCCGAAGGAGAATCGCGATATTCCACCGTTGCGCTATGACGTGGCGGCGCAGTTGAAGCGCGACTTTCCAGAGTTGGAGATTATTCTCAACGGCGGCATCAAGACGCTTGCGCAGTGCCAGGAGCATTTGCAGACGTTTGACGGGGTGATGTTGGGGCGCGAGGCTTATCACAACCCGTATGTGCTGGCGGAGGTGGATCAGCAGTTGTTTGGCAGCACGGCGCCGGTGATCAGTCGGGCGCAGGCGTTGGCGCAGTTGCGGCCTTATATTGCTGAGCATTTGGCCGGTGGCGGGACGATGCATCACATTACGCGGCATGTATTGGGGCTGGGGACTGGGTTTCCGGGGGCGCGCAAGTTCAGGCAGTTGTTGTCGGTGGATATTCACAAGGCCAACGACCCGCTGGCGTTGCTTGACCAGGCAGCGGAGTTGCTGGAGGGGCGGTGATTGTGGGGCTGGTGAGCTGGGTGGGTGTCAGTTGATTTGTTGGGGGGCTGAGAGACCGCTTTCGCGAGCAAGCCCGCTCCCACAGTTTAATCGGGGAGGTCATGCGGCACTTGGGTTGAACCTGATGCGCATTCTGGCCTCCTATTATTAGTATGGCCGGTCATTCAAACGGCTGTTTTCAGGTTGTTGCCCTCGCAAACGATCGAACGCATTTGCGCCCTTGAGCGCCTGCCGGCGCTCGGGTAATGTCATCAGACCCAAAGGACAGAGCACGCTCATGACTTCCAAGCTGGAACAACTCAAGCAATTCACCACTGTCGTAGCCGATACCGGCGATTTTTCTACGCTCGCCAAGCTCAAGCCACAAGACGCGACCACCAACCCCTCCCTGCTGCTCAAGGCCGCTTCGATTGCGGGCTATGCCAAGCTGCTGGATGAGTGCGTTAAAGACTGCAACGGTGACGTGGGCCTGGCCAGCGACCGTTTCGCGGTGGCGGTGGGTCAAGAAATTCTCAAGGTGGTACCGGGGCGTATTTCCACCGAGGTGGATGCCCGATTGTCGTTCGACACTGACGCCGTACTCAAGCGTGCGCACCGTCTGATCGACCTGTATGACAAGGCCGGCGTCAGCCGTGACCGCGTGCTGATCAAGATCGCTTCCACGTGGGAAGGCATCCGCGCGGCAGAGACGCTGGAAAAAGAAGGCATCCAGACCAACCTGACGCTGCTGTTCTCGTTTGCCCAGGCTGTGGCGTGCGCCGAAGCCGGGGTGTTCCTGATTTCGCCGTTCGTGGGCCGTATCTACGACTGGTACAAGAAGGCCAACGGCAGCGACTACACAGGTTCGGATGACCCGGGCGTGCAGTCGGTGACACGCATCTACAACTACTACAAGGCCAACGGCTACAAGACCGTGGTGATGGGTGCGAGCTTCCGTAACCTCAGCCAGATTGAAGAGTTGGCCGGGTGTGATCGCCTGACCATCAGCCCGGACTTGCTGGAGAAGCTGGCGGCCGATGAAGGCAAGCTTGAACGCAAGCTGTCGCCAGGCCACGCCGGTGAAGCGCGCGTGCATTTGACTGAAGCGCAGTTCCGTTGGGAGTCCAACGAGGATGCGATGGCCACCGAGAAGCTGGCGGAAGGGATTCGTCAGTTTGCTCGGGATCAAGAGAAGCTGGAAGCGCTGTTGACTGCCAAGCTGTAAGGCAGCCGGCGACAAAAAGGGCGGCACCTGTGAGGGTGCCGCCCTTTTTTGTGTTTCGTTGATCTCAAACCAGTCACAGTTCAAACTGTGGGAGCTGGCTTGCCTGCGATAGCGGTGGGTCAGCAATGAATAGGTGGCTGACATACCGCTATCGCAGGCAAGCCAGTTCCCACATTGGACGGGGTTTCAAGTCTGGGGCTTAGTGGCGTTCCAGCGCGTTGACGAGGTCGTGGAAGGCTTCGCGGTTGGACTCGTTCAGGCCCATCAGGATTTTGTGCGCTTCCAGCACCTTGATCCGTACCACTTCCTCGGACTGATCCTGGGATGGCAGGTCGGTCAGGCATTCGGGGCACGGGATCGGGCTTTCAACGATGTTGAACACTTGATCAAAGCCCATCGACTGCAACAGACGGGTGATGTCTTCGTGGGTGGTGACGACGGTCGGCAACAGGCCGACCTTCTGCCGCGACAGAATGGACAACTTGGCCAGCAAGCCAAGGGTGGTGCTATCGATGCTGCGGGTTTCGGTCAGATCGATCACGATCGCCGAGAAATTCAAGGCTGTGAAAATCCGCTCAATCGTCGCATCCAGCGCCGAACACAACGTCAGGCGCACTTCACCGACAAACTTCAGGACGAAGGTCCCGTCTTGCTCGGCGAATTGGATTCTTCCGGTACTCATCAAAGATTCCTGCTCAACACCAATAGGGCGATATCATCCGGCATCTCCCCTAGCGTGGCCAATCCAAAAACCTGCCGCAGGCCATCCAGGCTGCCGCCCGCCGACTTGACCTTTTGGGGCAAGGCGGCTTCTTTCTCCTTGAGTGTAGGCTCTGGGAGGAGGTCCAGGATGCCATCGGACATCAGCGTAAGGCTGAAGGTCGGCGGCAGTTCCAGGATGTGGTCTTCGTAGGTGGCTTCATTAAACAAGCCCACCGGCAGACCACGCCCTTCCAGGTAACGCACACTGTCTGGAGTATATAAAACCGGCATCGGCAGGTGACCGCCAATGCTGTAGGTCAACAGACCGGTTTCTTCGTCGATCACGCCGCCGACCATCGTCACGTGCTTGCCCAGCTTACAGCTGATCAGGCCTCGATTGATGTGGCCCAGTACCTGGGAAGGGGTGAATTCCGGCAAGGTTCCGTTGCGCTTGGACTCGAACAACAACCGTGTGGTCATGAATTTCAACAACACGGTAACAAAGGCAGAAGAAGCGCCGTGGCCGGACACGTCAGCCAGGTAGAACGCAACGCGGCGCTCATCCACACGGAAATAATCGACAAAATCCCCCGACAGGTACAACGACGGGATGATCTGGTGGGCAAACTTGAACGCGTCAATGCTCCACGGGCTCACCGGCAGCATGTTCATCTGCACCTGGCGACCGGCGTTCTGGTCTTCCTGAAGCAGGTTGAGGCTGGCTTCGAGCTCGCGGTTGGCGGTTTCGAGCTTTTCGCGGTAGCGCTGGTTCTCCAGCAGCAGGCGGGCGCGGTCGAGCGCACGGCGCACCGAGTGCTCAAGCACAGCCAGGTCTTCCAGGGGCTTGATCAGGTAATCGGCAGCGCCCAAGCGCAGGGCCTCGACGGCATCGTTCATCACGCCGGCACCGGACACAACAATCACTGGCGTCTGCGGGGCGAGCTCAGTCACCTGGCGGATCAGCTCAAGGCCGCCCATTTGGGGCATGCGCAGGTCGCAGATCACAAGGTCGGGCTTGTCGCGCTCGAATACCTGGAGACCCTGTTGGCCATTACTGGCCTGCAGGACGCTGAAGCCACTGTCTTCCAAATAGGCCGCGAGGCTCGCGCGCACTACTTCGTCGTCATCGATTATCAGCAGCGTGGCACTGGTTTTTTGCATGTGGGCAAACGGCGCCAGAATTAGGTTGGCGTAGGCGGCTCGGCAATGGCCGGGCTCACGTACTGGATTCGCTTTCTAGCCTCTCTGTCCTACAAAGCACGGGCTTTTGGCCAACGCACAACGGTAAAGCAGAGGTGCCCTTCTAAGGCGCAGACGGTACTCCCATCCGTCAGGGGTTTCAAGCTCATGCCGATGGTCGCCGGACGTCTTTACACCGCAAATCACCGGGAGTTATAAGAACAGCCATCACCACAACACAAAGTAAGGATGGCAGCTGTGAGCGAACACGAGCGCGACTACGCCGAAAAACGCGATTTCATCCGCATGCGAGTGGATGCCGATGTTTCCCTGATCCACGCCGGCCAAGAAATTGCCGGGGTCTGTGTGGACCTTTCCAGCACCGGCATGCAAGTACAGGCACCTCGCCAGTTTGCGGTGGGTGACACACTGACCGTGCGCATCGATTCGGAGCACGCCGCCCTCAAGGGCCTGGAGGCGGACACCGAGGTCGTTTGGGCCAAAACGACTGGCGAGGACCAGCACCTCGGCCTCAAAATCCTCAAAATGCGCTGAAAACCGCGTACGAAAAAGGCGACCACACGGGTCGCCTTTTTCATTTCAAAACGTCACGGCTTAAAAGTCGTCTACAACCTTGCCGTCTTTGACCTTGAACTCACGGTTCTGCAAGTAGGCGTTACGGATGAAGGTGTATTTGTCGCCGGTGATCAGCTTCTCGCTGTCGAGCAAGCTGGCGCGGGTGTCAACGATGTTCAGGCCGAAGGTGCTGTTGCGCCAGCCGATATCGTTCATGTAGCGATACGGTTGGGTGTAGCTGTCCACGTACTTGGACGGCGCATCACGCAAGGTGCTTGGGCCAAGCAGTGGCAGCATCACGTAAGGACCGCTGCCGACGCCCCAGTAACCCAGGGTCTGACCGAAGTCTTCATCGCTGCGTTGCAGGCCCATTTTGGTGCCTACATCGATAAAGCCAAGCACGCCGAAGGTGGTGTTCATCAGCAAACGAGCTGTGTCGACACCGGCCGCGTGTGGCTTGAGCTGCAACACGTTGTTGGCAAAGTTGCCGACGTCGCCGATGTTGCGGAAGAAGTTGTGGATGCCATCCTGCATGAACTGCGGGGTAACAAACTGATAGCCCTGCGCCAAAGGCTTGAGGGCATACGTATCAACGGTGTCGTTGAAGGTGAAAATCGGACGGTTGATGCTTTCCCATGGGTCGTCTTCCGACGCAGCCTGGGCCGCAAACGGCGCCAACAGGACAGTGGCACACACAGATAGCTGAGCGAAATATTGGCTCCAGCGCATAGCTTTTGCTCCTTGAATAGTCTGTCATGGGCGCTATGCCCTGAATTAAGAACGTGAGTATATGACGGAAGTGTCGAGTTAGGCATCTACTAGGAAACGTCATCGGGCAAATGGATAAAATTCCTACAGCTACACCTGAGTGTCATGTGCTTGTCATCCTGGCCCGATAGCGTCACAGCTATTTCAGGAACCTTTAGATGCCTCAGGCCGAAATTGCTCTCGCCAGCGCACCCTCTTTGACTGCCGTGCTCTTCGGGCTTAGTGGCTGCCTGGTAGATTTTGGTTCCCTGGCACGAAGTGATTCGCCCTCCCCCGACTCCCAAGCCACGTATGGCGCATTAAAAATCCTGCATGACCTCAAAGAGCAAGGCGTGCCCTGCGCCTGGCTGGACGAGCTGCCCGCCGCCGTCACCCGCCCATTGGCGGCCGCGTTGCCTGACTGGCTGAAGGCGACTGCGCCCGCCGCCCTCCGCTGGCCTGCCCCGCATGCCTGCTGGCAAGCCTTGATGGAATTAAACATCGAACGCCTGGAAGGCTGCGTGCTGGTGAGTGGTGAGCCGCGTTTGCTGCAATCGGGGCTCAATGCCGGGTTGTGGACCATTGGCCTGGCGTCCTGTGGCTCCCTGTGCGGCCTGGCGCCCGAGCAATGGCAGGCGCTGACCGAGCAGCAACGCGAACTTAAGCGCGGCAAAGCCACGGTGGCGCTGTATGGGCTGGGTGTGCACTCGGTGATCGACCACCTCGGCGAGCTCGGCAGTTGCCTGGCAGACATCCGCCTGCGCCAGCTCAAAGGCGAGAAGCCCTGATCAAGATCATGCACAGTCGGCCCCGGTGGATTAATCTACAGGTCAGCCCGTAGACCTTTCCCGGCGTGCCGCGGTCTATGCCAGTGCCTATCGATAAAAGGAAGAACGCCATGCCTGCCCGCGAAAAACTGCAAGAACAGGTCAACATCCTGCGCGAGCAATTGAATCAGGAGCCGCCGCTGCCGCTGGAAAAACGTGAAGCGCTGGAAGCCTTGCTTGCCAGGTTTGAACTGCAACTGGAATTGGAACCAGCCACTCAGGCACCGAGCATTGCTGACGATGTGAATCGTGCTGTAGAAGGCTTCGAACTCGACCATCCGGGCATTGCCGGGACGCTGCGCAATATCGTGATCACCTTGGGCAACATCGGGATTTAATCCAGGCCCGAAACCAAAAGGTGGGAAGGGGCAAGCCCCCTCCCACCTTTCGATTTACTGACGGGCCAGGCGCAGGTTCTGGAACGCCACCTCTTCAGTGCTGCGGTACGGGTTAATATCCAACCCACCGCGCCGCACGTAACGCGCATACACCGTCAGTTTTTCCGGCTTGAGCAAGCGCTGCAGGTCGAGAAAAATCCGCTCTACGCACTGCTCGTGGAAGTCCGAGTGCTGGCGAAAGCTCACCAGGTATTCCAGCAGGCTGGCGTGATCCAGCGCCGAACCACGGTACTCCACCGCCACGCTGCCCCAATCGGGCTGGCTGGTGACCGGGCAGTTGGATTTGAGCAAGTGGCTGTGCACGCTCTCCTCGACAATGCGCGAATCATCGCAGCGCAGCAGTTCCGGGCGTGGGTGTTCGTAGTTGCTGACGCTGATGTCCAGATCGTCAATGCACACACCCGGCAACGCCTGCACGCCTTCGGCTGCAACGTCCGCCAGGCTGCGGATGCGCACGGTCACCGGCTTGCCGGCGGCGGCGCTGAGGTCGGTGCGCAACGTCGCCTGCAGGCTTTGTGTGTCGGCAAACGCGGTTTGGTTGAGCGAATTAAGGTACAGCTTGAACGACTTGGACTCGATGATGTTCGGCGAGTCGGCCGGGATACTGAACTCACCGATGGCCACCACCGGTTTACCGGACGGCAGCAGCCAGGACAACTCGAAGCAGTTCCAGAAATCCACGCCCTTGTAGGGCAGGTTATCGGCGCTCAGGCCGAGTTCGGCCCACTTGGCAGCGCGAGGGATCGGGAACAGCAACGAAGGGGTGTAAGTAGAGATGTATTCACTGGACTTGCCCAGCGGCGAATGTTCGGCTGCGGGATGCATGGCGGAAACCTGGCTAAATAAACCCCGCCAGTCTACCAGCCTTTGCCCCCGCGCCTAAGCCACACCGGCTCAATCGACGTTAAGTGTGCCGACCATGCCCGCTTGATAATGCCCGGGCAGGTTGCAGGCAAACTCCAAGCCGGTGGCGCGGGTGAACGTCCAAGTCAGTTCAGCGGTTTTGCCGGGCTCTACCAGCACGCTGTTGGGGTCGTCGTGCTGCATGCCGCCCATCTCGCCATGGCCCATGGCGCTGTGGTCCATTTTGCCGACGCCGGTGGCGGTGAGCATGCCGCTGGCCTGCATCTTGAGCATTTCCTTTTGGTGTTCGGCGTGCATCGCCGCGTCGCCCAGGTTGAATTCATGCAGCAACCGGCCTTTATTGACCAGCACAAACCGCACGGTCTCACCGGCTTTTACGTCCAACGACTTGGGCGAAAAAGCAATGTCCTGCAACTGCACTTCCACGGTGCGCGTGGCCTTGTCGGCGGCCGCCGGCTGGCCAAATGCGTAGGTGTGCGCCGTATCAGCCAGCGCATCCACACTCAATGCCAACAGGCAGCCCGCCAGCAACAGGGGTGTACGCAAGGTCATGGGTATCTCCAAAAATGTGTGAACCGCTTGGGTAGCACTCTAAGATGGCGCCGCTGCCAGCCAGCTGACTGCTAGATTACAACTTTGTCAGGTTGCGCCCCTGCCCTGGCGCCCACGGTATAAAGCCCATCGTCACACGTTGCCAAGAGTTGCCCATGAAACTGCTGATTGTCGAAGACCAACCGAAAACCGGCCATTACCTGCGTCAAGGCTTGGCGGAGGCGGGCTTTACCACCGAACTGGTCGCCGAGGGCATCAGCGGTCAGCATTTGGCATTGAGCGGTGACTACGACCTGCTGATTCTCGACGTGATGTTACCGGGCCGCGACGGCTGGCAAATTTTGCAAGCCGTGCGCGGTGCCGGCCTGGATACCCCGGTACTGTTCCTCACCGCCCGCGATGCGGTGGAAGACCGCGTGCATGGCCTGGAGCTGGGCGCCGACGATTACCTGGTCAAGCCGTTCGCCTTTTCCGAACTGCTGGCGCGGGTACGCAGCCTGTTGCGCCGTGGCAGTAGCACACCGCAGGAAACCGCGCTGCAACTGGCCGACTTGCGCCTGGACCTGATTCGCCGCCGCGTCGAGCGCGATGGCCAGCGCATCGACCTCACCGCCAAGGAGTTCGCGCTGCTCGAATTGTTGCTGCGCCGCCAGGGCGAGGTGCTGCCCAAGTCACTGATTGCCTCACAAGTGTGGGACATGAATTTTGACAGCGACACCAACATCATCGAAGTGGCTATCCGCCGCCTGCGCCTGAAAGTCGACGACCCCTTCCCCAATAAGCTGATCCACACCGTGCGCGGCATGGGTTATGTGCTGGAGGAGCGTTTCAATTGATCAAGCGCTTGTCCCTCGCCAGCCGTCTGGCACTGTTGTTTGCCGCCTGTACTGCGGTGGTGTCGCTGATTGCCGGGGTGTTGTTTAACCAGGCCAGCGAGGCGCATTTTGTCGAGCTGGACCAACAGTTGCTCGACGGCAAATTACTCGCCTTGCGCAGCACGTTGCAGGGCGTCGACACCCCGCAATTGTTCGCCCAGCGCGAAGCGCAGTTGCGCAGCGAGCTTAGTCGGCAACCCGACCTGACGCTGCGCATCAGCGCCGCCGGCCAGCGCTGGTATGACGGCGCGCCTGGCGTCGACCTGCCCGCAACGCCAGGCCTGCACAGCCTGCAGAACGCCGGCACGGATTACCGCGTGTACAACGTGCCGTTGCTGGCGGGCCAACCCAGCTCGCCGCAACTGAGCCTGATGCTCGACATCACCCATCACCAGCACTTCCTGCAACGCATGCAGCACTTGATTTGGCTGACCGTCGGCCTGTCGGCACTCGCCACCGCGCTGCTCGGCGCCTGGGCCGCACGCAGTGGCTTGCGCCCGTTGCGGCGCATGGGCGAGGTCGCCGCCGGTGTGTCGGCGCATTCCCTCACCCAACGTTTGCCTGAGCAGCACATGCCGGTGGAACTGACAGAGCTGGCGCTCGCCTTCAACGCCATGCTCGGCCGCCTGGACGACTCGTTTCAGCGCCTCTCGGCGTTCTCCGCCGACATCGCCCACGAACTGCGCACGCCGCTGTCGAACCTGCTGACCCACACGCAGGTAATCCTCACCCAGCCGCGCGCGCTGGAGGACTACCGTGAGGCGCTGCACAGCAACCTGGAAGAATTGCAGTGGATGGCGCAGTTAGTGAATGACATGTTGTACCTGGCCAAAGCCGACCATGGCTTGCTGATGCCCAAGCGCGAGCCGTTGGCGCTTGAGGATGAAGTGGACGCGCTGCTCGAGTTTTTTGCGATGCTGGCGGAAGACGCGCAGGTCAGCCTGGTGCGCGAGGGCACTGCGCGCACCATGGGCGATCGCGGCATGTTGCGTCGGGCGTTGTCGAACTTGCTGGATAACGCGCTGCGGTTTACCAAGGCCGGTGGCGAGGTGCGGGTGCGCATAGCGGACGGGGTGAGACTTTCAGTGGAAAACACCGGGGATGGTATTCCTGCGGCGTTGTTACCTCGGTTGTTTGATCGCTTTTACCGGGCAGACCCGGCGCGCCATGAACGCAGCAGCGAGCATGCGGGGCTGGGGCTGGCGATTACCCAGTCAATTGTGCGGGCGCACGGCGGGAGGATTTTTTGTGAGTCCAGGGTTGGGTGGACACGGTTTGTGATTGAGTTGCCCAAGACAGATTGATGCAGGCTGTGCCGACCCTATCGGGAGCAAGCCCCCTCCCACAGTTGACTGCATTCCAACCTGAATTGGCTGCATTCCAACTGGAACTGACTGCAGTCCAACCTGAATTACCTGCATTCCAACTGGAATTGACTGCAACCCAACCTGAATTAGCTGCATTCCAACTGGAATTGACTGCAACCCAATCTGAATTAGCTGCATTCCAACTGGAATTAACTGCAACCCAACCTGATTTTGTTGCATTCCAACTGGAACTGACTGCAGTCCAACCTGAATTGGCTGCATTCCAACTGGGACTGACTGCAGTCCAACCTGAATTAGCTGCATTCCAACTGGGGTTGACTGCAGCCCAACCTGAATTGGCTGCATTCCAACTGGAACTGACTGCAGTCCAACCTGAATTACCTGCATTCCAACTGAAATTGATTGCAGTCCACCTGAATTAGCTGCGCTCCAACTGGAATTGACTGCAGTCCAACCTGAATCATCTGCATTCCAACTGAAATTGTTTGCAGTCCACCTGAATTGGCTCCACGCCAACTGGAATTGACTGCAGTCCAACCTGAATCATCTGCACTCCAACTGAAATTGACTGCAACCCAACCTGAATTAGCTGCATTCCAACTGGGGTTGACTGCAGCCCAACCTGAATTGGCTACATTCCAACTGGAATTGACTGCAACCCAACCTGAATTAGCTGCATTCCAACTGAAATTAACTGCAACCCAACCTGAATTACCTGCATTCCAACTGGAACTGACTGCAGTCCAACCTGAATTAGGTGCACTCCAACTGGAATTGACTGCAGTCCAACCTGAATCATCTGCACTCCAACTGAAATTGACTGCAACCCAACCTGAATTGGCTGCACTCCAACTGAAATTGACTGCAACCCAACCTGAATTGGCTGCACTCCAACTGGAATTGACTGCAACCCAACCTGAATTAGCTGCATTCCAACTGGAATTAACTGCAGTCCAACCTGAATTACCTGCATTCCAACTGGAACTGACTGCAGTCCAACCTGAATCCTGCACTCCAACTGGAATTACCTGCACTCCAGCTGAAGAAATGCAGTCAACTGTGGGAGGGGGCTTGCTCCCGATAGCGGTCTTAAAGGTTACGAATACCTAAGCGCATGCGCCGGCTCTATTTTCGCCGCACGATACGCCGGGTACAGCGTCGCCAAAAAGCTCAACACAAAACCCGCCGAGCAAATCAGCAGCACATCCCCGCCCTGCAGTTCCGACGGCAAGTTGCTGACAAAATACACGTCGGAACTGAAAATATGCTGCCCGCTCACCCGCTCCAGCCAGCCCACCAGTTCACTCACGTTCAGCGCCGCGATCACGCCCAGCACGCCGCCAATCAAGGTGCCGACAATGCCGATCACCGTGCCCTGCACCATGAAAATAGCCATGATTTGCCGAGGTGTGGCGCCAATGGTGCGCAAAATAGCAATATCCGCGCCCTTGTCGTTCACCACCATGATCAGCGTGGCGATGATGTTGAACGCAGCCACGGCGACGATCATCAGCAACAGCAGGCCGATCATGGTCTTTTCCATTTTCATTGCGCTGAACAGGCTGCCCTGGGTGTGGGTCCAGTCATCCGGCTTGTAGCCCGTGCCCAGGCTGGCGGCGATGTCCGCCGAGACCTTGGGCGCCGCGTACAAGTCTTTCACCGCCAGGCGCACGCTTTGCACCTGGTTCGGCTGCCAATGCTGCATCTGGGCGGCGTCGGCCATGTGAATCAATGCCATCGAGCCATCCAGCTCGGCGCCGACCTTGAAGATACCGACCACGTTCAAACGCTGCATACGCGGGGTGATGCCACCCGGCGCGCTGCTGATTTCAGGCACGATCAGGGTCAGCTTGTCGCCCACGTTGAGACGAAAACGCCGCGCGGTGATTTCGCCGACCACCACACCGAACTCGCCGGGTTTCAGGTCGTCCAGTTTGCCGCGCACAATATGCTGAGCCACGATCGAAACCTTGCCTTCCTGAGCCGGGTCAATGCCGCTGATCTCGATCGGCTGCATCGCGCCCTTGTAGGAGAACATGCCGTCCATTTGGGTAAACGGTACGGCGGCAGTCACCTCGGGGTTTTTCATTGCAGCGGCGGCCACCGGCTGCCAATCATCAATCGGGTTTACGCCGACGATGGTGGCGTGCGGCACCATGCCGAGGATGCGTGAGCTCATTTCGCGCTGAAAGCCGTTCATCACCGACAACACCACAATCATCGCCAACACGCCCAGGGCGAGGCCGATCATCGAGGTCATCGAGATAAACGAAACAAAACGGTTGCGGCGCTTGGCGCGGGTATAGCGCGTGCCGATGAAAATCGATAACGGTCTGAACATTCGCGTGCACCGCCTGAAAAAATGAAAAAGCCCGGCGCCAGGCGCCAGGCTTGAAACGGGTCAGATGGCGACCAAGTGACCTTCCTGCAGGTGCAACACACGGTCCATCTGGCGGGCCATGCTCATGTCATGGGTCACCACCAGGAACGCGGTGCGCATCTGGGTGCTCAGTTCCAGCATCAAGTCCTTGATGCCCTGCGCGGTGTGGGAGTCGAGGTTGCCGGTCGGCTCGTCGAGCATTACCAGGCCCGGGTTATTGACCAGGGCGCGGGCGATTGCCACACGCTGGCGCTCACCGCCGGACAATTCGGCCGGTTTGTGCTCCAGGCGATGGCCAAGGCCGACGCGCTCCAACAGCGCCTTGGCACGCTGGCGCGCCTCTGGAATCGCGGTTTTGCCGATCAACAGCGGCATGCACACGTTTTCCAGCGCGGTGAACTCGGCCAGCAAGTGGTGAAACTGGTACACAAAACCCAGCGAACGGTTACGCAGTTGGCCGCGCGCCTTTTCATTCAAGGCTGACAGCTCTTCACCGGCCAGCCACACGCTGCCCTGGGACGGCGTATCCAGGCCGCCCAGCAGGTTGAGCAAGGTGCTTTTGCCGGAACCGGAACTGCCGACAATCGCCACACGCTCGCCGGGGTGCAGCTCAAGCTGCAAATTGGACAACACCACGACCGATTCCGGCCCTTCCTCGTAGGACTTGCCCAGGTTGCGGCAGCTCAGGATTGCTTTTTCACTCATGCCCGATTCACTCATAACGTAAGGCCTGTGCTGGCTGGGTACGTGCCGCGCGCCAGGCTGGATACAGGGTGGCAAGGAAACTCAAGACCAACGCGGCGCCACCGACCATCAACACATCCTGGGCCTGAACCTGGGACGGCAAGTAATCGATAAAGTAGACGTCTGCGTTGAGAAACTTGTGGCCGATGACTTTTTCCAGCGCGGCGATGGCGGCGCTGACGTTCAGCGCGGCCAGAATGCCGACCGCTGTGCCGATCAAGGTGCCAACCACGCCGATCACCGTGCCCTGCACCATAAAGATCGCCATGATTTGCCCCGGCGTGGCGCCAAGGGTGCGCAGGATGGCGATATCGCCCTTCTTGTCGTTCACCACCATTACCAGGGTTGAGATGATGTTGAACGCAGCCACCGCAACGATCAGCAGCAACAGCAAGCCGATCATGGCTTTTTCCATGCGGATGGCCTGGTACAGGTTGCCGTGGGTGCGGGTCCAGTCGCGGGCGTAATACTGCGACTCACCCAAGTGCTGGGCGATTTCCCAGGCGCCGCGCGGTGCGTCGAACAGGTCGTTGAACTTGAGGCGCAGGCCCTGCACCTGGTCCGGCTTCCAGCGGTGCAGGCGGGCCAGGTCGGTGAGGTTGGTCAGGCCGAGGTAGCCGTCGATCTCGCCGGCGCCAACGTGGAAGGTGCCGACCACGGTGAAGCGCTTCATGCGCGGGAACATGCCGGCCGGGGTCACGGTGACTTCCGGCGCGACGAAGGTCAGCTTGTCGCCGATGTTCACGCCGAGCTTGGCCGCCGCCTTGTCGCCGATCACGATGCCAAAGCTGCCGGGCGCCAAATCGTCAAGTTTGCCCTGCAGCATGAACTTGTCGATGATCGAGACCTTGCGCTCCTGGGCCGGGTCGATGGCATTCAGCAGAATTTTCTGCACCTTGCCGTCGTGGGTCAGCAACCCCTGCATCTGGGTGAATGGCGCAACCGCCACCACCTTGGGGTTTTGCTTGACCTTGTCGGCCAGGCTTTGCCAGTCGCTGATAGGCGCGTCGCCCTCGATGGTCGCGTGGGGCACCATGCCCAACACGCGGGTGCGCATCTCATGATCGAAGCCGTTCATCACCGACAGCACCACAATCATCACGACCACGCCCAAGGCGAGCCCGATCATCGAGGTCAAGGAAATGAACGACACAAAATGATTGCGGCGCTTTGCACGGGTATAACGCGTGCCAATAAATACGAAGAGAGGTCTGAACATGTCGGGGCTTGTTCGGAGGAAAAGAAGACGTCCCAGTGGCGGGGTCAGGTAAGCAGCTTTACACTCAGACCATTACCGCTACTTTGGGTTCGCCATGTCGACATTAGATGAAGAAGAACGCCGCGAATACTACCGTATCGACGACATGATCGCACTCCAAATCAGCACGCTCTCTGCTCCCGACGCGGCGAGCAAGGAAGTGTTGCTGGATGATTCGCCGCTGTTCAACCTGCTCAGCGAATTGCACCTCAGCGAATTCGAAGCCCAGCACCTGCTGCGCCAGATCAACGAAAAAGATCGCAGCCTGGCGGCCTTCCTCAAGGTCCAGAACAAACGTGTCGACCTGCTCAGCCAAATCATGGCGCGCGGCCTGCTGGATGAGGTCGGTGCGCCACAGCCGGTGATCATTTCCGAAGGCGGTATCGACTTCCAGCACCCCACGCACTTGGCGCCCGGCGCGCACCTGGCGGTCAAGCTGGTGCTGATGCCGCAAGCGCTGGGCCTGTTGCTGCGCGCCCGCGTGACGCAGTGCGATGCCAAGGCTGACGGGTTTGCGGTGGCCACGGAATTTGAATCAATGACCGATGCCCAACGCCAACTGCTGGCGCGCTACATCCTGCAGAAACAAGCCCAGGAACGACGCCTGGCGCGCGAACAGAGCGACGCCCAAGACACCTGAATGTGTATGACCCCGCCAAAAAACCTGGCGCAAAGGAGCAACTGTGACCCTGATCTACGGCCACCGCGGTGCCAAAGGCGAAGCACCGGAAAACACCCTGACCAGCTTCCAGGAGTGCCTCAAGCACGGTGTACGCCGCTGCGAACTGGATTTGCACCTGTCAATGGACGGCGAGTTGATGGTCATCCACGACCCGACCCTTAAACGCACCACCGACAGGCGCGGCAAAGTCGTCGAGTACTCGGCGGCCGACCTGGTGAAAATGGACGCGCGCAAAGGCGGCCCGGGCTGGGTGCAACCCTGCCCGATCCCACGCCTGGAAGAGTTGTTCGAGCAATGCGACTTTGACCACTGGCAACTGGAAGTCAAAAGCGCCTCACGCACGCGCGCCGCGACCACCGTGCTGGCGATTCGTGAGATGGCCGTACGTTTTGGCCTGATGGGCAAGGTCACCGTGACCTCAAGCTCGCGCGAAGTATTAAAAGCCGCGGTTGATCTGACCCCGGACCTGTCACGTGGCCTGGTCGCCGAATACGCGTGGCTCGACCCGCTGAAGGTCGCGCAAAACTACGGCTGTGAATACCTGGCGTTGAACTGGACGTTGTGCACCCCCGAGCGATTGGAAAAAGCCCAGCGCCAGGGTTTGCACGTGTCGGTGTGGACCGTCAACGAACCTGCGCTGATGCGCAGGCTCGCCGACTTCGGCGTAGATAGCCTGATTACAGACTTTCCCGGTTTGGCCACTGCCACCCTCGAGAATTACTGAAATCGGTCTCCCCGGCCGGCTCAGGCCACCGGCCGGAGCCGCTCAAAAAAGCCGGTTGAGGCCGTCGTAGGCCGCTACCCGATAGGCTTCAGCCATGGTCGGGTAGTTGAACGTGGTGTTTACAAAGTACTTGAGGGTATTTTGCTCACCCGGCTGGTTCATGATCGCCTGGCCGATATGCACGATTTCCGAGGCCTGGTAGCCGAAGCAATGCACACCGAGCACCTCAAGCGTTTCACGGTGGAACAGAATCTTCAGCATGCCTTGCGGCTCACCGGCGATCTGCGCACGCGCCATGCTCTTGAAGAACGCTTTGCCGACTTCGTAAGGCACCTTGGCCTTGGTCAGTTCGTGTTCGTTCTTGCCGATCGAGCTGATCTCGGGAATCGTGTAGATCCCGGTCGGCACGTCGTTCACATAACGCCAGCTGCCGTTATCAATAATGCTGCCTGCCGCCGAGCGGCCTTGATCATGCGCAGCACTGGCCAGGCTTGGCCAGCCGATCACGTCACCGGCGCCATAAATATTCGCCACGCAGGTACGGTAATCCTCGTCCACCTCGATCTGGCCACGGCTGTTGACCTTGACCCCGATGTTTTCCATGCCCAGCTTATCAGTGTTGCCGGTACGGCCGTTGCACCACAGCAGGGCGTCGGCCTTGATTTTCTTGCCGGACTTGAGGTGCAGGATCACGCCGTTGTCGAGGCCTTCGACGCGCTCGTACTCTTCGTTGTGGCGCACGGTGATGTTGTTGTTGCTGAAGTGGTAGCTCAACGCCTGGGAAATTTCCGAGTCGAGGAAGCTCAGCAACTGATCACGGTTATCCACCAGCTCGACCAATACACCGAGGCCGCTGAAAATCGACGCGTATTCGCAACCGATCACACCAGCGCCATAGATAATCAGTTTGCGCGGGGTATGGCCCAAGCTGAGGATGGTGTCGCTATCGTAGATACGCGGGTGGTGAAAATCGATATCCGCCGGGCGATACGGGCGCGAGCCGGTGGCGATGATGATGTGCTTGGCCACCAGCTTTTCGACCACGCCGTTGGCGCAGACCACTTCGATGGTTTGCTCGTCGGCGAAACTGCCGGTGCCGAAGAACAGGTCAACGCGGTTACGCGCGTAGTAACCGGTGCGCGAAGCGACTTGTTTGGCGATCACTTTTTCGGCGCTTTTCAACACGTCGGGGAACGAGAACCAGCGCGGCTCACCAATCGCCCGGAACATCGGGTTGGTGTTGAACTGCATGATCTGGCGCACCGAGTGACGCAAGGCCTTGGACGGGATGGTGCCCAGGTGGGTGCAGTTACCGCCGACCTGGCGACGGCTATCGACCATCGCCACCTTGCGCCCCGCTTTGGCGGCATTCATCGCCGCACCTTCTCCAGCCGGGCCGGAACCCAGTACCACCACGTCGTAGTTGTAGACAGCCATGCGTACTCCTCAGAACAGGCCAGGCGCACGGTTGAACGCCTGGCTAAATCATGCCGCGGCCAGCGGGCATGAAGGACAATTTGGCTCAAGTGTGTGAACCGGGGCACAGTCTATATAAGGCTCAACGCCGCGCACATTAACCCTTGGTCGCGTCGTAGGCCAGTCTTGCCTTTACTACAGGCACAGTAAACTGGCATTACACTGCTGACACTCATCTTTGCAGGACACATCATTATGCGGTATGTCGTTTTGTGTTTATTGCTGATTTTTTCTGTAACCGGGCAAGCAAGTGAGGCGGACCGGCTCAAACAGGCGGGTTTTCCTGCGCAGTCTGATGAACTGGCGTTGAAAAACCAGGCGGTGCTGGTCTATTTGTGGGCGGATGTGTATGCGGCAGCGCTGTATGCCCCGGCCGACACCCGCGCGAAGCAGGCCTGGGACCAGCAAAAGCCGCTACGACTTGAGCTGTATTACTTTCGTGATATAGACCGCAATGATGTGATCAAGGCCGCCACCGCCACCCTGGAGCGTCAGCAGGCCAGCCCGCGCTTGAAGCCTGAGATTGAAAAGCTGCATGCGCGCTTTCGCGATATTCGCAGCGGCGATCGGTATGCCCTGGATTTTCGCCCGCGGCGAGGTTTGAACTTGGAAATCAATGGCGAGGTGGTGTTCAGCAGTCGCGATGACGCGCTGGCGCGGGCCTATCTGGGAATCTGGCTGGCGCCGAAGGGCTTGTCTGATGAATTGCGCGGCAAACTGCTGAAATAATCGGGTGTGTCATGCACATCTGTATTCACTGAACCACCGCCATCGGGAGCAAGCCCCCTCCCACAGTTGACTGTATTCACACATCAATCTGTGGGGGGATTGTCACTGCATTCACACATCAACCTGTGGTGAGAGCCTTGCTCACACATTCAATGCATCCACACATCAACCTCTGGTGAGAGGCTTGCTCACACATTCAATGCATCCACACTTCAACCTGTGGTGAGGGGCTTGCCCCCACATTCACTGCATTCACACATCAACCTGTGCTGAGAGGCTTGCTCACACATTCAATGCATCCACACATCAACCTGTGGTGAGGGGCTTGCACACACATTTACTGCATCCACACACCAACCTGTGGTGAGGGGCTTGCTCACACATTCAATGCATCCACACATCAACCTGTGGTGAGAGGCTTGCTCACACATTCAATGCATCCACACATCAACCTGTGGTGAGGGGCTTGCTCACACATTTACTGCATTCACACATCAACCTGTGGTGAGAGGCTTGCTCACACATTTACTGCATCCACACTTCAACCTGTGTTGAGGGGCTTGCTCACACATTCAATGCATCCACACTTCAACCTGTGGGAGGGGGCTTGCTCCCGATGGGGCCATGCGCGGCAACACAACAGCTGCGCCATAAAAAAGCCCCGAACCAGTCGGGGCTTTTTCAATTACTGCTGACGCTTAGCGCGGAAACGCAGGCGGGTTAACCCCGGCCATGTCTTCCATCACGCGAACCACCTGGCAGCTATAGCCGAACTCGTTGTCGTACCACACATACAGCACAACACGGTTGTCCTGAGTAATGGTCGCCTCAGCGTCCACCACACCCGCATGGCGCGAGCCAACGAAGTCGGTGGAAACCACTTCCTGCGAATTAACAAAGTCGATCTGCTTATGCAGGTCCGAGTGCAGCGCCATATAGCGCAGGTACTCGTTCATCTCTTCGCGGGTAGCCGCTTTCTCAAGGTTCAGGTTGAGAATCGCCATCGACACGTTCGGCGTCGGAACGCGAATCGCGTTACCGGTCAGCTTGCCAGCCAGCTCAGGCAGCGCCTTGGCAGCAGCAGTGGCAGCACCGGTCTCGGTGATCACCATGTTCAACGCAGCGCTACGGCCACGGCGATCGCCCTTGTGGAAGTTGTCGATCAGGTTCTGGTCGTTGGTGTACGAGTGAACCGTTTCAACGTGACCGTTAACGATACCGAACTTGTCATTCACAGCCTTCAACACCGGCACGATGGCGTTGGTGGTGCAGGAAGCGGCAGATACGATCTTGTCGTCAGCGGTGATCTCGCCATGGTTAATACCGTGCACGATGTTCTTCAGCTTGCCCTTGCCAGGCGCGGTCAGCACAACGCGGTCGATGCCCGGGCACGCCAAGTGCTGGCCCAGGCCTTCGGCATCACGCCATACGCCGGTGTTGTCCACCAGCAGTGCGTCCTTGATGCCGTACTGGGTGTAATCCACCTCGGCCGGGTTTTTCGCGTAGATCACCTGGATCAGGTTACCGTTGGCGGTGATGGTGTTGTTTTCTTCGTCGATGACGATGGTGCCGTTGAACGGACCGTGTACCGAGTCGCGGCGCAGCAGGCTGGCGCGTTTGGTCAGGTCGTTGTCGGCGCCTTTGCGCACCACGATGGCACGCAGGCGCAGGCCGTCGCCGCCGCCGGTTTTTTCGATAAGGATGCGCGCCAGCAAACGGCCGATACGACCGAAGCCGTACAGCACAACGTCGGTGCCTTTGCGGGCTGCGGCGTTTTGCTGACCGACCACGTCGGCCATTTCTTCACGCACGAATTGCTCGGCGCTGCGGCCGGCACCTTCTTTGCGGAATTTGTAGGCCAGTTTGCCCAGGTCTACCGAAGCCGCGCCGAGCTTGAGCTCGCTCATGGCTTTAAGCAGCGGGAATGTTTCGTGGACGGAGAGTTCGCTGTCGTCGGCGGAACGGTGACGCGCAAAGCGGTGGGCTTTGAGAATCGCGATGACAGACTGGTTGATCAGGCTGCGGCCATAGATCGAGCTCACCACATTGTTATTGCGGTACAGCTGACCGATAAGCGGAATCATCGCTTCAGCGAGCGCTTCACGGTCGATCCATTCACCAAGACACTGGTCGGGCTTCTGAGTCACGGGAACCTTCCACATGTAGGGGCAGAAAAAAGGGGCTACATTATGCCGCCCCGACCACCCTCGGAGCAATGCGCGCGCCCTAACAAAAAGTGCTTGCGAAAAATCGACACCCCGCTACAGGCCAGTAAATACGCGGCTTCCAGAAGGCCACATGTTGAGCCGCGAGGCCGACTTGTCCGTAACCCTCCGAAAACTACGCGCATTTGGGCACTACATATTGAGTCAAAAGGCTGCATTGTTTGTCTTAGCCACTACATTTCCCACAAACCGTAATAGGCTCAGTCAGCAACTGACAGGCGGCACCTGGGGCCGTTACAATTACCGACTTTGTCGCAACGCTTGGAGCTCAACCTTCCGTGCCCGTTCTGCGTCTACCGCTTCTCCCTGCCGCGGCAGGTAAACAGCACTGGGGCAATTTGCCCGGTGCCGCCCTGAGCCTGGCCATTGCCGAGGCTGCCAGTGCAGCCAAACGCTTCACCCTGCTGCTCACCGCCGACAGCCAAAGCGCCGAGCGGCTGGAGCAGGAGCTGAGCTTCTTCGCCCCCGATTTGCCGGTGCTGCATTTCCCGGACTGGGAAACCCTGCCCTACGACTTGTTCTCGCCGCATCAGGACATCATTTCCCAGCGCATCGCCAGCCTGTACCGTTTGCCGGAACTGGCCCACGGCGTGCTGGTGGTGCCGATCACCACGGCGCTGCATCGCCTGGCGCCGACCAAGTTCCTGCTGGGCAGCAGCCTGGTGCTGGACATCGGCCAGAAGCTGGATGTAGAGCAAATGCGCACGCGCCTCGAAGCCAGCGGCTACCGTTGCGTAGACACGGTGTACGAGCACGGTGAATTCGCGGTGCGCGGCGCGTTGATCGACCTGTTCCCGATGGGCAGCAAACTGCCGTACCGCATCGACCTGTTCGATGACGAAATCGAAACCCTGCGCACCTTCGACCCCGAAAACCAGCGCTCCATCGACAAAGTAGAGTCGATCAAGCTGCTGCCGGCGCGGGAATTCCCGCTGCAAAAAGATGCGGTCACGCGCTTCAAGGCGCGCTTTCGTGAACGCTTCGATGTCGACTTCCGTCGCTGCCCGATCTTCCAGGATTTGAGCAGCGGGATTACCCCGGCCGGTATCGAGTACTACCTGCCGCTGTTTTTCGACGAAACCTCCACCCTCTTCGACTACTTGCCGCAGGACACCCAAGTGTTCTCGCTGCCAGGGATTGAGCAGGCGGCGGAAAACTTCTGGAACGATGTGCGCAACCGCTACGAAGAGCGCCGCGTCGACCCGTCCCGGCCTTTATTGCCACCTGCCGAATTGTTTTTGCCGGTTGAAGACTGCTTCGCCCGCCTGAAAAACTGGCCGCGCGTGGTCGCCAGCCAGCAAGACGTGGACGCCGGCAGTGGCCGCGAGCGCTTCCCCGCGCAAGCGCTGCCGGACCTGGCGATCCAGGCCAAAGCCGCCCAGCCGCTGGAAGCCTTGGCTAACTTCATCGGCGATTTCCCCGGCCGCGTGTTGTTTACCGCCGAGTCTGCCGGGCGCCGTGAAGTGTTGCTGGAGCTGTTGGAACGCCTGAAGCTGCGGCCGAAAACCGTCGACAGTTGGCCGGACTTTGTGAAGAGCAAAGAACGTTTGGCGATCACTATCGCGCCGCTCGACGAAGGCTTGCAGCTGGATGACCCGGCCTTGGCGCTGATCGCCGAAAGCCCGCTGTTCGGTCAGCGTGTGATGCAGCGTCGTCGCCGTGACAAACGCGCCGACGCCAACAACGACGCCGTGATCAAAAACCTCACCGAGCTGCGCGAAGGCGCGCCGGTGGTGCATATCGACCACGGCGTCGGCCGTTATTTGGGCTTGCAGACCCTGGAGATCGACAACCAGGCCGCCGAATTCCTCACCATGGAATACGCCGAGGGCGCCAAACTCTACGTGCCGGTCGCAAGCTTGCACCTGATTGCGCGCTATACCGGCAGCGATGACGCGCTGGCGCCGTTGCACCGCCTGGGCTCCGAAACCTGGCAGAAGGCCAAGCGCAAAGCCGCCGAACAGGTGCGCGACGTCGCCGCCGAATTGCTCGACATCTATGCACGCCGCGCGGCGCGCGAAGGTTATGCCTTCGCCGACCCGAAAGCCGACTACGCGACCTTCAGCGCCGGGTTCGCCTTCGAAGAAACCCCCGACCAGCAAACCACCATCGAGGCGGTGCGCGCCGACATGCTCGCGCCCAAGCCGATGGACCGCCTGGTGTGCGGCGACGTGGGCTTCGGCAAGACCGAAGTGGCCATGCGCGCGGCGTTTATCGCAGTACACGGCGGCAAACAGGTGGCGATTCTGGTGCCGACCACCCTGCTCGCCCAACAGCACTACAACAGCTTTCGCGACCGCTTTGCCGACTGGCCTGTGAGCGTGGAAGTGATGAGCCGCTTCAAGTCGGCCAAGGAAGTGAATGCCGCCGTCGCCGACCTCGCCGAAGGCAAGATCGACATTGTGATCGGCACGCACAAGCTGCTGTCGGACGACGTGAAGATCAAAAACCTCGGCTTGGTGATCATCGACGAAGAACACCGTTTTGGTGTGCGGCAAAAAGAACAACTGAAGAACCTGCGCAGTGAAGTCGACATCCTCACCCTGACGGCCACGCCGATTCCGCGCACGCTGAATATGGCCGTGTCGGGCATGCGCGACTTGTCGATTATCGCCACGCCGCCGGCGCGGCGCCTGTCGGTGCGCACGTTCGTGATGGAGCAGAACAAAAGCACGGTCAAGGAAGCGCTGTTGCGCGAACTGCTGCGCGGCGGGCAGGTGTATTACCTGCACAACGACGTAAAAACCATCGAGAAGTGCGCCGCCGACCTGGCCGAACTGGTGCCGGAAGCGCGCATCGCCATCGGCCACGGGCAAATGCGCGAGCGCGAACTCGAACAGGTGATGAGCGACTTCTACCACAAGCGCTTCAACGTGCTGATCGCCTCGACCATCATCGAGACCGGCATCGACGTGCCGAGCGCGAACACCATCATCATCGAGCGCGCCGACAAATTCGGCCTGGCTCAGCTGCATCAACTGCGCGGCCGCGTCGGGCGCAGTCACCACCAAGCGTATGCCTACCTGCTGACGCCACCGCGCCAACAGATCACCTCCGACGCCGAAAAACGTCTGGAAGCCATCGCCAACACCCAGGACCTCGGTGCGGGTTTTGTATTGGCCACCAACGACCTCGAAATCCGTGGCGCCGGTGAGCTGCTGGGCGACGGCCAGAGCGGGCAGATTCAGGCCGTAGGTTTCACGCTGTACATGGAAATGCTTGAGCGCGCGGTGAAAGCCATCCGCAAAGGCGAGCAACCGAACCTTGATCAACCGCTGGGCGGCGGCCCGGAAATCAACCTGCGTTTGCCTGCGTTGATTCCCGAAGACTACTTGCCGGACGTGCACGCGCGGCTGATTCTGTACAAACGCATCGCCTCGGCCACCGACGAAGAAGGCCTCAAAGACCTGCAAGTGGAAATGATCGACCGCTTCGGGCTGCTGCCGGAACCGACCAAGAACCTGGTGCGCCTGACCTTGCTCAAATTGCAGGCCGAGCAGTTGGGTATCAAAAAAGTCGACGCCGGCCCGCAAGGCGGGCGCATCGAGTTCGAAGCGCAGACGCCGGTGGACCCGCTGGTACTGATCAAGCTGATTCAGGGCCAGCCCAACCGCTACAAGTTCGAAGGGGCTACGCTGTTCAAGTTCATGGTGCCGATGGAACGCGCCGAAGAACGCTTTAATACCCTGGAGGCGCTGTTTGAGCGCCTCATTCCGAAAACCGTTTGAAGGACGCCCGCATGCGCCTGTTCCGCATTCTGAGCCTGTTATTGGTGGTGGTTGCACCTTCGGCGTTTGCCGACAGCCCGTATCAGGTTGAAATGATCCTGGTGCGCCAGAATGCCGAGCCGGTGATCAACAGCCGCGCCGCGCCGGAAGACTGGGATGCCGGGGCGGTGCACCTGGGCGACAAAATGAGCCCGCCGCGCCTGAGCACTATTGTCGACAAGCTACGCGCCGACTCCAGCTACACCGTGCTGGCGCACAAGGCCTGGGAACAAAACCTCGGCGAGCAACCGGTTAAAATCGCGATCACCGACGGCCAGGAGCAATTTGGCCAGTTCCCTATCGAGGGCGTGTTGAACCTGCAACTGGGTCGTTTTACCGACATCGACGCCGACTTCTGGATCAACCAGTTCGACGCCAATGGCAGCGTGATCGCCAGCGAGCGTCTGGCCCAGCAAGACGTGCGCACCAAGAACAACCAGCTTAATTACCTCGACGGCGGCCACTTGGCGCTGCTGATCAAAATCACTTCGCTGACCGCCAAGCCGCCCAGCGCGCCACCGCCCGACATTCAGGACTGATCCAGCGCCATGCCCCTGACGTCGCCGTTGACCAAACCCCTGGCCCCTTCGTGGGCCAATCGCTTTAAAGAGCAAAGCCTTGAGCGCGGGCGACGCTACGCTCTGGAAAACCGTGTGCGCATTGTCGAGTCGGGTGACAGCACCATCGTCGCCAGTTGCGAAGGCTCGGGCGGCAACGTTTATCGGCAAACTATCTCGCTGCGCGAGTCGGCCAAGGGCATGCTGATTCTGGTCGACAGCCGCTGTACCTGCCCGGTGCACACCAACTGCAAACACATCGCGGCAGTGCTGCTCAAGGTTCAGGAAACCCTGGCCTACCCAGCAGCGGCCGAAGATGCCGAATTGCTCGAAAAGCTCCAGGCCGTGCTGGATAACCGCGTGGTGTTGCCCCAAGTGGTGACGGAAGACGTGTTGCCCGTGCCGCGCCTGTGGCTGGCGAGTGTCGAGTTCAGCGCGTTTGAACCGCGCAACGGCAAGATGCAGCGTTATATCCAGCACCGCGCGGCGCTGTCGTTCAACTACTTGGGCAACTACGTCAGCGGGCAAAAAAACGCCGACATCGTTGTGCGCCAGGAAACCCAAAGCCTGCGCATCAAGCGCCATCCCGAGCTGGAGCAGCCGTATCGCGAGCAACTGCGCCTGCTGGGTTTCAAGATCGCCACGCGCCAGAGCAAGGCACTGCCGGAAAGCGCCGGTGAACTGTTCGAAATGGTCAATGACAGCGCCTGGCTGAACTTCACGCTGAATGCATCGCCGGCCTTGCGCGCCAACGGCTGGGAACTGCAGATTGATGAAGATTTCGGTTTTGACCTGAGCGCCGTAGATGACTGGTACGCCAAGGTGGACGAAGGCCCGGAGCGCGACTGGTTCGACCTCGAACTGGGCATCATCGTCAACGGCGAGCGGCTGAGCCTGCTGCCGATCCTGCTTAACCTGATGCGCTCGCACACCGAGATACTCAACCCGGAAAAACTTGCGCGCCGCCGCGATGACGAGCTGATCCTGGTGAACATTCCCGGCCTGCCGAATGGCCACGGTCCGCTGCAAGTGGCGCTGCCTTATGGGCGCTTGAAGCCGGTACTGGCCACGCTTGGCGAATTTTACCTGCAGGAATCCGGCACCACCACGTTGCGCCTGGCCAAAGCCGACGCGATTCGCCTCAACCCGCTTGAGGACTTGCCGCTGCAATGGGAAGGCGGCGAAAAAATCCGCAATTTTGCCCAGCGCCTGCGCAACATCAAGGACTTCGCCTGCGTGACGCCCGAGGGCTTAAACGCGACCTTGCGCCCGTACCAATTGGAAGGCCTGAGCTGGATGCAGTCACTGCGCCAGCTCGACGTCGGCGGGATTCTTGCGGATGACATGGGCCTGGGCAAAACCCTACAAACCTTGGCGCATATTCTTAGCGAAAAAATCGCCGGGCGCCTGGACCGGCCGTGCATGGTAGTGATGCCCACTAGCCTGATCCCGAATTGGCTCGACGAAGCGGCGCACTTTACACCGCAACTCAAAGTGCTGGCGCTGTACGGCGCGACGCGCAAGAAACACTTCCAGAACTTGCAGGATTACGACCTGCTGCTGACCACCTACGCGCTGCTGCCCAAAGACATCGAACACCTCGCCGCCCTGCCCTTGCATGTGCTGATTCTGGATGAAGCCCAATACATCAAGAACCCCAACAGCAAAGCCGCACACGCGGCGCGCGAGCTGAACGCGCGCCAGCGCCTGTGCCTGAGTGGCACGCCGTTGGAAAACCACCTGGGCGAGTTGTGGTCGTTGTTCCACTTCCTGCTGCCGGGCTGGCTGGGCGACATAAAAAGCTTCAACCGCGATTACCGCGTGCCCATCGAAAAGCGCGCCAGTGAGGTGCGCTTACAGCACCTTAACGGTCGGATAAAACCATTCCTGCTGCGCCGCACCAAAGAACAGGTCGCGACGGAGTTACCGCCCAAGACCGAGATTATCCATTGGGTCGACCTCAATGAAGCCCAGCGCGACGTGTACGAAACCATGCGCCTGGCCATGGATAAAAAAGTCCGCGACGAAATTACCCGCAAAGGCGTGGCGCGCAGCCAGATCATCATTCTCGAAGCGCTGCTCAAGCTGCGCCAGGTGTGCTGCGACTTACGCCTGGTCAACGACGCCATCCTGCCCGCCCACGGCAGCAGCTCGGGCAAGCTCGACAGCCTGATGGCAATGCTTGAAGAGCTGTTTGCCGAAGGGCGCCGGATTCTGCTGTTCTCGCAGTTCACCTCGATGCTCAGCCTGATCGAAGCCGAGCTGAAAAAGCGCGGGGTTGCCTACGCGCTGCTGACCGGTCAGACGCGTGATCGACGCACGCCAGTGAAAGACTTTCAGAGCGGCAAGCTGCAGATTTTTCTGATCAGTTTGAAGGCGGGCGGCGTGGGCTTGAACCTGACCGAAGCCGACACGGTGATTCACTATGACCCGTGGTGGAACCCGGCCACGGAAAACCAGGCGACTGACCGTGCGTATCGCATCGGCCAAGAGAAGCCAGTGTTCGTGTACAAGATGATCGCGCGGGGCACGGTGGAAGAAAAGATTCAGCACCTGCAGAAGGAAAAATCCGACCTGGCGGCGGGCGTGCTGGATGGGCGTACCACCGGCGATTGGCAGTTGGCCAATGACGACATCGAGGCGTTGTTTGCGCCGTTGCCCAACAAGCAAGAGAAACGCTGACGGTTAGACCGCTATCGCGAGCAAGCCCGCTCCCACACTTGACCGCGTTTACTCAGGATGTACACGGTCAAGTGTGGGAGCGGGCTTGCTCGCGAAGGGCGCAACTCGGTGTCCGCCTGGCAATGGCGCGATTTTAAACCAAGCGATGGCCAGCCAAAGGCGGATGCTTCCTACCTTCCGGTACGCATACACGCCTACTGGGCTCCCCTGTTTCCGACGTTTCAGGGCTTAATTAAACAGGGCCCTGTCACTCAATCAGTTCGGCTCCCCGAAGCGCACCGACCGCCGCCATCCAGCGCGGGTCTTGCTTGTAGTCCGTCGATGCAAGCGCTTGCCCACGCATACGCGCGATGCGCGGCGACGGCGTGACCTTCATGCGCTGGGCGGCCGTCAATGCCAGCTCGGCAGCCGCCCGGTCGTTACACACCAGGCCCATGTCACAACCGGCGGTCAACGCGGCCTCGATACGGCTGGCGGCGTCGCCGACCACATGCGCGCCGGCCATCGACAGGTCATCGCTGAAAATCACCCCATCGAACTGCAATTCACCGCGCAGAATATCCTGCAACCAACGACGTGAAAAGCCGGCTGGCTGGGCATCGACCTGCGGGTAAATGACGTGAGCAGGCATCACAGCAGCCAATTGCTTGCTCAAGCGTGCGAAGGGCACCAGGTCATTCGCGCGAATCTGTTCCAGGCTGCGTTCATCATTCGGAATCGCGACGTGGGAATCCGCCTCAGCCCAGCCGTGGCCCGGAAAATGTTTACCGGTGGCGGCCATGCCCGCGCTGTTCATACCGCGAATGAACGCACCCGCCAGCACAGCGGCGCGCTCGGGGTCGCCTTCGAATGATCGGGTGCCAACCACGGCGCTGCGCTGGTAGTCCAGGTCGAGCACCGGGGCAAAACTCAAGTCCAGGCCGACGGCCAGCACTTCGGTGGCCATGATCCAGCCGCACTGCTCGGCGAGGTGTTCGGCGTTCGGCTTATCCGCCAACGCGCGCATGGCCGGCAGGCGCACGAAGCCTTGGCGCAGGCGCTGCACGCGACCACCTTCCTGGTCGACAGCCAGCAGCAGGTCCGGGCGCACCGCACGGATCGCCGCGCTCAGCTCGCGCACTTGGCGTGGGTGCTCGATATTGCGCGCAAAAATGATCAACCCACCCACTTCAGGCTGGCGCAACACGTGGCGATCCTCGGCCGTCAGCCAAGTGCCGGCAACGTCGACCATCAAAGAACCTTGCAGGGCAGCAGTCATAAACCTTCCTTAAATAACGCACACAACCCGCAGCCCTCATCGGGCGCCATTCGTACTAATGGGCGCTCGGTGAAAACGACGGGTTGCGTGTAACGTAAATAGCTGAATTCGGCATGGCGGCTAGCTTAGCGGATGCAAGCGGCCGCGCACACCCAGAGCGGTCACGCCTTGGCGACGGCCGGTGTGGATTTGCTGCGTGGGCGCAATTGCGCGGCAACCATGGCCGGGTCGGTCACGCCGGATTCGGCACGCATGCCGGCGGCGAGGAACGGCACCATCAGGCGCATCACCTGTTCAATCGAGGTGTTAACGCCGAAGTCAGTCTCGGCAATCGCGCGCAATGCCTTGATCCCGGACATGCTGAACGCGGCGGCGCCGAGCATGAAGTGCACACGCCAGAACAGTTCGATCGGCGGAATACTCGGCGCGGCTTCGTTGACCAGCAGCATGTAGCGGCGAAACACCTTGCCGTACATGTCTTCCAGATAACGCCGAAGGTGGCCCTGGCTCTGGCTGAAGGCCAAGCCCAACAGGCGCATGAAAATCGACAGATCGTTGCCACTGCGCGGTTGGACGACCAGCGCTTGCTCGACGAGAATTTCCAGCAGGTCTTCCAGGCTTGGGGTGTTTTCGGGCTTGGTCTGACGGCGCTCCAGCTCGCGGTCGAGGCTGGCGCAGAATGGCCCCAGGAAGCGCGAAAACACCGCCTGGATCAGGGCTTTTTTGGAGCCGAAATGGTAGTTCACCGCAGCCAGATTAACCCCAGCCTTGCTGGTGATCAGCCGCAATGAGGTTTCGGCAAATCCTTTTTCCGCGAACAATTGCTCGGCAGCATCGAGAATACGTTCAACGGTTTCTGACTGGGCCATGACTACTCCGCCTGACAAACACTTGTTTGAAACATACGTTTCAGGGTGTGTCTTGTCAAGCCTGAGCGTTCGTTTTACGGCCGGGCAGTCATCTATTTGGACGCCATTTAATCACATCCTTGCCTGTGCGCAGTGCGCACTGCTACTGCGTTGCAGGAAGGGTGAAATATGACCGTCCAGCGGAGTGCCCAAAAAGGATGATTGCCAAGCGCAATTCACTGTATATAATCCCAGTCACTGTATAAAAAGACAGAGCGATCAACATGCTAAAACTGACGCCACGCCAAGCTGAGATTCTGGCTTTTATCAAGCGCTGCCTCGATGACAACGGCTACCCGCCGACGCGAGCGGAAATTGCGCTGGAGCTGGGGTTCAAATCCCCCAACGCCGCTGAAGAGCACCTCAAGGCACTCGCTCGCAAAGGCGCGATCGAGATGACCCCCGGTGCTTCACGCGGTATTCGTATCCCTGGCTTTGAAGCCAAGGCCGACGAATCGACCCTGCCGATCATTGGCCGCGTCGCCGCCGGTGCGCCGATCCTGGCACAGCAGCACGTCGAGGAATCCTGCAATATCAACCCCACCTTCTTCCATCCGCGCGCCGACTACCTGTTGCGTGTGCACGGCATGAGCATGAAGGACGTGGGCATATTCGACGGTGACCTGCTGGCCGTCCACACCACCCGTGAAGCGCGTAATGGCCAGATCGTCGTCGCCCGTATCGGCGATGAAGTCACCGTGAAACGCTTCAAGCGTGAAGGCAGCAAGGTCTGGCTGCTGGCCGAGAACCCCGAGTTTGCCCCGATCGAAGTGAACCTGAAAGACCAGGACCTGGTGATCGAAGGTTTGAGCGTTGGCGTCATTCGCCGCTAAAGGAGGCACCATGCAGCTCGTGCACACCCCACAACACACACAACTGTCGCTGTTCGAGGCCTTTATGGCTCAACCGCTTTCGCCCACCCTCAAGGAAACGGTCGAGGCGCCCTGGGGCGCCGAACCTGAGGCGTTCAGTGAACTGTCGTTGCGCGGTGCTGCCGGGAGCTGCCTGAGCCTGCTGGCGCCGATCCTTCGTGAATTGAGCGAAGACCAGGACGCGCGCTGGCTGACGCTGATCGCACCGCCCGCCAGCCTGACCCAGGCCTGGCTGCGGGACGCTGGCCTCAACCGCGAGCGCATCCTGCTGTTGCAACCGCGCGGCATGCAAAGCGCCCAGCAACTGACCTGCGAAGCCTTGCGCCTGGGCCGCAGCCATACAGTGGTGAGCTGGCTCAACCCGCTGAATGCAACGGCCAAGCAGCAGCTGATCAGCGCCGCGCGTACCGGCGATGCGCAGAGTTTGAATATTCGATTGGGGTAATTTAGCTGAAAGGTGGGCTTGTTGTGGCGAGCCTGCCGGTTCCAACAGCCCGCGCTTCACAAATTCAGTGAAGAACCCGCGAGCCGTCATCCTTCTCGGGCTCGCCGTCTGCCAGGCGACCTGCCATCTGCACACCGACGCTCAACATGGCTTTTGCCACTTCCACGTGCTGGCCTTGCAGGAATGCTTTTGCGTCCTCGGAAAAGTCCAAAATAACCAAAGAACCCTCGTCCTCAGCTCGGCGCAGTTCGATTCGGCCGTCAGGCAACTCAACAATTTCCAAAAAGGACGTCGGCATAAAAGTCTGTTCTCCACGAAAGGCGGCAATTATATCAGTCATCCACCCAGCCTCGCAGAGGATCTGAACAGGTTTCTTTACGGCTTGATGAATGGTGCGCTCGAACACCGAGCGTTCATCCGGTCGTTGCGGCCGACTCAGCTCAGCACTCGTTCAAGCCTTCGCGAAAGCGCAACGCCATCTTTTTCAACGCCTGGCGCCAGCTTTCCAGCTCTTCCCGACTCAATGGCTTGGGCTCATCATCTTCCACGGCCACGGTCACGATCAGCGGTTTTGTCACATCGCCTTTGGGCACGTGCGGAATACGCGGCGGCTGGAACATGTCGGCGTGGGCTTTGAGCAGTCGTGCGACCCAGCTGTCGGGGCTCTGGGCCATTTCCACCAGCTCGGCCAACTCAGGAATCGCCATGCTCTCCAGCACTTCGCGGGTCATGATCATTTCTGCACGCGGCGAACCGGCCTGAGGCAAACGGTAAAACCCGGCGATTTCATGGCACAGCCCCAGCAAGGCGCCGTACAGGTGAAACAACGCCGCTTCACGCCCCGCCTGGACCAGTGCGATGGCGTTCATCTCTTTGCCCTGCTCGGCACGGCCAAGGGCTTCCAGAGACAAACCCGCGAAGTAAATTTTCTGGTTGGTACGGGTATAGAGTTCGTTGGCCATAACGGCGGTCTCCACAACAAAATAAGCCTGATGCTGCCTGCGCAGGCGCGAGCACGCTCGTTCCTGCCACACGCAAAAGCCGTCTATACAGACGGCTTTTATCGTTAACAGCCTAGCGGATCAAGCGCCTTGGCGCTTGTCCTCGACCTTCCATTTGCCGCCGTCGTAGAACGCTTTCCAGCCGGTAGGCTTGCCCTCCACTTCGGTCTGCACGTACTGCTCCTTGGTTTTGCGGCTGTAGCGGATCACGGCTGGGCGACCATCCGGGTCCTTCTTCGGCGCTTCACACAGGAAGTGGTACTTGGGGTCGATCTCGTCCTTGTGCGGCACGATCTCCAGCACCAGCGGTGCTCGGGTCTCACGGTTTTTCGGGAACTGGCTGGCGGCCAGGAACAAGCCCGAAGCGCCGTCACGCAGGATGTAGGTGTCGTTGACCTTCTCGCACTTGAGCTCAGGCATCTTCACCGGGTCCATCTTCGGCGGCGCTGCATCACCGCTTTTCAGCAGCTTGCGGGTGTTCTTGCACGTCGGGTTGGTGCAACCGAAGAACTTGCCGAAACGGCCGGTCTTGAGCTGCATCTCGCTGCCGCACTTGTCGCATTCCAGGCTCGGGCCTTCGTAGCCCTTGATGCGGTAGCTGCCTTCTTCGATTTCGTAGCCATCGCAATCCGGGTTGTTACCGCAGATGTGCAATTTGTGCTTCTCATCCAGCAGGTAGGCGTCCATCGCCGTGCTGCAGATCGGGCAGCGGTGTTTGCCACGCAGTACCAGCGACTCGGATTCACCTTCGTCATCGGCGGCGATTTCATCGCCCGGCACCAGGTTAACGGTGGCCTTGCAGCGCTCTTTCGGCGGCAGGCTGTAACCCGAGCAACCCAGGAATACGCCGGTGGAGGCGGTACGAATCTGCATCGGGCGCCCGCAGGTCAGGCACGGGATGTCGGTCATCACCGGCTGGTTGGCGCGCATGCCGGTGTCAGGGCTTTCAGCCACTTCGAGTTTCTTTTTGAAGTCGCCGTAGAACTCGTCGAGTACGTTTTTCCAGTCGCGCTCGCCCTGCGCCACGTCATCGAGGTTCTCTTCCATACCGGCGGTAAAGCCGTAGTCCATCAGGTTGGAGAAGCTCTCGGACAGGCGCTCGGTAACGATGTCGCCCATCTTTTCCGAGTAGAAACGACGGTTGTGCAGCGCGACGTAGCCACGGTCCTGGATGGTCGAGATGATCGCCGCGTAGGTCGAAGGACGACCGATACCGCGTTTTTCCATCTCTTTTACCAGGCTGGCTTCGGAATAACGCGCCGGCGGCTTGGTGAAATGCTGCGACGGGTCGAGCTTGATCAGCTTCAACGCATCGCCTTGCGCCATGTCCGGCAGCACATCGTCATCGCCTGGTTTGGCGATTTGCGGCATGACGCGCGTGTAGCCGTCGAACTTGAGGATACGGCCCTTGGCACGCAGCTCGAAGTCGGAAGCCGCCACGCTGACCGTGGTCGACAAGTATTGCGCCGGCAGCATCTGGCAGGCCAGGAACTGGCGCCAGATCAACTCGTAGAGGCGCTCGGCGTCACGCTCCATGCCGCTCAGCTTGGCAGGCTCGGTGTTGGCGTCGGAAGGACGAATCGCTTCGTGAGCCTCCTGAGCGCCTTCTTTGCTGCTGTAAACGTTCGGCTTCTCGGGCAAGTACTTCTTGCCGAATTCGGTTTCAATATACGTACGCGCCATCGCCACCGCGTCTTGCGACAGGTTGGTGGAGTCGGTACGCATATAAGTGATGTAGCCAGCTTCATACAAACGCTGGGCCATCATCATGGTTTTCTTCACACCGAAGCCCAGGCGGTTACTCGCGGCCTGTTGCAGGGTGGACGTGATGAACGGCGCCGACGGTTTGCTGCTGGTCGGCTTGTCTTCGCGCTTGACGATGCTGTAGCTGGAAGACTTGAGCTTCTCCAGCGCGGCCATGGCCTGGGCTTCGTTCAGCGGCTTGAAAGCCTCGCCTTTTTCACGGGCCACTTCAAAGCGCACATTGGCGCCCTTGGTGGTGCCGAGGTCAGCGTGGATTTCCCAGTACTCTTCGGGGTTGAACGCACGGATCTCGCGCTCACGCTCCACCACAAGCTTGACCGCGACCGACTGCACGCGGCCGGCGGACAGGCCACGGGCGATCTTCGCCCACAGCAACGGCGAGACCATGTAACCCACAACGCGGTCGAGGAAACGCCGCGCCTGCTGTGCGTTTACGCGGTCAATGTCCAGCTCGCCCGGTTTGGAGAAGGCTTCCTGGATGGCCTTTTTGGTGATTTCGTTGAACACCACACGCTTGTAGCGGCTGTCATCGCCGCCGATGGCTTCGCGCAGGTGCCAGGCAATGGCTTCCCCTTCGCGGTCCAAGTCCGTCGCGAGATAGATGGTGTCAGCATCTTTGGCGAGCCGGCGCAGCTCCTCGATGACCTTTTCCTTGCCCGGAAGGATCTCGTACTTGGCCTTCCAGCCATGATCCGGGTCTACACCCATGCGGGAGACCAGTTGCTTGCGCGCTTTCTCTTTAGGCGTGAGTACCGGACCTTCGCCCGCAGCCGCCTTGCCACGCTTGGCGGCAGGCTCCTTGCTGGCGCTAGCCGAACCGCTGGTGGGCAGGTCTCGGATATGGCCGATACTCGACTTCACCACGTACTCGTTACCCAAGTACTTGTTGATGGTCTTGGCCTTAGCCGGGGATTCCACAATGACCAGCGATTTGCCCATGGATCGGAAAATTCCTGAATTCGAGAAGTGAAAGGCAGTTGGCGCCTGTCGCGGCAACGCTATATATAGTGGCTACAACACGAGGTCAAGCGCAGCATTCTGCGCGGCCTGCGGTTATTGCCCTGAAAAAAGACTGGGTTCGACCTGCACCAGAGCAAAGCGCGGGACCTGCTCGCCGTCAACTTCGACGGTTTCCAGGAACATGCTCAACGGGCGTACCCAAAAGCCGTAATCGCCATACAGTGCTTGGTAAAAGACCATTTCTTCTTCGGTCTCGGAGTGCCGCGCCAGGTTAAAAACGCGGTACTGCGGACCTTTATAATGTTGGTAGAGCCCTGGTTCGACTTTCATGCTCTGGCCCTCTTACAAAATGTGTTGAAAAAAAATATTAAAAATTCCAAAAAACAAAAACCGGGGCACTGGGCCCCGGCTTGCGTCAAGCCAACGCTTAAACGCGTTCGAAGACGGTGGAAATGCCTTGGCCGAGACCAATGCACATGGTTGCAACCCCAAGGTTGCCGCCATTTTGCTTCATCACGTTAAGCAAAGTGCCGGAAATACGTGCACCGGAGCAACCGAATGGGTGGCCCAGGGCAATCGCGCCGCCGTGCAGGTTAACCTTCTCGTTCATCTTGTCGAGTACTTTCAAATCTTTCAACACCGGCAGCGCCTGTGCGGCGAACGCTTCGTTGAGCTCGAAGAAGTCGATATCGGCGATGGTCAGGCCTGCGCGCTTCAAGGCTTTTTGGGTCGCGGGTACTGGACCATAGCCCATGATTGCCGGGTCCACACCAGCCACCGCCATCGAACGAATCACCGCCAGCGGCTGGATGCCGAGGTCTTGGGCACGCTGCGCCGACATCACGATCATGCACGAGGCACCGTCGGTGATTTGCGACGACGTACCGGCTGTGACGGTGCCGCCCTTGGGGTTGAAGGCCGGTTTCAAGGCCGCCAGGCTTTCCAGGGTGGTGTCCGGACGAATGGTTTCGTCGTAGTCGAACAGTTTCAGGAAACCGTTCTCGTCGTAGCCGTTCATCGGGATGATTTCATCCTTGAACTTGCCTTCCAGCGTCGCCTTGTGGGCGAGCTGGTGCGAGCGCAAGCCGAACGCGTCCTGGGCTTCGCGGGTAATGCCGTGCATTTTGCCGAGCATTTCTGCGGTAAGGCCCATCATGCCCGAGGCTTTTGCCGCATACAGCGACATGTGCGGGTTCGGGTCGACACCGTGCATCATGCTCACGTGGCCCATGTGCTCCACGCCACCGACCACGAACACATCACCGTTGCCGGTCATGATCGCTTGCGCCGCGGTGTGCAGCGCGCTCATCGACGAACCACACAGGCGGCTGACGGTCTGGCCGGCGGCGGTGTGCGGGATTTGCGTCATCAACGAGGCCATGCGCGCGATGTTCCAGCCCTGCTCCAGGGTCTGGTTAACGCAGCCCCAGATCACGTCTTCGACTTCGTTCGGGTCGACCTTGACGTTGCGTTCCAGCAATTTGCTGATCAGGTGCGCCGACATGTCCTCGGCACGCGTGTTGCGGTGCATGCCGCCCTTGGAGCGGCCCATCGGCGTGCGACCGAAGTCGACAATCACCACGTCTCTTGGATTCAAGCTCATAAATATTCTCGCTCTGTTCGTCTGGGCACTTAACCGAAGAAGCGCTGGCCGTTTTTGGCCATCTCACGCAGTTTTTCGGTCGGGTGGTACAACGGGCCCAAATCAGCGTATTGATCAGCCAGGGCAACGAACTCGGCCACACCGATCGAGTCGATGTAACGCAGCGCACCACCACGGAATGGAGGGAAACCAATACCGTACACCAGGCCCATATCGGCTTCGGCGGCGGTTTCGACGATGCCGTCTTCCAGGCAACGCACGGTTTCCAGGCACAGCGCGATCATCATCCAGTTGATGATGTCGTCGTCGGACACCTCACGCTGCTCGTAGATGACCGGCGCGAGCACTTCGTGCACCGAAGGGTCAGCGACTTTCTTCTGCTTGCCCTTCTTGTCGGCCTCGTAAGCGTAGAAGCCTTTGCCGTTCTTCTGGCCCAGGCGTTTGGCGTCGTAGAGCGCGTCGATCGCCGAGCGGCGGTCGTCTTTCATGCGGTCCGGGAAGCCTTCAGCCATTACGTCGCGACCGTGGTGGCCGGTGTCGATACCGACCACGTCCATCAGGTACGCCGGGCCCATTGGCCAGCCGAATTTTTCCATGACTTTGTCGATACGCACAAAGTCGACACCAGCGCTGACCAGCTTGGCGAAACCGCCGAAGTACGGGAACAGCACGCGGTTGACCAGGAAGCCCGGGCAGTCATTGACCACAATCGGGTTCTTGCCCATTTTTTTCGCGTAGGCAACGGTGGTGGCAACCGCCAGCTCGCTGGACTTCTCGCCACGGATCACTTCCACCAGCGGCATCATGTGCACCGGGTTGAAGAAGTGCATGCCGACGAAGTTTTCCGGGCGCTTGAGGGCTTTGGCCAGCAAGCTGATGGAAATGGTCGAGGTGTTGGACGCCAGAATGGTGTCGTCTTTAACGTGGGCTTCTACTTCAGCCAACACGGCTTGCTTGACCTTCGGGTTCTCGACAACCGCTTCGACCACCAGGTCGACGTGGCCGAAATCGCCGTAGGACAGCGTAGGACGAATACCATTAAGCACTTCGGCCATTTTTGCAGCGGTCATGCGGCCTTTATCAACGCGGCCCACCAGCAACTTGGCGGCTTCGGCCAGCCCTTGCTCGATACCGTGCTCGTTGATGTCTTTCATCAGAATCGGCGTGCCTTTGGACGCCGATTGATAGGCGATACCGCCGCCCATGATACCGGCACCGAGTACGGCGGCCTGTTTCACGTCTTTAGCGATTTCGTCGTAGGCCTTGGCCTTTTTCTTCAGTTCCTGATCATTCAGGAACAAGCCGATCAAGCTCTGCGCAGCAGAAGTCTTGGCCAGTTTGACGAAGCCTGCAGCTTCCACTTCCAGGGCTTTGTCACGACCGAAGTTCGCGGCCTTCTGGATGGTTTTGATCGCTTCAACCGGCGCCGGGTAGTTCGGGCCGGCCTGGCCTGCCACGAAACCTTTGGCGGTTTCGAACGACATCATTTGTTCGATGGCGTTGAGCTTGAGTTTTTCAAGCTTCGGTTGGCGTTTGGCCTTGTAGTCAAATTCGCCGCTGATGGCGCCCTTGATCAGGTTCAGTGCAGCTTCGGCGAGCTTGTCCGGGGCAACCACAGCGTCAACAGCACCGACTTTCAGCGCGTCTTCAGCGGTGTTTTCTTTGCCTGCGGCAATCCACTCGATGGCATTGTCGGCGCCGATCAGGCGCGGCAAACGCACGGTGCCGCCAAAACCCGGGTAGATGCCCAGCTTGACTTCAGGCAGGCCCACTTTGGCGGTGGCCGACATCACACGGAAGTCAGCCGCCAGGCACATTTCCAGCCCGCCGCCCAACGCGATGCCATTGATTGCGGCAACGGTTGGCACATTAAGGTCTTCAAAATCGCTGAAAATCTTGTTGGCTTCGAGGTTGCCAGCCACCAGCTCGGCATCGGGCAGCTTGAAGTTTTCGACGAATTCGGTGATGTCAGCGCCGACGATAAACACGTCCTTGCCGCTGGAGACAATCACGCCTTTGACCGAAGCATCTGCTTTGATGGTGTCGACGGCCTGACGCAGTTCGTTCAGGGTTAGACGGTTGAACTTGTTGACGGACTCACCCTTGAGGTCGAATTTCAATTCGACGATGCCACTTTCAAGAGTTTTAACCGTGATGGCTTTACCTTCGTAAATCATCAACTGATCTCCACGATATGGAAGCTGAACAGTACACACTGGACGCTGGCCTCTGGTTGGACATTGATAATTACGCCAATGCTCAAGCCAATCCGCCAGGCACACCCGCCAATGCGATAGTCGGGGTTCTGTATGAGCCGTCTGACAGGCAAACGCTCAATTCATACGCCCGTTTGATTTGGGTACGTCACCTTCATCCAATTCCAGGTAATTGTCAATCGCTCGAAAGGCTAGGTAAAACGCGACTTTCCAGTCATTTCAGAACCGCGCGCCTGCGCACGCGGCACGTCAATATTCGACTATTCACATAATCAATAAGGCAATGACTGCGGCAAAAAGCTGTACAGAATGAGATAGACCGCTAGGCTAGCGATAAGCGTAACGCGCCTGGATGAACATCCGGCGCAGCATCAAAGAATTACCGGCCTGCCTGGCCAACTCCAGCCCGATGATGATGTCGGGCTTTTTATTGCGCGCTCGCCCCCACTGCAGGGGCTGCCTCAGGCCAATGCCTTGAGCAACGCGTCAATGTCCTTCAAGACACTGGCTTCGCCCTTCTCGCCCCAATACAAGGCGATCATTTGCGTGTCGGCCTCGACCTTGTAGACGTTGTCCGGCAACCGTGCAAAATAGGGTAACAATTTCTCATCAACACACACTTCACGCCACCGATTGACCCACACCCCCGGCTCCAACTGCCAGTAACTCCAGAGCGCTGGCGCACTGCCGCGCCGCGGCCTGCAATATTGCGCGCACGGGCTCGGCGGCTCCTGCTTGAGCCAGTGCGGCCACTCCTGAGGCGACAGCTGCATGGCCAGGCCGATGCGGCGCGCCTCCATGCGCAGGGCCATGCGCCCGCTCTGATGGCGCGACGGGCGCAACCATGCCAGAGGGCTCAGAACCACCAGAAGGATTGACACCACTATCCAGACCGTCATATGTGTACTCCCGATTTTCTAGATGAGCGGATATGACCTGACGCAACCCAGTCCGCTTGAAAGCAGCCATACTCAACTTATTGCAGTCCCCTGGAGGAACGCCACATGTCCTACGAACATATTCTGGTCGCCGTAGACCTGACTGAAGAGTGCGATCCAGTCATCAAGCGCGCCCGGGCCTTCGCCGTCGCCAGCAACGCCAAACTCTCGCTGGTGCACATCGTCGAGCCGATGGCCATGGCGTTCGGCGGCGACGTCCCCATGGATTTGTCCCAACTGCAGCAACAACAGTTCGATCAGGCCAAAGAGCGCCTGGAACGCTTGATCCTCAAGTACCCGGAAATCACCAAGGAAAATTCCCACCTGACTTACGGCCAACCCCGCCAGGAAATTCATCACTTGGCCAAAGAACATCAGTGCGACCTGATTGTGGTCGGCAGCCACGGCCGTCATGGTCTGGCGTTGTTGCTGGGCTCAACTGCCAATGACGTACTGCACGGCGCGCCCTGCGATGTGCTGGCAGTCAAACTGGTCAAAGACACCAGCAAGTAAGACCCATCAGGATCAAATGTCGGAGGGAGCCTGCTTCCTCCCACATTTGAATTGCATTTCATATAAAAAGCCCGGCACTCATACAAATGAGTGCCGGGCTTTTTTTAGTGCGTGCGGATCAATCAGGCATCCAGCTCGGCCCAACGCTCAACCAGCACTTCCAGCTCCTGATTCAACGTTTCCAGGGAAGCGATGACCTTGGCGGTTTCTGCCGCCGGGCGCAGGTAAAAACCCGCGTCAGCCATGTCAGCTTCTACCGCAGCGATCTGTTTTTCCTTGGCGTCAATCTCACCGGGCAAGGCTTCCAGTTCGCGTTGCAGCTTGTAGCTGAGCTTTTTCTTGGCCGCCGGTGCGGCTTCCTGAGCCGGTGCAGCCGTTGCCGGAGCAACCACCGCCGAGGTCAAATCGGCCTTGCCGGACTTGCTCTCGGTCACGCCCAACAGGCGCGGCGAGCCGCCCTGACGCAGCCAGTCCTGATAACCACCGACGTATTCACGCACCTTGCCTTCACCTTCGAAGACCAGGGTGCTGGTGACTACGTTGTCGAGAAATTCCCGATCGTGGCTGACCATCAGCACAGTGCCGTTGAAGGTGAGCAGCACTTCTTCCAGCAACTCCAGCGTCTCTACGTCGAGGTCGTTGGTCGGTTCGTCGAGCACCAGCAGGTTGGCCGGTTTGCTGAACAGTTTGGCCAGCAGCAGGCGCGCACGCTCACCACCGGACAAGGCTTTTACCGGCGTACGTGCACGCTGCGGGCTGAACAAAAAGTCGCCCAGGTAGCTGAGTACGTGGCGGCTTTGGCCATCGATGTCGATAAAGTCGCGGCCTTCGGCAACGTTGTCGATTACGGTTTTTTCCAGGTCCAACTGGTGGCGCAACTGGTCGAAGTAAGCCACGTCGATGCGTGTGCCCTCCTCCACAGTGCCGCTGGTCGGTTGCAGGCCATTGAGCATCAGCTTGAGCAAGGTGGTCTTGCCGGTGCCGTTGGCACCCAGCAGGCCGATACGGTCGCCGCGCTGCAGGACCATCGAGAAGTCTTTGATCAGGAACGGGCCGTCCGGGTGATGGAAGCTGACGTTCTCCAGCACCATCACTTGCTTGCCCGACTTGTCGGCGGTGTCCAGCTGAATGTTGGCCTTGCCGGTGCGCTCGCGACGCTCGCTGCGCTCGTTACGCAGCGCTTTGAGGGCACGCACGCGGCCTTCGTTACGGGTGCGGCGCGCCTTGATACCCTGGCGGATCCAGACTTCTTCCTGGGCCAGTTTTTTGTCGAACAGCGCGTTGGCGGTTTCTTCAGCTGCCAGCGTGGCTTCCTTGTGGACCAGGAAACTGGCGTAGTCGCCGTTCCAGTCGATCAGGCCGCCACGGTCGAGTTCGAGGATGCGCGTCGCCAGGCTCTGCAGGAAAGCACGGTCGTGCGTGATAAACAGCACGGCGCCCTGGAAGTCCTTGATGGCCTCTTCGAGCCAGGCGATTGCGCCGATGTCCAAGTGGTTGGTCGGTTCGTCGAGCAGCAGCAGGTCCGGCTCGGAAACCAGCGCCTGCGCCAGCAGGACGCGGCGACGCCAGCCGCCGGACAATTCGGCCAGGGTTTTGTCGGCCGGCAGTTGCAGGCGGCTCAAGGTGCTGTCGACCAGTTGCTGCAAGCGCCAGCCGTCACGGGCTTCGAGGTCTTGCTGAACATGCATGAGCTTGTCCAGGTCGGCGTCGGTCACACAGTTCTGCGCCAGGTGATGGTATTGCGCGAGCAACTCACCCACGCCGTCGAGGCCTTCGGCGACCACGTCGAACACTGTCCGTCCGTCGGCCACCGGCAACTCTTGCGGCAATTCACCAATTTTGAGGCCGGGCGCGCGCCAAACAGAGCCCTCATCGGGCTTTTGGTCGCCTTTTACCAGCTTCATCATGCTGGACTTGCCGGTGCCGTTGCGGCCGATGATGCACACCCGCTCACCACGGGCGATCTGCCAGGACACCTTGTCCAACAACGGCATAGCGCCGAAAGCAAGGGACACATCGCTGAATTTGAGCAGGGTCATACACTTCTCCAAAAACTGGGCGCGCATTCTACCTGACTTGAAGGTGGGATGCGGTCTGCATTTTCGCTATCGACACGTTCTGAACGACATTTACGACCAACTTCAACCAACCGGCTGGCAAAGCTTTCAACGGCTGCAAGCAAAAGGCTAAGCTAGGGGCAATCAGTGTCGGCGATGCCGGTGCTAGTCGTGATTTCTCTGCACGGACGTCTCATGCGCAGTCGCCTTTTCAATTTTTTATCTTGCCTGCTTCTTTCCGCCACCGCCGTTCAATCCGCCCAGGCCGTGGACCTCACCACCCAACGTCAATATTACGATGAGGCCAAACGCGCCTTGGCCAGGGGCGACAGCGGCCCTTACATGCAATACAGCCAGGCGTTGGCCGACTACCCGCTGACGCCGTACCTGGCCTACGACGAGCTGACCGCACGCCTGAAAACCGCGAGCAACGAGGAAATCGAACAGTTCCTCGCCAAAAACGGCGACCTGCCCCAGGCCAACTGGATGAAGCTGCGCTGGTTGCGCTGGCTGGCCGACCGGGGCGACTGGCAGACCTTTGAAAAGTACTACGACGCCAAACTCAACTTTGTTGAGCTGGACTGCCTGCAAGCCCAGTACCAGCTCACGCATAACCTGAAAGCCGAAGGCTACAAGAACACCGAAAAACTCTGGCTGACCGGCAAATCCCAGCCGACCGCGTGTGATACCACCTTCGGCCAGTGGGCGGCCGACGGCCAACTCACCGAACAAAAAATCTGGGACCGCACCAAGCTCGCCGCCGAAGCCCGCAACTACGCGCTGGCCAACAGCCTGGTGAAAACCTTGCCAACCCTCGGCGCTCAGGGCCGTTTGATGGTGGACGTGGCGCAGAGGCCCGACATGCTCGGCGACCCGTCGCGCTTCCTGCCGGCCAACGAGGCCATGTCTGACGCGGTGGGCCTTGGCCTGCGCCGCCTGGCACGCCAGGACCCGGACAAGGCCATGGCCCTGCTCGACGGTTACGCCAGCAGCATGCACTTCTCGCGTGACGAAAAAGTGTCGATCGCCCGCGAAATCGGCCTGACCCTGGCGCGCCGTTATGACCCGCGCGCGCTGGATGTCATGACCCAATACGACCCCGAGTTGCGCGATAACACCGTCTCCGAATGGCGCCTGCGCCTGCTGTTGCGTTTGGCGCGCTGGGAAGATGCCTACCAGTTGACCCGCAAGCTGCCGCAGGACCTTGCGACCACCAACCGCTGGCGTTACTGGCAAGCGCGTAGCCTGGAGCTGGCCGAGCCGAAAAACCCGCAACCGCTGGTGCTGTACAAAAACCTCGCGCAGGAACGTGACTTCTACGGCTTCCTCGCGGCGGATCGCTCCAAAGCCCCGTATCAGCTGAAAAACAAACCGCTGGTGATGAGCCAGGCGCTGGTCAACAAGGTGCGCAATACGCCCGGTGTACGCCGGGCCCTGGAGTTCTACGCACGCGGCCAAATCGTCGATGGCCGTCGCGAGTGGTACCACGTCAGCCGTCACTTCAACCGCGATGAAATGGTCGCCCAGGCCAAACTGGCCTACGACATGAAGTGGTACTTCCCGGCAATCCGCACCATCAGCCAGGCGCAGTACTGGGACGACCTGGACATCCGTTTCCCGATGGCCCACCGCGACACGCTGGTGCGCGAAGCCAAAGTGCGCGGCCTGCATTCCAGCTGGGTGTTCGCAATCACTCGCCAGGAAAGCGCGTTTATGGACGACGCGCGCTCCGGCGTCGGCGCCAGCGGCCTGATGCAACTGATGCCCGGCACCGCCAAGGAAACCGCACGCAAGTTCAGTATCCCGCTGGCTTCCCCGGCACAAGTGTTGGACCCGGACAAAAACATCCAGCTCGGCGCCGCTTACCTGAGCCAGGTGCACAGCCAGTTCAACGGCAACCGCGTGCTCGCCTCCGCCGCCTACAACGCTGGCCCCGGCCGTGTGCGCCAGTGGCTGCGCGGCGCCGACCACCTGAGTTTTGATGTTTGGGTGGAAAGCATTCCGTTCGACGAAACCCGCCAGTATGTACAGAACGTGCTGTCTTATTCGGTGATCTACGGGCAGAAACTCAACTCACCGCAACCGCTGGTGGATTGGCATGAGCGGTATTTTGATGATCAGTAAGAGAGGCAGCTTTTAGCTTGTAGCTTGAAGCTTGAAGCTTGAAGCTTGAAGCTTGAAGAATAATGCCCGCATTGAGCAATGCGGGCATTTTTTTATGGGGCGAGTGAGCGCTCGCTTTGTACGGCTTCGGCCAAGGCCAGGTTTAGCGCCTGTAGCATAAATTCGACAAAGGGCGTCGCCTCGGCCTGCTGGTCGGCGGCTGATAGTGCGGCATAGTAGGCGTCCTGCTGCTCGCGTATCACCGCTTCTACAGGCATGTAGGCCAGGATGGGGCGCCATTGGCTGAGAATCAAGGTTTGCCAGAGCCGTCCCATCCGCCCATTGCCGTCAGCGAAAGGATGGATAAATTCGAATTCGTAATGAAATACGCAGCTGGCGATCAGCGGATGCCAATCAGACAGCGACAACCATTGCAGCAAGTCATCGACAAGGTGCGTTACACGGCTCGCGGGCGGCGCCATATGCACTAATTGATCGCCGCGATAAATACCGACACCGGCCTGACGCAACTGGCCAGCATCGTCGATCAACCCAAACATCAACAATTCGTGAGCCTTCAACAGGTCAGCACGATCACTCGACACCCAGTGCGCCATCGCTTCGTACGCTGCAAATGCGTTACGTACTTCCTGGATTTCCCGGGGCAAACCCAACACGCGTTTGCCCTCTAACACGGCGCTCACCTGCTCGACGCTCAGGGTATTGTTCTCGATCGCCAGCGAGGCCTGGATCGTGCGAATACGGTTGCCACGCCTTAGCTGAGGCGTCTGACGAGTGTCGTCACCGATCGAGAGTTGACCGATCTGCTCACTGATCTCGGCTATCAGCGCGAGCATCTTTGTAGTCAGCGTCAACGGAGGTTGATAACGGCCCATGTCCTCATCCAGATCAATAACCAAAGCCCATATGATGCCTCATGCAGACGCCGGTCGGCAGCTTCATTGCGCTTGCACTTGCACCCCGTCACTGAACTGCAATGCCGCCAGCCGCGCATACAGCGGGTTGCTCGCAATCAATTGCTGATGCGTGCCCACCGCGACCAACTGGCCTTGGTCCATCACCGCAATCCGGTCGGCGTTCTTCACGGTGGCCAAGCGGTGCGCGATCACCAGCGTGGTGCGGCCTTGCATCAGTTGCGGCAGCGCTTGCTGGATCAGGTGTTCACTCTGCGCATCCAGGGCGCTGGTGGCTTCGTCCAGCAGCAGGATCGGCGCGTCCACCAGCAGCGCGCGGGCGATGGCCAGGCGTTGCCGTTGGCCACCGGAGAGGCCCATGCCGCCGTCGCCGAGGTGGGTTTGGTAACCCTCGGGCATTTGCAGGATGAAGTCGTGGGCGTGAGCGATGCGCGCGGCGGCTTCGACTTCCTCGCGCGTGGCAGACGGGTTGCCGTAGCGGATGTTTTCTTCGACGCTGCCAAAAAACAGCGCGGGGCTTTGCGAGACCAGCGCGAAATGACGGCGCAGGTCCATCGGGTCGAGTTCGGTCAGCGGGTGCCCTTCGAGCAGGATGCGGCCTTGCTGCGGGTCGTAGAAACGCAGCAGCAGGTCAAAGAGGGTTGATTTACCCGCACCGGACGGGCCTACCAGCGCCAGGGTTTCGCCTGGATTGATCGTCAGGTTCAAGCCGTCGATGGCATAGCTGTCCGGGCGCGAAGGGTAGGAAAAGCGCAGGTCCTGCAACTGCGTACGCCCGCTCACGCGCTGCGGCAGTTGCACGGTGCCGCTGGCGGGCGCCTGAATTTCATTGCTCGACTGCAATAATTCGCCGATCCGCTCGGCGGCGCCCGCGGCGCGTTGCAGCTCGCCCAGCACCTCGCTCAAAGTGCCGACAGCGCTGCCGACGATCAAGCTGTAAAACACAAACGCCGCCAGCTCACCGCCGGAAATGCGCCCGCCGATCACGTCCATGCCACCGACCCAAAGCATCACGCCCACAGCGCCGAGCACCAGCATGATCACCAACGTGATCAGCCACGCGCGCTGCACAATGCGTTTGCGCGCGGTGGCAAACGCCTGCTCCACGGTGACGGCGAAGCGCTGTTCGTCCTGCACCTGATGGTTGTACGCCTGCACGGTCTTGATTTGACCAAGGGTTTCGGACACATAGCTGCCAACATCGGCGATGCGGTCCTGGCTCTGGCGCGACAAGCTGCGTACGCGGCGACCAAAAATCAGAATCGGCGCCAGCACCAACGGCAGGGCCACCACCACGATGCTGGTGAGCTTGGGGTTGGTGACAAACAGCAACACGATGCCGCCGATCACCATCAGCGCATTGCGCAGGAACAGCGACAGCGACGAACCGATCACCGACTGCAGCAACGTGGTGTCGGTGGTCAGCCGTGACTGGATTTCCGAGCTGCGGTTGTTCTCGTAGAAACCCGGGTGCAGGTAGATCAAGTGGCTGAACACCTGGCGGCGAATGTCCGCGACGACCCGCTCGCCGATCCACGACACCAGATAAAACCGCGAGAACGTGCCCACCGCCAAACCCAGCACCAGCAGCATAAACAGGCCAATCGACTGGTTAAGCAGGTGCGGAGATTGTGTCATGAAGCCTTGGTCTACCAGCAGGCGGATGCCCTGCCCCATGGACAAGGTAATGCCGGCGGTAACGATCAGCGCCAACAAGGCACCCAGCGCCTGCCAGCGATAGGGCGCAATAAAGCGGCTGGCCAGGCGAATCGCGCGGCGTTGACGGGCTGAAAACATGGAGGGCATCACCTGCGTGAGGAATAGAAGTCGCTACACCTGAACATTGGGGGAACTTGAGTAAATAACAATGAGTCAGGTTAATTATGCCCGCAGACACAGGCTAATAGAGGCTATCGGTCTAACGATTGGCTGGAAATTCGTATCGATTTCTGGTCGACTGAGCGTTCGAACCGGTGACTTTGTAAGGACTTGTAATAGCTTGGTCACGCGGGGGAATTAGAGTAGGTACACAACCTGATGAGGAGACAGGCCATGACCTTGCAAACTAGCAGCGACGCCAAAATTGAAGTAATCCGCCAACCGCAGCATCTGCCTTGCTCGGTGATCGACGCCCAAGGCCGCGAAGTGCAGATTACCGAAGAGATGATCCAGCAAGCGTGCAGCGAGTTGGAACAGCGCCTGGTAAAACCTGCGCAGCGAGGCTGAAGCGCCCACGCTCTTTCAAACCCGGCCCAAGTGACCGGGTTTTTTGTGGCTGTTTAAAGCGCTTCGGCGCCCAACGCAGCGACGATGCGCGCCAAACCGGCTGGCTCGCCGTTGATGCGCACCTTCAAGCCATCGATCTCACGGCGCAGCGGGTAATGCTTGCGCAGCAGGTCGAACGCCTCGCGCTGTTGTTGAACTGTTCCTACAAGGCTGCGGCGGAAATCCGCATCATCGCGGCGCGGGTCGTACACGCTGCGGCACAAGGTCGCCAATGCCCAGGCAGGGTCAGTGGCGGCATTCAAATGCACTTCAGCCAGCCACGGCGCCGGCAACAAATCACTTAATTGAATGCTCGGCGCTTGGCCAAGATGGGCGCAGAACGCCTGGTAAATCTGCGCGGTGCCGCGCTGTTTACCGTCCAGGCTGTAACCGGCAATGTGCGGCGTGGCCAACACGCACAGGTGAGCCAGGTGGACGTCTACCTCAGGCTCGCCCTCCCACACGTCCAGAACGGCCTGTAAGTCCTCACGTTCCAGCAACACGTCGCGCAGCGCGGCGTTGTCCACCACCGGGCCACGGCTGGCGTTGATCAACCAAGTGCCGGGCTTGAGGCGCTGAAGACGCTGACGATCGAGCAAGTGCCAGGTAGAGCCGTTGCCGGACTTGGTCAGCGGCGTGTGCAGGCTGATCACGTCGCACTGCGCGATAATTTGCTCAAGGCTGACGTAATCAGCGTCTTCGGCGATCTGGCGCGGCGGGTCACATACCAGCACGTTCCAGCCCAAACCCTTGAGCACCTTGACCAGGCGCCCGCCCACTTCACCCGCGCCGACCACGCCGTAGGTACGCTGAGTGAGGTCGACGCCTTCAATTTCGGCCAGGGTTTGCAAGCTGCCCAGCACGTAGTCCACCACGCCACGCGCATTGCAGCCCGGCGCGCTCGACCACTGGATACCGGCCTGCTTGAAGTAGCCCAGGTCCAGGTGATCGGTGCCGATGGTGCAGGTGCCGACAAACCGCACCTGCGTGCCTTCAAGCAAGGCGCGGTTGACGTTGGTTACCGAACGCACCAGCAGCACATCCGCCTGCTCGACCGTGGCGCGGTCGATGGACCGGCCGGGCACCCGGCGAATCTCGCCAAACCCTTCGAAGAAGGCATCAAGCAGTGGGATATTTTCGTCGGCAACAATCAGCATGGCAGGCTCCTTTCGCGGAACAGCAGTGTACAGGGAAGCGACCTGCGTTGTGGTGGCGAGCGGGCAAGCCAGCTTGCGCAGCGGTAAATCGCTTACAAATCGCTAACACAGGTTTTTTCCTGACCATTGCGTCAAGGCGTAGACTCCGCCGTCCTCAGCCACACTTAACTGGACACTTGTACGTGAACACTGCCACCGCCTCCATCACCCGCCCCGCCCGCATCAGCCGGGAAGTGCGCGACCTGTTGACGCTCGCCTTGCCGATCATGATTGGCCAACTGGCCACCACTGCGATGAGCTTTGTCGACGCGGTGATGGCAGGTCGCGTCAGCCCGCAGGACCTGGCGGCGGTGGGCCTGGGCAACTCGATCTGGATTCCGGTTTACCTGCTGATGACCGGCACGCTGCTGGCGACCACGCCGAAAGTCGCGCAGCGCTACGGTGCAGGCCACTACGGCGAGATTGGCCCGCTGGTGCGCCAGTCGCTATGGCTGGCTGTCGTGGTCGGGATCACGGCGTCCCTGTTGCTGCTCAGCGCCGAGCCGATCCTGCAGGCGATGAAGGTCGAGCCCGACCTGATCACGCCGTCGATGGGTTACTTGTATGGCATCGCCGCCGGGATGCCGGCCATTGCGCTGTACTACGTGCTGCGCTGTTTCAGTGATGGCTTGGGCCGCACGCGGCCGAGCATGGTCATGGGCCTGTGCGGGTTGGCGTTGAATATCCCGCTGAACTACATCTTCATCTATGGCCATTTCGGCGTACCAGCCATGGGCGGCGTGGGCTGCGGCTGGGCCACGGCCATCGCGATGTGGGTGATGATGCTCGGTTTGGCCGGTTGGACGCGCTGGGGCCCGGCGTACCAGCGTTGCGAACTGTTCAAGCGTTTTGACTGGCCGCAATGGGCGGTGATCAAGCGCCTGCTGAACATTGGCCTGCCGATTGGCATCGCGATTTTCGCCGAATCGAGCATCTTCGCAGTCATCGCGCTGTTGATCGGCAGTTTGGGCGCCACGGTGGTGTCCGGCCACCAGATCGCGCTGAATGTCAGCTCGCTGGTGTTCATGATCCCGTATTCCCTGAGCATCGCCGTGACCGTGCGTGTCGGCCAGGCGCTGGGGCGTGGCGAACCGCGTGAGGCACGTTTTGCCGCTGGCGTCGGCATGGGCACCGCGCTGGCGTATGCCTGCCTGTCGTGCAGCCTGATGTTGTTGTTTCGCGAGCAGATCGCGGCGATCTACACGCCGGACCCGATTGTGATTCACCTCGCGTCGACGCTGATCGTGTTCTCTGCGCTGTTCCAGTTCTCGGACTCGATCCAGGTCACCGCCGCCGGCGCCTTGCGCGGTTATCAAGACACGCGCGTAACCATGGTGCTGACCTTGTTCGCCTATTGGGGCGTGGGGCTGCCGGTGGGTTATGCGTTGGGGCTGACTGACTGGCTCGGCGAACCCAGCGGCCCCAGCGGTTTATGGCAAGGGCTGATCGTGGGCCTGAGCTGTGCGGCGGGGATGTTGCTGGTGCGCCTGGCGCGCAGTGCACGCCGGCAGATTCACGCACACAAGGCGCGCGGTTAATCGGCCTTTTTGCGAATCCAGTACAGGTACGTCCCGGCCTGCTCCTGCTGATCGACCAGTTCGTGGTCAAGGAACACACAAAACTTGGGAATATCGCGGCGGGTCGAAGGGTCGGTCGCGATCACCTTGAGCAAGCCGCCCGGCGGTAAATCGCGGATGTGCTGGTGCAGCATCATCACCGGTTCCGGGCAGTTAAGGCCGGTGGCGTCGAGGGTGCCGTCGACAGCGGTGTGAAAAGTGTCGCTCATTGTTTACTCCTGAAACTGGCGTGCATTGTTGCCCAAATTCCGCACCACCACCAGATCAGGTGTATTTGAAAATTCGCTGCCTTGATATCCTCTGGCAGATACGTAACTCTTCAGAGGCGTTTTCGGTAGTGCTGCAAGGCGTTTTCGAACGGAAGGCCGCTTGCGTGCTTGCGACATCCCCAAACCACTTAATTAAATACTGATTCTATAAATCGTCCCGACCGAGTCAAAACAACTGACTCAAATGCCTACCCTATATAACTCAAAAAAACAATGAACATGAAAAAATCATCTAAAAAACTGTCAGACTTGACAGTATACGTAGCATTCGGTTGGGTGAAAAACTGATTACTCATTTGATTAGAGTGACTTAACAATGACTTTAGATGAAATCAAAGCCGTATTGAAAGACCCGGAATCCTTCAGTGTGAAGGTCACTAACAAACTCAATCAGACACATACTCATAAGTTTACGGGACTCTCTACAAAAAACGGCCACGAGGTGATGAGAGTGGAATACCAAGATGGAACTTACGGTGACATCTACCTTACAGACATTCAAAGTGTTTCGATTATTGATGAACATGAAGATTAAACCTTCGCGTTTAACGCCTGAAGCATTTCTTCAGGCGTTGGTACGAGATGAACGCGATTACTTGCGCTTCTTCACATCAACCAGGCGGCGCAGGTGGCAGGTGACTTCTTCGCGGTCGTGGTAGAGCTGTTTGCAGCCGATTTCCACGCGAATGCCACGTGCCTTGAAGCCTTCTTCGATGCGCTCCAGCAGGCGTTTTACCTCAGCATAACGCTGCTTCATCGGTAGCTTCAGGTTCACCACGGCTTCGCGGCAATGGCCCTCGCCAATCCAGGTTTCCAGCAGCGCCGCATTGCGCGCCGGTTTTTCAACGATGTCACACACCATCCAGTCCACCGGCTGCTTGGGCACGAAGGTGAAGCCGTCTGCCATCAAGTGCTGCACCAGGCCGGTGTCCATCAGGCTTTCAGCCATTGGGCCGTTGTCGATAGCCGTGACCAGCATGCCGCGGTTGACCAGTTGCCAGGTCCAGCCGCCGGGGGCCGCGCCGAGGTCGACGCCGGTCATGTCACCGTGCAGGCGTTCATCCCACTGGTCGCGCGGGATAAAGTGGTGCCAGGCTTCTTCCAGCTTCAAGGTCGAACGGCTTGGCGCGTCGCGTGGGAACTTGAGGCGCGGGATGCCCATCGGCCACATCGCCGAGTTGTTCGATTCGGCCAGGCCCATGAACACTTCACGGCCGCTTTTGAAGGTCAGCAGCAGGCGCGGTTTGCTCGGGTCGTCGACCAGCTTGCCGGCGTTCAACAAAGCCTTGCGCAGGTGCACTTCGAATTTCTTGCAGAAGTTCGAAAGCTCCTTGCCGTCATTCGTGTCGACCATTTCCAGCCACAGGCTGCCGCACACCGGGAAGCCTTGCAGGTGCGCGAGGATCACGCTGATGCGGTCGGTTTCCGGCAGGTCGATAAACACACCGCGCGCCCACTGCCGCGGAAAGATCAGCTCGGCAAACCGCTGGCCGTGCATCAGGCGCTGCGCGCCGTCTTCTTCGGTGCAGACAAATTCGGCGCAAGCGCTGCCGGTTTTGGTTTTGGCATAGCCGGAAACGTTCAGGCGCGCGGCGTGTTCCGCGATCTCGGAACAGACTTCGCCTTCAAAACCTGGGCGGCAGTGCATAAAAAGGGTGTTCATTGACTCTCCTGGCAACTGGCTTGCGCTATCGCAATGCCTGTCATGAAAACGCGCGCATGATAGCCGAGTTCGGAACCTTGGACTCAACGATACAGTCCAGTTATTAGCCTGCTAATGAAAACAGGGCTAAGTTGAACGCTCTGTTCGTCCCGTCAGGTCCGTAGCCGTGCGGACCATAAGGAGTCATGTAATGTCATCCCTTGATAGCCTGAGAACCCTTAAAACCCTGCAAATCGACGACAAAACCTACCACTACTTCAGCTTGCCCGAAGCCGCCAAGAGCCTCGGCGACCTGGACAAACTGCCGATGTCGCTCAAGGTGCTGCTGGAAAACCTGCTGCGCTGGGAAGACGGCAAAACCGTCACCGGCACCGACCTGACGGCCATCGCCGCGTGGCTTAAACAGCGCCAGTCCGACCGCGAAATCCAATACCGCCCCGCGCGTGTATTGATGCAAGACTTTACCGGGGTGCCCGCGGTGGTCGACCTCGCCGCCATGCGCGCCGCCGTGGCCAAGGCTGGTGGTGACCCGCAGCGCATCAACCCGCTGTCGCCGGTCGACCTGGTGATTGACCACTCAGTGATGGTCGACAAGTTCGGCACCACCCGCGCGTTTGAGCAAAACGTCGACATCGAAATGCAGCGCAACGGCGAACGCTACGCCTTCCTGCGCTGGGGCCAAAGCGCCTTCGACAACTTCAGCGTGGTGCCGCCGGGCACCGGCATCTGCCACCAGGTCAACCTCGAATACCTCGGCCGCACCGTGTGGACCAAGGACGAAGACGGCCGCACTTACGCGTTCCCCGACACATTGGTCGGCACCGACTCGCACACCACCATGATCAATGGCCTCGGCGTACTCGGCTGGGGCGTGGGCGGTATCGAAGCGGAAGCGGCAATGCTTGGCCAGCCGGTGTCGATGCTGATTCCGGAAGTGATCGGCTTCAAGCTCACCGGCAAACTCAAAGAAGGCATTACCGCCACCGACCTGGTGCTGACGGTGACGCAGATGCTGCGTAAAAAAGGCGTGGTCGGCAAGTTCGTCGAGTTCTATGGCGACGGCCTGGCCGATTTGCCCTTGGCCGACCGCGCCACCATCGCCAACATGGCCCCGGAATACGGCGCCACCTGCGGTTTTTTCCCGGTGGATGAGGTGACCCTCGACTACTTGCGCCTGTCCGGCCGTCCGGCCGCCACGGTAAAACTGGTCGAGGCCTACACCAAGGCGCAGGGTTTGTGGCGTAACGCTGGCCAGGAGCCGGTGTTCACTGACAGCCTGGCGCTGGACATGGGCAGCGTCGAAGCCAGCCTCGCCGGGCCGAAACGCCCGCAAGACCGTGTGTCGCTGCCGAATGTAGGCCAAGCCTTCAGCGACTTCCTCGACCTGCAATTCAAACCGACCAACAAAGAAGAAGGTCGCCTCGAAAGCGAAGGCGGCGGTGGTGTCGCCGTCGGCAACGCCGATTTGGTGGGTGAAACCGACTACGAAGAAGATGGCCACACCTATCGCCTGAAAAACGGCGCCGTGGTGATTGCCGCGATCACTTCGTGCACCAACACCTCCAACCCCAGCGTGATGATGGCCGCCGGTCTGGTGGCGAAAAAGGCCGTTGAAAAGGGCCTCACGCGCAAACCGTGGGTGAAAACCTCATTGGCGCCAGGCTCCAAAGTGGTCACCGATTACTACAAAGCCGCGGGCCTCACGCAGTACCTGGACAAGCTCGGCTTTGACCTGGTCGGCTATGGCTGCACCACCTGCATCGGCAACTCCGGCCCGTTGCCCGAGCCGATCGAAAAAGCCATCCAGAAAGCCGACCTCGCCGTGGCTTCGGTGCTGTCCGGCAACCGCAACTTTGAAGGCCGCGTGCACCCGCTGGTAAAAACCAACTGGCTGGCCTCGCCGCCGCTGGTGGTCGCCTACGCGTTGGCCGGCACCGTGCGTATCGACATCAGCAGCGAGCCGCTGGGTAACGACCAAGACGGCAAGCCGGTGTACCTGAAAGACATCTGGCCAAGCAGCAAAGAGATCGCCGACGCCGTGGCCCAAGTCACTACTGGCATGTTCCACAAGGAATACGCCGAGGTGTTTGCCGGCGACGAGCAGTGGCAGGCAATTGAAGTGCCGCAAGCGGCGACCTATGTGTGGCAGGAAGACTCGACCTATATCCAGCACCCGCCGTTTTTCGATGACATTGCCGGCCCGCCGCCGGTGATCAAAGACGTCAAAGGCGCCAACGTGCTGGCAATGCTCGGCGACTCGGTGACCACCGACCACATCTCCCCGGCCGGTAACATCAAAACCGACAGCCCCGCTGGCCGTTACCTGCGTGAAAAAGGCGTGGAACCGCGTGACTTCAACTCGTACGGCTCACGCCGTGGCAACCATGAAGTGATGATGCGCGGCACGTTTGCCAACATCCGTATCCGCAATGAAATGCTCGGCGGCGAAGAAGGCGGCAACACGCTGTACATCCCCACCGGCGAGAAAATGCCGATCTACGACGCGGCCATGCAGTATCAGGCGTCGGGCACACCGTTGGTGGTGATTGCCGGCCAGGAATACGGCACCGGCTCAAGCCGTGACTGGGCGGCCAAGGGCACTAATTTGCTGGGGGTCAAGGCGGTGATCGCCGAGAGCTTCGAGCGTATTCACCGCTCCAACCTGGTGGGCATGGGTGTGCTGCCGTTGCAGTTCAAGCTGGACCAGAACCGCAAGGCGTTGAAGCTGACGGGCAAGGAGAAGATCGACATTCTCGGCCTGACCGATGCCGAGATCGAGCCAAGAATGAATTTGACCTTGGTGATTACCCGGGAGGATGGCAGCAGTGAAAAGCTCGAGGTGCTGTGCCGGATCGATACGCTGAATGAAGTGGAGTACTTCAAGTCGGGCGGCATTCTGCACTATGTGCTGCGCCAGTTGATCGCTTCATAAGGCGAACTGAAAACATGGGGCTTACAAATTAATGGAGCCCTCAATGTGGGAGGGGGCTTGCTCCCGATGGCGGTGGGTCAGTCAATTCATGTATCAACTGTAAAACTGCTATCGGGAGCAAGCCCCCCCCCACAACAAGCAGAAGCAGATCTGCTGTGTATGTAAAACCCGCCTTTGATCTGCTTCAACCACTCAGGTGGGCTTTCAGGCCGCCGTGCTTTTGCTCTTGATCTGAGAAGCGCCCCGTTAACCACGCTGGCCGCACGCAGGCTTGCCGCGCCACACCGCAACATCAGATCAGCCGAACAACCACTTCCACAACAGCAACAACACCACCACCGCCAACACTGGCCGCGCGATGCGGTAGGCTTTGGGGTGCTTGCGCTTCCACTGTTTGACCTGGCCACTGAACTTATCGCTGAAGGTCTTGCTCCAGGCATAGGCCTGATTAATGCCGCCAACACGTTCGTCATCCAGGTTCTGTGGCGCAGTAGCACGACCGAGTTGCTTGCTGACCCAGCGATTGATGCGCGTCATCAAACGGCTGCTCAGCGGGCGTTCAATGTCGCAGAACAGAATCACCCGAGTGTGTTCGGTTTCATTCTTCACCCAGTGCACATACGTTTCGTCGAACATCACGTCTTCGCCGTCGCGCCAGGCGTAGACCTGGCCGTCAACGAAGATGCGGCAGTCGTCGGAGTTCGGCGTGGACAGCCCCAAGTGATAACGCAACGAACCGGCAAATGGGTCGCGGTGCGGGTTGAGGTGGCTGCCGCCGGGCAACAGCGCAAACATCGCGCCCTTGACGTTGGGGATGCTGCTGACCAGGGCCACTGTTTTCGGGCACAACGCCTCGGCGGATGGCAACGGTTTGTCGTACCACTTGAGGTAAAAACGTTTCCAGCCCTTCTTGAAGAACGAACCAAAGCCTGCGTCGTTGTTCTTTTCGGCGGCGCGGATATAACCCTCGTCGAACAGGTGCATGGCCTCTTGGCGGATCACTTCCCAGTTGTCCTTAAGCACGTCCAGTTCAGGGAATTTGCTGCGGTCCAGGTACGGCTTGGACGGCACGGCCGAGAACAGGTACATCAAGGCGTTGTACGGGGCGAACAACGCCGAGTGGTTGACGAACTGACGCAACAACGGCAAACGGGCCTTGCCACGCAAGTGCACATACAACGTGCTGCCGATAAACAACAGCAGCACCGACAGTTTGGCGGCCAAAGAAAAGGTCATGCAGCAACTCCTGGAAATTAGCGCCTGGCGAATAACCTCCCGGTGAGGGGAAACCAAACATAGCAGCCGGTCATCATAAACATTTGCTGCATTATGCAGAAGGCCTCGGCCGACCGGCTGACATAAATCAACCCTCTGCACCCCTGATTGCTGGCCCTGCGTGGGAGACGCGCAGCAAACTGATCAGGCTTGGTTTTCTTGATCGGTAAACAAATCGCTAAACAGCATGCTCGACAGGTAGCGCTCACCCGAGTCCGGCAATATCACCACGATGGTTTTGCCCTGCATTTCCGGCTTCTCGGCCAGGCGCACAGCCACGGCCATGGCGGCGCCGCAAGAGATACCGCACAAAATGCCTTCTTCCTGCATCAAGCGCAGGGCCATCGCCTTGGATTCCTCATCGGTCACCAGTTCCACGCGGTCGACCATCGAGAGGTCGAGGTTTTTCGGCACGAAACCCGCGCCGATGCCCTGAATCTTGTGCGGGCTGGGCTTGATCTCTTCACCGGCCAGCGCCTGAGTGATCACCGGTGATGCAATCGGCTCCACCGCCACCGACAGAATCGGCTTGCGCGCAGTGTTCTTGATATAACGCGACACACCGGTAAGGGTGCCGCCGGTGCCGACGCCCGCGACCAGCACGTCGACGGCGCCGTCGGTGTCGTTCCAGATTTCCGGGCCGGTGGTTTTCTCGTGGATCGCAGGGTTGGCCGGGTTTTCGAACTGGCCTGGCATGAAGTAGGCCGACGGGTCACCGGCAACGATTTCACCGGCTTTTTCGATGGCGCCTTTCATGCCTTTGGCGGGTTCGGTCAGCACCAGTTCGGCACCGAGAGCCTTGAGGACTTTGCGCCGCTCGATGCTCATGGACGCCGGCATGGTCAGCAGCAGTTTGTAGCCACGCGCGGCCGCGACAAACGCCAAACCGATGCCGGTATTGCCGGAAGTCGGTTCCACAATGGTCATGCCGGGTTTGAGTTTGCCGCTGCTTTCGGCGTCCCAAATCATGTTTGCGCCAATGCGGCACTTCACCGAATAACCTGGGTTTCGCCCTTCGATCTTGGCCAGGATGGTCACGCCACGCGGCGCAATCCGGTTGATCTGAACCAGGGGCGTATTACCGATGGAGTGCGCGTTGTCTGCAAAGATGCGGCTCATGACGGGGTCCTTAAGGCTATTTCAGGAAGGCCCCAAGGTTATGCCGCCGGCGTAGAGGCGTCCAGTCTGCGGAACGTTGCGCCCTGTGCGCAAGTCCATCAATTATATGTAACCCAATATGGACAGAGAGCCTACCCCATGAAACGTCGCTACAGTTGGCCGCTATGGACCGCCGCCGGGCTGGTGCTGCTGCTGGTTGCCCTGAATATCGCGTTGCCTTATGTGGTGCGCAATTACCTGAATGACAAGCTTGCCGACATGGGTGATTACCGCGGCGAAGTCGCCGATGTAGACCTGGCGTTGTGGCGCGGTGCCTACCGGATCAAAGGGCTGAAAATCGTCAAGGTCGACGGTAAGGTTCCGGTGCCGCTGGTTAACGCGCCGCTGATTGAATTTGCGGTCAGTTGGCACTCGCTGTGGTACGACCATGCGGTGGTTGCCGAGGGGCATTTTGTGCGGCCTGAAATCAACTTCGTCGACGGCGGCGCAAACAAACAGGCGTCGCAGACCGGTAAGGGCACCGACTGGCAGGCGCAGTTGAAAAAACTCCTGCCGATCACTCTGAACGAAGTGCGCATTGAGGACGGCAAGGTCGCCTTTCACAACTTCAGCTCCAAACCGCAAGTAAACATCAACGCCACCGAAATCAACGCCAGCTTGTATAACCTGACCAACGTGGTGGACCTCAAAGGCCAGCGCGATGCACGCTTTGACGGTAAGGCCATGCTGCAAGGCCAAGCGCCGCTGGAAGCCACCGCCACCTTTGACCCTTTCAATAATTTTGAGGACTTCGAATTCCGCTTCCGCGCGCGTGACCTGCAACTCACACGCATGAACGATTTCGCCTCGGCGTACGGCAAGTTCGACTTCAAGGCGGGCACCGGTGATGTGGTGATCGAAGCGCAGGCCCAGAAGGGCCAACTCAGCGGTTACATCAAGCCGCTGTTGCGCGATGTTGAAGTCTTTGACTGGCAGCAGGACGTCGAAAACAAAGACAAAAATATTTTCCGCTCGATCTGGGAAGCCGTGGTGGGCACCAGCGAGACGGTGTTGAAAAACCAGCGCAAAAATCAATTCGCCACGCGCGTCGAACTCAGCGGCAGCGTGCACCAGCAAAATATCAGCGCGTTCTCTGCATTCGTGGCGATTTTGCGCAACGGTTTCATCCAGGCCTTCAATGCGCGCTACGAACAGCCCAAGCCGTCGACCGACTGATGCTGCGCGTGACCGGCCATTCAGAGACTGAATAAGGCGTCTGCGTTCACAGCCACCGGGGCTGCGCGGTATAGTCCGGGCATTGATGAATGTGAGGAATGAGCGATGAAGTTCGAAGGCACCCAGGCCTATGTGGCTACCGATGACCTGAAACTGGCCGTCAACGCCGCGATCACCCTGGAGCGGCCGTTGCTGGTCAAGGGCGAGCCCGGCACCGGCAAGACCATGCTGGCCGAGCAACTGGCCGAATCCTTCGGCGCCAAGCTGATCACCTGGCACATCAAGTCCACCACCAAGGCGCATCAGGGCCTCTACGAGTACGACGCGGTGAGCCGCCTGCGCGACTCGCAGTTGGGCGTGGACAAGGTGCACGATGTGCGCAATTACCTGAAAAAGGGCAAGCTCTGGGAAGCGTTCGAGTCCGAGGAGCGGGTGATTCTGCTGATCGATGAAATCGACAAGGCCGACATCGAGTTCCCCAACGACCTGCTGCAAGAACTCGACAAGATGGAGTTCTACGTCTACGAAATCGACGAGACCATCAAGGCCAAAAAGCGCCCGATCATCATCATTACTTCCAACAACGAAAAAGAGCTGCCGGACGCGTTCCTGCGCCGCTGCTTCTTCCACTACATCGCCTTCCCCGACCGCAGCACGCTGCAAAAAATCGTCGACGTGCACTACCCCGACATCAAGAAGGACCTGGTCAGCGAAGCGCTGGACGTGTTCTTCGACGTGCGCAAAGTACCGGGTTTGAAGAAAAAGCCTTCCACCTCGGAGCTGGTCGACTGGCTCAAACTGCTGATGGCCGACAACATCGGTGAAGCGGTGCTGCGCGAACGCGACCCGACCAAGGCGATCCCGCCATTGGCCGGCGCTCTGGTGAAGAACGAGCAAGACGTGCAACTGCTGGAACGACTGGCGTTTATGAGCCGTCGCGGTAATCGCTGATGCTGCTCAACCTGTTCAACGAAATGCGTGCAGCCAAGGTGCCGGTGTCGGTGCGCGAATTGCTCGACCTGATCAACGCGCTGAAACAGCGGGTGACCTTCGCCGACATGGACGAGTTTTACTACTTGGCCCGCGCGATTCTGGTCAAGGACGAACGGCATTTCGACAAGTTCGACCGCGCGTTCGGCGCCTATTTCAATGGCCTCGAAAAACTCGACGACCACCTGCAGGCACTGATTCCCGAGGAGTGGCTACGCAAGGAATTCGAACGCTCGCTGAGCGATGAAGAGCGTGCGCAGATCCAGTCCCTCGGCGGCCTCGACAAGCTGATCGAGGAATTCAAGAAGCGCCTGGAAGAACAGAAGGAACGCCATGCCGGTGGCAACAAGTGGATCGGCACCGGCGGCACCAGCGCGTTTGGCTCCGGCGGCTACAACCCGGAAGGTATCCGCGTGGGCGATGCCGGCAAGCGCCAGGGCAAGGCGGTAAAAGTCTGGGACCAGCGTGAGTACAAAAACCTCGACGATCAGGTAGAGCTGGGCACGCGCAATATCAAGATCGCCCTGCGCCGCCTGCGCAAGTTCGCGCGCCAGGGTGCGGCCGAAGAGCTGGACATCGACGGCACCATCGACCATACGGCGCGTGATGCCGGCTTGCTGAATATTCAGATGCGACCGGAGCGGCGTAACACTATCAAGCTGTTGCTGCTGTTCGACATCGGTGGTTCGATGGACGCGCATGTAAAAATCTGCGAAGAGCTGTTTTCGGCGTGCAAGACTGAGTTCAAACACCTGGAGTACTTCTACTTCCATAACTTTGTGTATGAAGCGGTGTGGAAGGACAACCAGCGCCGCACCTCGCAAAGCACCTCGACCCAGGATTTGCTGCACAAGTATGGCGCCGATTACAAAGTGATCTTTATTGGTGATGCGTCGATGGCGCCGTACGAAATCACCCAGGCCGGCGGCAGCGTCGAGCACTGGAACGAAGAGGCGGGCTATGTATGGATGCAGCGCTTTATGGCCAAGTATAAAAAGCTGATTTGGATAAACCCGTACCCGAAGGACACGTGGGGGTATACGGCGTCGACCGCGATTGTGCGTGAGTTGGTGGAGGATCAGATGTACCCGCTGACGCTGCGCGGGCTGGAAGAAGGCATGCGTTTTCTCTCCAAGTAATCCGAATCCAAATCAGGATACCCATGCTGCAGGAAATCCAATGTGGGAGGGGGCTTGCCCCCTCCCAAATTGTGGCCTCGGTATTTTTTAGACGGTGGCAAGGCGCTGTAAAAAGTCGCGGTGCTGGCGATGCGCGGTCTCTTGCACCACCGGCGCCAGGCGCACTTTCTCGCCGGGCAGGTATTGCGCCAGCCTGGCCTGCGCCAACGGCGTCAGCGCACCCAAACGCGGGTAGCCGCCGATGGTCTGCCGGTCATTGAGCAACACAATGGGTTGCCCGTCCGGCGGCACCTGGATCGCCCCCAGCGGAATGCCTTCAGAGATCAACGACGGTCCTTGATACTGCAACGGCGTGCCCAGCAAACGCATGCCCATGCGGTCGGCGCGGCTGTCGATGGCCCATTCGGTGTTGAACGCGTCAAACAGGCTTTGCCCGCTGAACTGGCCAATCTGCGCACCGACAATGACCTCCAGCGGCGCCTTGGCAGGCAACCCCGGTTCACTCAGCACTTTCATCGCGCCGCCCGTACCGGAATACGCCAGATGCCCGCCCTCGGCCAACGCTTTGCCGAAACCGTCCAGCCCACCCAACGCCTCGCGCACCACCGTGGCACAACTGCCCAGCACCTGCGGCGCAGTAAACCCGCCGGGCGCCGCCAGGTAAGCGCGCGCGCCGCTGAACGGTTGGGTGAAGCGCAAGCGCTGGCCCTTTTGCAGGATAAAACTGCGCCCGGGGCTGACCGCACGCTCATCAATGTAAGCGCCCAGGTCCGCACCGGCCAGGGCCAGCAGGCAATACGCTTGCGCCTGCACGGTAAAACCGCCCAAGGTGATTTCCACCACCGGCGCATCCAATGCGTTGCCCAGCAACCAATTGGCCCACGACATCGACACCCAATCCAGCGCGCCGCCCTGGGTCACGCCGAGGTGGCGCACGCCAAAACGGCCGGCATCCTGCAACAGGCACAGCGGCGTGCTGGCCTCGATCAACAAGCAGCTCATGCCTGCGCCTCCAATGGCGTGTCATCGCCGCCCAAGCGGATAAATTCGGCGTGGCTGACGGGCTCGAAACGTACAGTGTCGCCGGGTTGCATCAAGCTGTAGCCGTCGCGCTCACGGTCGAACAGCTTGGCCGGGGTGCGGCCGATCAGGTTCCAGCCACCGGGCGATACCACCGGGTAAGCGGCGGTCTGCCGTTCAGCAATGCCGACGCTGCCGGCAGCCACGCGTTTGCGTGGCGTGCTGAGGCGTGGCGTGGCGAGCACCTCATCGACCAAGCCCATAAAGGCAAAACCGGGCGCAAAGCCGAGCGCGAATACCTGGTATTGATGGGCGCTGTGGCGGCGGATCACGTCGTCTACCGCCAAGCCGCTGCGCTGGCTGAGCAAGCTCAGTTCAGGGCCAACGCTCAGGTCGTACCACACCGGCAACACGTGGCACTGGCCGCTGCCCTGGGCTTGGGGTTGCAGGTCGGCCAGGGCCTGATCGATCAACACCCGCGCCTGAGCCGGGGCCAATACCGTAAGGTCGTAATGCACCATCAAGGTGGTGTAGGACGGCACCAGGTCGACCAGTGCCGCGCCAAAACGCTCGCGCAAGCGCTGGGTGGCAGCAAGCATCCACGGCGTATTGGCTTCGGCAATCACCTCAAACAGACGCACCATCAGGCAGTCAATCGCCACCACTTCAACGCGTGGCTTCATGCTGGCCTCAATGCCTCGCGGATACGTTTTACCGCGGCCACCGAACTGGCGTTGTCGCCATGCACACACAGCGTATTGGCCTGCAACAGCAAGGCGCTGCCGTCGCTGGCAGTCAGCGCTTCGCCTTGGGAAAGCGTCAAGGCTTGCTGGATGATGGTCTCGGAGTCGTGGTGCACGGCGCCCGGCAACTGGCGGGAGACCAAGTGCCCCCGGTGGTCGTAAGCACGGTCGGCGAACGCTTCGAACCACAGAATAACCCCGTATTCATCGCCCAAGGCCTTGGCCGCGCTGTTATCACAAGTGGCCAACAGCATCAGCGGCAAGTCGCCATAGGCCGCCACGGCCTGAATAACCGCGCGCAGTTGCGCAGGGTTGGCCATCATGTCGTTGTACATCGCGCCATGCGGTTTGACGTAACTGACGCGCCCGCCTTGCGCGCGGCAGATGCCGTCCAGCGCGCCAATCTGATAGTGCAACAGGTCCTGGATTTCCTGAGATGTGTAGGCCATGGAGCGGCGCCCGAAACCTTGCAGGTCCTGGTACGCCGGGTGCGCGCCGACTTGCACGCCATGCTTGAAGGCCAGGCTGACGGTCTTGCGCATGATGCTCGGGTCGCCGGCATGAAAGCCGCAAGCCACGTTGGCGCAATCGATGAACGGCATGACTTCGGCGTCCAGACCCAGGGTCCAGTTGCCAAAACTTTCGCCGATGTCACAGTTCAATAACAGACGGCTCACGGTGGGCGCTCCTCTAGGCTGTGTATTTTTTACAGTGTGGGATTGTGGGCACACAACGCGCAACTTGTCCTGGCACCCCAACGCCGCTTATCGTGGAATAGCACGATTTTTGGCGTTTGCCCGGCGCGGCGTCCAACTAATAAAAACCGATCCATGCATAAGAAAAGTTGATCCCATGAATTTGAAGTTCCTCGAAACCTTCGTCTGGGTGGCCAAGCTCAAGAGCTTTCGGCTGACCGCCGAAAAGCTGTTCACCACCCAAGCCTCGATTTCCAGCCGCATTGCCGTGCTCGAAAGCGAGTTGGGCGTGAAGCTGTTTCTGCGCGACTCGCGCGGCGTGAGCCTGACCCCGGAAGGCTTGAAGGTGCTCGATTACGCCGAGCAAATGATGGTGACGCTGCAGGGCTTGAAACAGTCCCTGGAAACCACCAGCAGCAAGGTCGGACGGATTCGGATCGGCGCGATGGACACGGTGATCCATACGTGGCTCAGCCCTTTGGTGGCGGAATTGATGGACCATTTTCCGCTGGTCGAAATTGAATTGATCGCCGATACCGCGCTCAACCTCAGCGATCAGCTGCAAAAGGGCTTCCTCGACCTGATCCTGCAAACCGACCTGCTGCGCCTCGAAACCGTGCGCAGCCTGGAACTTGCCAGCCACCCGATGGCATGGATTGTTGCCCGCCATTCGATCTACAACCGAGACTATGCCTCCCTCGCCGAACTGGCCCGGGAGCGCATCATCACTTACTCGAAAAATTCCCACCCACACCAGGACGTGTTGAGCCTGATGCAGGCCAACGGCGTGGCCGCGCCCCGCATGAACTGTGTGAACTCGGTGTCGGCGATCACCCGCTTGCTGCGCGATGGTTTTGGGGTGGGCGCCCTGCCCCCGGTGCTGGTCCGTGAGGAGCTGGCACGCGGGGAATTGGTGATGCTGCCGATGGCGCAACGCTTGCCGAACTTGCCGGTGGTGGTGTCGTGGCGCGTCGGCGTCGAGTTGGTGGAGGAGATAGTCGGGCTGTGCCAGAAGGTAGTGGCGCGGTATGCCGAAGAGGTCGGTGAAGAGCGGATGGTGCTGAGCCCACAGGTTTCATTGAAGCAAGCGGATTAGTGGGCCTGTGCCACCACTCGGTGCCTCGCTTAGGCTCGGCATGCCCGCCCGCAGGCTTGCATCCGTGGGCCGCCATCGTGGTTTAACGGGGCGCTTCTCAGATCAAAAGCAAAAGCACGGCGGCCTGAAAGCCGACCTGAGTGGTTGAAGCAGATCAAAGGCGGCTTTTGCATACACAGCAGATCTGCTTCTTTTGCTTTCTGTGGGAGGGGGCTTGCTCCCGATAGCAGTGTGTCAGTTGAAAAATACTTATCTGACACACCGCAATCGCGAGCAAGCCCGCTCCCACATTTAGAGTAGAGCTGTGGCGGTCTTTAGAGGCCTTTAAGGTCACGCTCTTCAATCGGCCGGCTCTGGCGCAGGCGCTTGCCGCCCAACACTACCCAATCGATCAAGCGAAACAGGCACTCAATGCCAAACGACAACAACATCGCGCCGCCCAACCCCCAGCCCATGGCTTCAGGCGTCAGCAGAATCTGATAACTGTAGCCGTTCCAGGTTTCCAGACGAATCGCCGGGTCGGCCGCCACCGCCACCTGCAGCGCGCGAATGTACCAAGGCCCCTGCATCGCCTGAAATTGCTTGTCCAACGCCACCTGACGGTCCAGCAAAGTGCCCAAGCTGTTGGCATCGCTGCGAAACACCGGGTCATCACTCGCGCGGTAATGCGCCACCAGCGCCTGCAAATCACCCTTGAAGAACTGCTGCGCAGTCGCATCAAACCCGCGCAGGCCAGTCTGCGCCTCGATCAAGTGGGCCTCGACACGCTTGGCGTAGTCGTTGATAAACCCCGGCACTTGCACACCCACCAACAAGCCAATGGCAAACAGCACCAATCGCAGATAGCTAAGCAACATGGTCGTTATCCTTACTCAGTGATGCCCTGGCTCACGCATTCACCGCGTCGCCACAGGCTCCATTGGCCCGGTTCATAGCGGGTCCAGTTTTCGTTGTCGGTAAGCGGTTCGGTCGCGATCACCGTGACCACATCATTGGGCGTGGTTTCGGCCTGAAAATCGACGATCACGTCGACATCCTTCAACCGTGCCGGACCAAACGGTGCGCGCCGGGTAATCTGCGCCAATTTGGTTGAACAGTAGCAAAACAGCCAGTCACCGTCGCTGAGCAAGCAATTGAACACGCCTTTGCTGCGGTATTCAGCACAGGCCGCAATCAGGTCCGGCAGCATTTGTTCGATGTCCACAGGCTCCGGGAACGCTTCGCGCACACGGTTGAGCAGGTCGCAGAACGCCGCTTCGCTGTCGGTGTCGCCCACCGGCCGGTAGAACGTGGCGCTCGGGTTGAAGTCGGCCAATTGGCCGTTGTGCGCAAAGCACCAGTTACGGCCCCACAGTTCGCGTACGAACGGGTGGGTGTTGGACAGGCACACCTTGCCCACGTTGGCTTGGCGGATATGGCCAATCACTACTTCACTTTTGATGGGATAACGCTGCACCAGCAGCGCGACTTCCGACTCGCTGCTGGCGGCCGGGTCCTGGAACAGACGCAAGCCACGGCCTTCATAGAAGGCGATGCCCCAACCGTCGCGGTGCGGGCCGGTACGCCCGCCGCGCTGCATCAGCCCGGTAAAGCTGAACACAATGTCGGTGGGGACGTTGGCACTCATGCCCAATAATTCACACATGCCAGGGCTCTCGCTGCAGGGCGGACAACGTTAAAGGCGCGGTTCGACCCGCATGCTGCCGGCAGGCGCCGGGCGACGGTACGGCTCGTCGTCTTCGTCTTGGTTTGCGCGCTCGGCGGCCAACGCTGCATCGGTCGCGGCCTTGCGCTCACGACGGGCATTGGCGGCGCGCTCGATGGGCCAGCGGATCAACACAAAGACGATATACACGCCAGCGGCGATCATCGTGTACATGAACAAATCGGAAACCGCCCGCCACGCGTTATTGCCGACCTTGAGCACCAGGTCCAGCGCGGTAATCGCCACGGCCGGCGCGAACTGGGTTTTGACCGGGTCAACGATGGTCGGGCTGAACAGCAGCACCGCCATCAGCAGTTGCAGCGGCTCGCGCAGCCAGCGCCAGACCCAGCGGGTCATGCGCAACCACACCAACAAGCAGCCCAAAGCTGCGAAGGCGTAAAGGCCCCAAGCGGTCAGATAGTCGTTCTCGGTCATGGTGTCCATGGCAAGGTAGGCAAACAGGCGGCTATGATAACGGCTTTTGCGTGTCTCGGCTGCAATGCCTGCCACCATCCGCCAGACAGAGAGTGATCCATGCCTTCATCGACCCACATCGCTGCCGCCCCGATTGCCCGCAAGGCCGCAGGCCAAGACCCTTACGCCTGGCTGCAAGCGCGTGACAGCGCTGAAGTACTTGATTACCTCAAAGCCGAGAACGCTTGGCAGGAGGCGCAACTCGCCGATCAACACACGCTGCGCGAGGCCTTGTTCGAAGAGATCAAGGGCCGCATTCTCGAAACCGACCTGTCGCTGCCCTCGCCGTGGGGGCCGTACCTGTATTACACGCGCACCACCGCGGGTGACGAATACGCCCGCCACTACCGCTGCCGCCGCCCGGCGGATGACAGCAACGTGGTGGATGAAAGCACTGAACAATTGCTGCTCGACCCCAACGTGCTGGCCAACGGCGGTTTTTTTTCGCTGGGCACGTTCAGCATCAGCCCCGACCACCAGCGCCTGGCCTACAGCCTCGACACCAGTGGTGAAGAGATTTACACGCTGTTCGTGAAGGAATTGGCCACCGACAAGGTCAGCGAACTGGCGTTCGAGAACTGCGACGGCAGCATGACCTGGGCGAATGACAGCCTGACGCTGTTCTTCGGCGAGCTGGACGACACCCACCGCCCGCATAAGCTTTATCGCTACCGCCTGGATGGCACGGCGGCGCAGGAAGTGTTCCACGAGCCCGATGGGCGGTTTTTCCTGCATTGCTACCGTGCAAGCTCGGAGCGCCAGTTGCTGCTGGCCCTGGGCAGCAAAACCACCAGTGAAATCTGGGCCTTGGACGCCGACCAACCGCACCTGGACTTTACCTGCCTGGCGCCACGCGTCGAGGACCATGAATACGATGTCGACCACGGCCAACTCGACGGCGAGTGGGCGTGGTTTATTCGCAGCAACCGCGACGGCATCAACTACGCGCTGTTTGTTGCCGCCGACACCGGCAGCGTGCCGACTGAAGACCAATGGCAAAACCTGATCCCGCACAGCGATGAGGTGATGCTCGACGGCGTGAGCTTGAACGCCAGCGCAATGACCCTGAGCCTGCGCATCGGCGGCCTGCCGGTAATCGAAGTGCACGCTCAGGACGTGGCGGCCTATCGCGTCGAATTGCCCGACGCCGCCTACAGCCTTTATGTGCAGAACAGCCTGGAGTTTGCCAGCCACAAGATCCGCCTGCGTTATGAAGCCCTGAACCGCCCCGCCCAAGTGCGCCAGCTCGAATTGGCGACAGGCGCACAAGTGGTGCTTAAAGAAACCCCGGTGCTGGGCGCGTTCAACGCCGACGACTACGTCAGCCAGCGCCTGTGGGCCACTTCTGCCGATGGCACTCAAGTGCCGATCAGCCTGGTGGTCAAGCGCGACCAGCTCGGCAAGCCAACCCCGCTGTACCTCTACGGTTATGGCGCGTACGGCCAGAGCCTTGACCCGTGGTTCTCGCATGCGCGCCTGAGCCTGCTCGAACGTGGCGTGGCGTTTGCCATTGCGCACGTACGCGGCGGTGGCGAACTGGGTGAAGCCTGGTATCGCAACGGCAAACAGGAACACAAGCAAAACACCTTCAGCGATTTTATCGCCTGCGCCGAACACCTGATCGCCCAAGGCCTGACCACCTCCAAGCAACTCGCGATCAGCGGCGGCAGTGCTGGCGGCTTGTTGATCGGCGCGGTGCTCAATCAACGCCCCGCGCTGTTCCAGGCGGCGATTGCCGAAGTGCCGTTCGTTGATGTACTCAACACGATGCTCGACCCGGAGCTGCCGCTGACCATCACCGAGTACGACGAGTGGGGCAACCCTGCAGAGCCCGAGGTGTATGCGCGCATCAAGGCCTACGCACCCTACGAAAACGTCAGCGCCCAGGCCTACCCGGCCACGCTGGTGATCGCAGGTTACAACGACAGCCGCGTGCAGTACTGGGAAGCGGCCAAGTGGGTGGCCAAGCTGCGTGACACCAAGACCGATGACAACCTGCTGCTGCTCAAGACCGAGTTGGGTGCCGGCCACGGCGGGATGAGCGGGCGTTACCAGGGTTTACGTGACGTAGCGCTCGAATATGCGTTTGTGTTCAAGGCACTCGGGTTGAGTTAAGGAACTTAGTGCGGCGGTCCTGTCTGAACACAGGACCGCCGACTGATTGATGGATCAATACTGCCGCTATGCCACAAGCCACTTTGCTTAACGACGAAATCCGCGACATGCTCATGGACTGCGGGCTGTTCGACGCGCTGTTGCCGGAAGATTTTCACCTGGCCGCGGGCTACTTCAATATCAGCAGCATTGCTCAAGACGAGGCGGTTTTTCTCGAGGGCGATGCCGGCACCTTCATGTGCATCCTCCACAGCGGCCAAGTCGCCGTGCAAAAAACCAATCACACGGGCCAGCGCCTGACCATCGCCACCCTGCGCAGTGGCCGGGCTTTTGGCGAAATGGCGGTGCTCGATGGCGAGCGGCGTTCGGCCAGTTGCGTGGCGGTCAGCGACAGCGTGGTGCTGAACCTGGGCAAGGATTCCCTGGAAAAAATGCTCAACGAAGCACCGCGCGTTGCCGCCAAGATCATCCGCGCGATTGCGATTGCCCTGTCCAAACGCCTGCGCATGGCCGATGGGCAATTACTCGCGCAACAGGTTTAACCGCCGGGTGTTTTCGGTTTGCTGTCGTTCTGCAGCAAGCCAGGCACGGTTTGGTCCTTCGGAGGCGTCGGCAATACGATGGGCACCAGCGCAGGTGAGCCGTTAGCGGTGGCCTTGGGGGCGACAGGCGGGGTGACCTGCGGGTATAACGTCGGCGTCGGCGTGCCCGGCGCGCCTGGGGTTGGCGCGGGTGCAACGGGCACGGTTTGCACCTCCTGAGCCTGCGCGGCACCCAATGCGAGCGCGCTCAACACAATGACCGTTAGAATGTTGCACTTCATCGATGGCTCCATGGCCTGACCGGAATACCGTAAGGCTACTCCCAACCGCGCAAGAATGCCCTTCCCAATGAGATTTCCATGAAACGTTTCGTACTGCTCGACACCACCCCGATCCCCGACAACGGCGGTGCCTTGTGCCTGTTCGAATACGGCGAGGATTTTGTCATCAAGATCCAGGGCGGTGATGGCGGCCAGTTAATGAACACGCGCATGCACGGCTCCGAAGACGCGCTGGCGGAAATCCCCTGCCGCAAGGTCGCCGGGCGCCCCGGTTCGCGGGTATTGATCGGTGGTTTGGGCATGGGCTTTACCTTGGCCTCGGCCCTCAAACACTTGGGCAAGACCGCCGAAGTGGTGGTGGCGGAACTGGTGCCCGGTGTTGTGGAATGGAACCGTGGGCCGCTGGGCGAAAAGTCCGGCCGCCCGTTGCTGGACCCGCGCACGGTGATCCGCATGGAAGACGTGGCCAAGGTGCTGCAGGCCGAGCCTCAGGGTTTTGACGCGATCATGCTCGACGTCGACAACGGCCCCGAAGGCCTCACGCAAAAGGCCAATAGCTGGCTCTACTCCGCCGGCGGCCTGGCCGCTTGCGACAAAGCCTTGCGGCCCAAGGGCGTATTGGCCGTGTGGTCGGCCAGCGCCGACAAGCTGTTCAGCGACAAACTGCGCAAGGCCGGTTTCAAGGCCGAAGAAGTGCAAGTGTTCGCCCACGGCAACAAAGGCACCCGGCACACCATTTGGATTGCCGAGAAGCTCAAGGGCTGATCCGCGCGCCCTACAAACACCGAAGATCCCCTGTGAGAGGGGGCTTGCTCCCGATGGCGGTCACTCAGTCAACACATCATCGACTGAACCACCGCTATCGGGAGCAAGCCCCCTCCCACACGTTCAATCCCCGTCAGCTTCTGGATTTGCGGTAATCGATCACATACGGCAGTTTTTTATCGACAGTTTTTTCCAGCTCACCCTGGTCCAGCTTGGTCATGCCGCCCAATTGATGCGCGGTAAAACCACTGTCGCCGACCTGTGAACCCGGCGCCAGGCTGACCATGCGCTTGGCGACAGCTTCAATCGCATCTTTATAGCCGCCTTTCTTGTTCAGGTTGAACGCGCTCAAATCGATTTGCGTGCGCAGCCAGTTGCCCCAGTAAAACTCCAAAAATTCCGGCGCAATCGCGCCGTCCTCCGGCTTGCCGTAGGCCGCCTTGCGGGTGAAGTACACCAGGCTGCGGAACGTGTCGTCCTGCAGGTTCTTGAAACCCAAGTGCGCCGGCAATTGCTCAGGCGCCAGCGTGCGGCCCTGATTGTCCTTGAGCCAAACCTTGCGCGCGGCCTGCATGCGCTGCCAGAAGGTGGCCATGTCCGCGCTGGTGCTGAAATCGTCGGTAACCTTCACCCACATTTTTAATTGAGGCCCACCACCGGGTACTTCCCACAAGGTGGTGAAGCTGTGATGACCGTCGGTCAGGTACAACTGGCCGCCGGGGCCGACCACCACGGTTTTCATCGCATCGGGATGGGCGCCCACCGGGTCTTTGCAGGTGAAGCTTTGAGGTTGCTGCAGGTCGGCCTTTTTGGGCACATTGTCGGCCTCGCCCTGGCCGTTGGTTTCGCAGTATTCGTCGAAGACTTTGGCCGGCTTGTCGGCGAACAACGCCAGGCTGTAGCCAATCTGGTCAAACCCGACCACGGCTTGGGTGGGGTGCAGTTGTTCGAGGCTCACCTCGATTACCTGGCCAGGCTTGGGCGTTGAGAACGCTTGGGCTTGAGCCGCCAGCACGCTGAGCAGCAGCGCAGCGGTCCATGGGTATAAACGCATAGGTTTTCAGATCCTTGTGAAGGGTGTGAGCCGATACTACAAACGATTGCCGGTGCCAGGCTGTACCGCTGCTGAAAAAGCCAGCGGTCATTTACGGCGCGAGCGGCTAGAATCAACTGTATCCGTGAACCCCCAAATAGCCAGGAGCCATGATGAGCTCGACTAACCCGCCCTCCCACACTGCCAAGCTGGACCGCATCCTTGCCGATGCCCAGCGCGACCGGGAAATGGGCTACCGCGACAAAGCCTTGAAGATGTACCCGCACGTGTGTGGCCGCTGCGCGCGTGAATTTGCCGGCAAGCGCTTGAGCGAGCTGACCGTACACCACCGTAACCATAATCATGATGACAACCCCCAAGACGGTTCCAACTGGGAGTTGCTGTGCCTGTACTGCCACGATAACGAACACTCGCGCTACACCGACCAGCAGTACTTCGGCGAAGGCTCCACCAGCAGCCCGACGATTGCCAAGGCGACGCACAACCCGTTTGCGGCGTTGGCCGGACTCATGAAAAAAGATGGATCATAGCTGCAAGCTACAAGCTGCAAGCTGCAAGAAAAAGCCGATCTGCATGCAGCTTGCCGCTCCTAACTTGTAGCTTGCAGCTTGAAACTTGCCGCTATAATGCCGTCTTTTTAAGGCACCCTTCCCCGTGGGCAATAAACGCTACAGCTGCATCGGTCTGTATAACCCCAAATCCCCCGAAAACGTCGGTTCGGTGATGCGTGCCGCCGGCTGCTACGGCGTGGCCTCGGTGTTCTACACCGGGGTGCGTTACGCGCGCGCGCGGGATTTCATCACCGACACCAAAAAAGTCCACCACGACATTCCGTTGATCGGCATCGACGACTTGAAAAAGATCCTGCCGCTGGGCTGCATCCCGGTCGCTGTGGAACTGGTCGAAGGCGCGCGCCCGCTGCCCGAATACACCCATCCCGACCGCGCGCTGTATATTTTCGGCCCCGAAGACGGCTCGCTCGATAAAGACATTCGCGACTGGTGTGAAGACGTGGTGTACATCCCGACCACGGGCTGCATGAACCTTGCCGCCACCGTCAACGTGGTGCTTTACGACCGCTTGGCTAAAGGCAACAACACCCGTTCAGGCCCCAAATACTGATTTTTCGGGAACATCCGACGCCTGCCAACAGTCAGCTATTCACACTAGCCCTTGTTGGAGACAGACCATGAGCGACAACAAAATCCTGCGACCTATCATCGAACACGCGCCACTTGAAACCCAACCCGGCCAAAACGTGCACGGTTGGGAACGCATCGGCTCAGTCGCCGGCGGCGTTATGCTGGTCGGCAAGGGCCTGCGCCGAGGCGGGATCTTCGGGCTGATCCAGGTGGCGATTGGCGGCGTGGCGCTGGTGCGCGGCGTGACCGGGCACAGCTCGCTCAAAGACAAGCTGGAGGAGGGCCGTCAGGAAATGAACACGGTGCGCACAAAGATCGAGCGCGCAGGCCAAGAGTTGAAAAACTTGAAGACCAAGGCCGAAGTGGCGGCTGAAAAAGCCGCCAAAACTCCGGCCTGATCCACGCCTTGCAGAGGTGCAAGGTCAAACTGTGGGAGCGGGCTTGCTCGCGATGGCGCTGTCTCAGACGAGTATTTTTCAACTGACACAGCGCTATCGCGAGCAAGCCCGCTCCCACAAAAAAGCGCGTTTGACCTAATCGATCAGCGCAGCAGTTTGGAATCGAGCACCACCGAAGACTCGCCGATGACAGCGTCGGCCAACTGCACAAACTCGGCGGTGGTGACGCTGTTTGCACGCATCACCGCGTGTGCCAAGTCATCCAGCGAGCGTTTGTTGTGAGTTTTCACGCGGATCTCCCGGTCCAGCTCCTGCAACACCACCACCGCGCGTGAAACGGTTGCGCCGCTGACGTGCTCGCCGCGCAGTGTGGTCACGTCCTTGCCTTCCCTGGCCAGTCGCGCCTGGATCGCGGCATACCGATCATCGGTGATACCGCCCGCACGGCGCATCAGCTCGATGGCATAGAACTGCGCCATGCCTTCGCTGATCCAGTCACTCTTGCCGTGATCATTGAAACGCCCGACGGCCTGCACCACTTCGCGAATCAACGGGCTGCTGCCGTTCTCGCTGACCAGCGGCGTGCGGCTGTTGAGGTAGAGTGAGTCGCGCGACGCAAACACCCCGCGGCGCATCGGGTCGCTGGCGCCCAGCACCAGCAACTTGGCAGGGTGACGCGGGAACGCGGCCTCAACCTGCGGCCAGACGAACGTCAGCAACGTGAGCACATCCATGCGGTGCATGCCCTGGCCCTTGGGCGAAGCCACCGTGACGTCGGTGTCGCCCAAGCGTACGCGGCGGCTGCCAAGATTGCCGGCGAGCATCCAGCCGGTGGGCCGATCAAACAGGCGGGATACGTTGTCGATGCGAAAGGTGTTTTTGCCGATGCGCGGCCAGGCGGTTTCGACGCTTTTCCAGCCTGCCGGCAATTCGAACGCCAGCCGCGAGACCAACTCGACGCCGCCCTGCTGGTCGAGCCGCGCTGGCGGCACCAGGTCTTCACCCCGGAACAGCGCCCAACCGGGGGTCATCCGCGCTTCATAAATGCCGGTTTTACGCGCGTGGGTCAGGCGTACACGGTAGGTCAGGCTGGCCATGCCGGCGCTCGGTTGCCACAGACCACGGTGCCCGTTGAGGCTCCATTGGCCGTCGGCCTTGAAGTCACTGTAGTCGCCGCCTGCGCCCAGGTCGAAGTTCAGGCTGCGCACCGCCGAGCCTTGCGACACGCTCACGCGCACTTGCGCCTGATCGCTCTGCGGCAGCAGTTTGACGTGGTAGTCCAGCTCGACTTTGTTCGCGCACCACGCGGGCAGGCTCAGCGCCAGCAACACCAAAAGCGCCGCCAGCCGGGTTTGCAGCGTCATACACACGCCTCCTTTAGCCTGCACGGAAGATCAGGTAATCCTCCCAGTCGTCTTCGGGCACGCTGCCTTCGGCGAGCATGCGGCCAGACTGGGAAATGCGTTCCTGGTGCACCGCATCGCGGTCGCCGCACACCAGGTGATGCCACAGCGGCAGGTCTTTGCGCTCGCTGACCAGGCGATAGCCGCAGGTTGGCGGCAACCATTTGAACTGGTCAGCCTGGCCCGGCGTGAGCTGGATGCAGTCGGGCACCGAGGCGCGGCGGTTGGGGTAGTCGGTGCACTGGCAGGTTTTCAGGTCGAGCAGTTTGCAGGCGATACGCGTGTAATAGACGCTGTTGTCGTCCTCATCCTCAAGCTTTTGCAGGCAGCACAGGCCACAGCCGTCACACAACGACTCCCATTCCTCCTGGTCGAGGTGTTCAAGGGTTTTGCGTATCCAGAAAGGTTCGACTTTGGCGGCCATGGCTCTGCATCAGTATCGGTAGGTGAAAAGGCCGCCAGTCTAGTGCCCAAGGCCGTTGCGGCCAAGCGCTTACGAGTGGCTGCGTTACACCACTTGTCAGTCTGGCGGGGGCGCAGTAGTTTTGAGCGCCCCATTGTCGATCAGGAAAAGCCCATGACACGCGTTGCCGATTACCCGATCCACCCGCAGTTCACCGAGCGCTGGTCGCCCCGCGCCTTCAGCGGCGAGAGCATCGCGCAGGACACCCTGCTGAGCTTCTTCGAAGCTGCACGCTGGGCACCTTCGGCCTACAATTCGCAGCCTTGGCGGTTTCTCTACGCGCGCCGCGACACGCCGGATTGGGAGCGTTTTTTGGGCCTGCTGAATGAATTCAATCGGGGGTGGGCGCAGCACGCGTCGGCGCTGGTGATTATCGCGTCGAAAACCGACTTCATTGCCCCCGGCGCCACGGAAGAAACCCCGGCTCTGTGGCACACCTTCGACACTGGCTCGGCCTGGGGCCACCTGGCGCTGCAAGCCAGCCTCAGCGGCTGGCACACCCACGGCATGGCCGGGTTCGATCAGGAGCTGACCCGCAAAGAACTGAAGATCCCGGATGGGTATGCGCTGCACGCGGCCGTGGCCGTGGGCAAGCTGGGCGACAAATCGACCTTGCCTGAATACCTGCAAGGCCGTGAAGCGCCAAGCCCGCGCAAGCCGTTGAGCGAGCTGGTGTGCGAAGGTGACTTCAGCCTTTAACGCCGCTGCAACCCTGCCGTTGAAAAACGGCAGGGTGCACCCTCAACGTTAGGCGGCGATCAGTTCATTGAAGGTTTTGCGCAGTTCGGCCTTTTTCCGGTTATACGTGTCCATTATCTCCGACACCATGAACTCAGCAGGCAGGCCATCCATATCGACGGGGTAAATTTTATTGTCCTTCCTGGAATACATGAAATTGCTCATTTGCGGATCGCCGTGATAAATGTCATTCGCTTCCATGCGCGCCAGCATGTCATCCACTAATGACCGCGCGGAGGGCGGCAAACTGCCCTTTTCAATCTTGCTAAGGTCCACACCGTCGATTCTTCTCATTTTTATGTATTTGCGCCCTTCCTCAACGATGACTTCAGCAACATCCTCCCCGTAGTATTTGTTCATATTGACCACTTCCATAGAGGTGTAGCCTTCGGCGCTGGTTAGCCAGGTCGGTCCCGTGTCTTTGTAAACATTTTGCCCGTCCAGGCTGGCATAAACCGTCCCCTCCCCGCCTCGGCCAATCTCTGGCCCCAAATCGGACTTCACCGACACCGGGCTACCGCCACGCGCCCCCAGCCGCCGCCACTGGTCACCCTGCACATGCTCGAGCAACAGCGGGGTTTGTCGATTGTTGTGATAAACCCGCGCCTGTACCGTGCCGTCTGCCGTGCGCGTTACCTGACGCACTTCGTAAACGGCGGTTTGGCCGGCACTGTCGGTGTGGCGGATATGCGACAAGTGCCCGTCAGCGGCAACATATACACCCTGATGGTTGCGCGTTAGCCCGGTAATTCTGGACGCCGGCACGTTGAGTTGGCCAAACAGGCCGTTGCTCAACTCGCCATCCGGCACTGCCGAGGCGCGGGTAATCTGGCCATTCACCGCGCGGGTTGCAGGCGCGAAATCGTCGAGTGGTCGACCGTAGGGCAGCATTGTTTCGGCATCAAAGGCATACCATTTGCCCTTGTGTAACACGGCGCCGCCTTCAACACTCTCACCCGCGACTTTGAACACGCCCGTGGCCGCTTCTGCATAGTGTTTACTGGCGACCTTCAACAGGGCATAACTGCCGGCCGCGCCCCTGAGCTGATTAAGTTGCCGGCTCACAGCACGACTGCCTTTGACCACCAACCTGCCACCACTTGCGAGCAAATCCCCCGCGCCGCTCAAGGGGTTGAAGGCCTCGACAAGCGTTGCCCCGACAAACCTCGAAACCTTCGCCACCTTGCCCGCCGTCGACACCGCACTGCCCACCAGCTTGCCGGCCTGTGCAGCCTTGCCCGCGCCCAACGTGATCAGGCCAACCGCATCCATCGCCAGGTCGAAGACGCCTTGGCCAATGTTGCCATTACCAAAGTTGACGATGGCCGAGCGCAGCGGAATGAGGTTCAGGAAGAACTCGGAAATCGCCGCGTTACGCGCGCTGTCCTGATCATAAGAGGTGACGCCCCTGGCCTCTTTCAACAGGTCATCATTCTTCAGGTCAAGGGCCTGCACAAACACATCGGCGATAGCGTGACTGCGCGCCGAGCTGAAACTGTCAGGCGCCCCCGCGCCCTCGGGTTGCGCGTGAAACTGCTCGGCGTACTTGGCTTTATCGGGCTCAAACAACTGCGTTTTCGAGAGCACATTAGCCTCGCGCTCATGCATTTTGTTCGCGGTAAAAGGCTCAGTGCGGCGGCGTATCAGAAAGTTTTGTTTGTGCACCGTACCGCGGCGCGTGTCGATCCGGTAAAGATCCACTTGGCCGTCACTCCCGGTGGCTTTCACCTCCAACGTGTGCCCCCTGGCGTAAAGCGCTGGCGGGGTAAATAAATCACCGGCGATTTTGTATTGGTCGGTACGGAAGAATTCCAGCTTGGCGCTTTCGAGGCGCTTGCGATCTGCCAGCGGCAACGTCGAGATCAGATGCCGGACCCTGGCTTGTTGCCCGCCTTCGTGGGCTGTTATGGACGCATCGAACTGCGCCTTGAACGAGGTGGAAACATCCAGTTTGCCCTGGCCGTAAAGGCTGCAAAACCGATTGATGGGCAAGCGTTTGTCATTGCTGATCCAATGATCTTCGCCCCCCAGCTTGCTCCCTTCCATCACGATGTCGAGCATTGAACGCAGGCCGGGGTAGAGACCAGGACGGCCTGCCTTCAACCTGGCCTTCTGGATGTTCCTGACCTTGAAGAGGCTGACGTCCACGCCAGGAAACGCCTCTTGAAGCTGGGCAAGCGCCATCGCTTCTCGACTGGGAATGGGCGTTTGCAGCAAGGTGCTGGTGGTTTTCAACACGCCCAACTGGTCGTTATACGCGGCCCTCACGCGCTCCATCTCAATCGTCGACGGTGCCTGTTCAGCGGTGCCGAGAAGACCGTTGGCGACGCCCCAATTTATCAGTGCCTGCAGGTCGATATGCTGGCTGACGGCGGCGTCGGTATCGAGCTGCTCGGCGGCCAGCAAGACTTCTGCATAGCGCATGCCGAGCGTGCGGCCCGGGGTTTGCGCTTCGAGCCTGCCCACCGACATCGCCAAGTGTGCCCAGAGCACGCTGGCGCAGGTCACGCCCGCCGGAATATCCCTGATCAGGAACTCCGGCGCCGTTTTGGCCAGCAGCAATGAAGCGGCCAGGTCGGCGGTTTGCGCGCTGGCGCGACCTTTCTCGACCAAGTGTTTGCCCAACCCTTCAATCACCACCGAAGGCGGTTGCCCCCAGTGCTGACGGCTCGCCAGATCAAACCCGGCAACGCTGTTGCGCGCGGGTGTGGCCAGGGACTCCGGGTCAAGCCCCAGGTGGATCGCCGTCAACACATAAGCGCTGCTGCCGATACCTGAGTCACTGCCGTCCAACCTTGACTGAATGGCTTGCCCCAGCGCCTGGGCTTTGGGTGAGCCGAGCAGTTGTTCCATCGCCAGGACCGGCGCGTTCAGCGCCGTTCCAACCACCGCACTGCCGCTGAGCAAATAACCGAGCGCGCCCTTCGCGCTGTCGGCCAACGGCAAATCCGCCAAGCCGCTGCTGTTGTCGTGCATCAGGGCAATGATGTCGCGCTGGTCTTGCGCCGGCATCGCGACGGGCCACGACAGCGCGCCGCTGAGGTTGCCCAGTGGATGGGCCTGTGCCTGCCTGCCAATAACGTTTTGCTGCTGCACCAGCGCTTCGAGGGTTTTCGGCACTTCCAGGCCGCAACTGAGCAGGTAGGCCTCAAGGCTGACCAGGCGGTTGGCAGGCAGAGCTTCGGGTGCCGGATAGATCGAGTTTTCACACACGTACATCGTTGTGTTTTTCAGCTGCGCTGCCAGCGCGGTTTCCATCTGCGCCCTGGCCCTGGATAACGGCTGGTTCGCCACGAGCTGCCGGGGCAGGTCTTGAATGATGTGGCGCAGTTTATCCGCCAGGGTTCGCCGATTGCAGTGGGCTGCCAGCGTTGCGTCCAACAGCGCGGGTGGCGTCGGCGTTGGGTTAGTGTGCGCGGGCACACGCGTTGCGGGCGGTTCGCCCGTGGGTACGCTGGATGAGTTTGAATGCGCGAAGTGGGGCGTATAAACCCCAGGCGAAGTGAGCGTGGTCATGGTGATACCTGTCCTTAGTCAAGAGCAAACTTTCAAAACGCGCAACCCTGCGCCTTTTGCGATCACTGGGTGGGGGCACCCGCGAAAGAGGTTCCATCTTGACTGTCAGGTTTTATGTACATGACCCAATGTTAAGCAATGCGCCCGATTGCCGGGCGCTGCCTTCAATAACCGCGTTCGAAGCTGACTTCGCCGCGCAACGCTTGCCTGGCCTGATGCGCCCGCAGGTTTTCGACAAACAACGCGACCATCAACGCTGGCGATGTCGGCGCCGAGCTGTGCCCGGTCAGCAACAAGCCCCAGGCAGTCCAGAACGGGTGGCGTTGCGGCAGCGGTTCCTGGCGGCACACGTCGATGACCGCGCCGGCCAGGTGCCCTTCTTTCAACGCCTCGACCAAGTCGGCATCGACCACCGCCACGCCGCGCCCGACGTTGATAAACAACCCGGTCGGCTTGAATTGCTTGAACAGCGCCGCGTCGTACAGGTCATGCGTGCTCGGCGTGCTCGGCAGCAGGTTGATCACGTAGTCGACCTCACCCACCAACCGGCCCAATTGGTCGAGCCCGGCGACTTCGATAAACGGCGCCTGCTCGCGTGGGGAACTGGCGATACCATACAGCTTGACGCCAAACGGCAACAGAAAATCGGCAACGCTCTGGCCAATATCACCGGTGCCGACGATCAGCGCCTTGCGCCCCGCCAGGCTTTGGCCCAGCCGGTTGTCCCATTTGCGCTCGACCTGGCTGACCAGCCGCGCGAGTACTTCGCGCTCGTGGCCCAACATATACGTGAGCACAAACTCGGCCATGACCTGGCCAAAAATGCCGACCGCGCGGGTCAGTTGATAATCGCGTGGCAAGCCCTCGGCCAGCAACGGCGTGATGCCCGCCCACGTCGATTGCAGCCATTGCGGCGTATGGCCTTGGCGCAGCAACGTGGCGAGCAAATCCGGTTGGCCGAGCCAGACAGGGCAATCGGCGGCCAGGCGCGACAGTTCGGCCGAGTCGCCGCTGGTCAACACTTCAACGTCCGGCGCCGCTTCGCTCAGCAATTGGGCGTAAAGCGGGTGATCCTGTTCAGCAATCAGAACACGCATGGTTCAAACCTTTCAAAAACAGTGCAGACGGCCGCCCGCATCCATGCGGCCACCGCCAACTAATACGAGTACAGGGAAGCATGTGCCCTGAACAGGGCACTGACCGATCACATCGGGTCGTTGCGGCGCAGCAGCTCTTCGGGCAAGTGTTCGATGTACTCGTCCTCGGCCGGTGGCATTTGCAGGTGGTAGCCCTGCTTGTCGAGGTTTTCCAGGACTACCGTGATGTCCTCACGCGACAGCTTGCGCTCCGGCGTCAGCACCATTTCAAAGGCCAGATGAGCCTTGCCGAACGCGATCATCAGGGGTTCCGGCACACGCTCCAGCGCATCGCTTTTGAGCACGTAGAGGTACATCCCGTCTTTTTTCAAGCTGCGATAGATCGAGCAAATTCGTTTCAAGGCTGTTCTCCGGCAGTCGCCAGGCTGTCGAGCAGCGCCTGGCCCATCAACTCGCGGCGCCAGCCACGCAGCGAGTCAGGCAATTTATATGGCCCGTCGGGGTAGCCACTTTTGACCAGCGCCTCAAGGGTTTTTTTGCGCAGCATCAGTTCCGGCGCCATCTCCAGGCGCTCAGCTTCGGCCTGGCCCAAGGCGCGCAGTTGCTTGATCAGCGTGGCGGCATCCACCGGCAGCGGTTCAGCAACGGCGGGTGGCCATTGGTCCATCGGCACGCTGCCGGCACGTTTGATCAGGTCCAGCAGAAACTGGCCATCCTGACGCACGGTGCGCGGGTGCATGTCTTCGATTTTGCCCAGCGCGGCAAGGTTATCCGGCTGGGATTTGGCCAGGGGCCACAACGAGTGTTCACGCACGATGCGGTTGCGCGGCAGGTCACGGGCGCGGGCTTGCTGCTCGCGCCAGGCGCACAGTTCGCGCAGCACGGCGAGTTGCGCACGCGAGAGTTTCCACGCCAGCTTGGCCTCGCGGTACACCTCGTACGGGTCGACTTCGCGGCGCAAGTTGGCCACCAACTCGGCACCGTCTTCCAGCACCCAGTTGTATTTGTCGTCGGACAACTGCGGGCGCAGCCGGATATACACTTCGGCCAGGTGCACCGCGTCTTCGGCGGCGTAGCTCACCTGCGTCTCGGACAACGGCCGCTGCAGCCAGTCGGAGCGCGTTTCACCCTTGGGCAACTCGATGTCGAGCACCGCTTGCACCAGGCGCGAGTAGCCCATGGAGAAACCGAGGTTCAGGTAAGCCGCCGCCAATTGAGTGTCGAACAACGGCACCGGCAAGCTGCCGGTCAGGCGCAGCAACACTTCGAGGTCTTCGCTGCAGGCGTGCACCACTTTAATAACGCCGGGGTTTTCCAGCAAAGCGGCCAGCGGTTGCCAGTTGTCGATGGTCAGGGGGTCGATCAGGTAAGCGCGTACGCCATCACCAATCTGGATCAGCCCGGCAATGGGGTAAAAAGTGTCGACCCGCATGAATTCGGTGTCGAGGGCGACGAATGGCAACTGCTGCCATTCGGCGCAATGCTGGCCGAGGCTATCGTTGTCGCAGATCCAGTGAATATCGATGGCCACACGGCTCTCCCTTGAAGAATGGCGCGCAGTATATATCGTGAAAGCGCTTAGCGAGCATCCGCAGTGCACACGCCATCATGAAAACTCCGACAGGAGCTGAAGAATAGTCGGACAGACGGGAGTTAGCCTCTCTTACGTAGAACGTAAACGCGCCAACGTTTTGAGCCCGGCAGGAACTCCTGGTGATTCAGCACCTTGAAGCCGGCCTGACGGAACTCATCCTCTACCGACGCCTGCGAGCTGACGGACACAATCACCGTGTCCCGGCTGACCCGATGGAATTCGCGCAGCAGCGCCAAACGCGCGTCGCTGCCGGGTACATGGCGAAACAACTCCAGGCAGAAAATGCAGTCCACCGCATTCGCCGACAAGCCGATGGAAAACGCTGAGCCCTGGAACGTTTTGACACGCTTGAGCAGCGCCGCCGGGTGATGACTGCACGCGTGGTCGAGCATGTGCTGGGAGTTGTCTGAAGCCAAAATCACCCGATTGATGTGTTCGGCCAGCACCGGCCAGAAGCGGCCGGCGCCACAGGCCAGGTCAAGAATCAGCCCGGGTTCGCCGGCCACTTTCAACGCCTGGCGCACCAACCGCTCATCGCGCCACACCGCCAGGCGCTTGCGCAGCGCAGGCGGGCGCGTGTCGCCGCAGACCCTGGCATGCTCGCGGTCGCAGTGTTCGGCGAATTCAATCTCGATAGAGGAAGGAGGTTGTGGCGACATCACGGGCTCATGTGGGTGGAACGGTAGTAAATGACCTTGATTCGTAGCTTAACCATTGCAACGTGAAAAAAAGGTCGAAGCCCTACCGTGGTAAACCCGGCCACGCCCCTTGCTACCTGCGCGCGCAGCTGGAAATAATGACGCCCCCGATCATGCCCCCAAGGACTCGCTTGCATGAAAGCTGCCCTAGCCCTGTGTTTATTGGCGAGCCTGGCGACTAACGCCCTGGCCGACACCGCCCCCTCGCGCCTCGATGAAGTGCTGCAACGCGGCACGCTGAACGTCTGCACCACCGGCGACTACACGCCCTACTCCGCCCTGCGCGCAGACGGCACGTACGAAGGTATCGACATCGCCATGGCCGAATCACTGGCCAAAAGCCTCAACGCCAGCATCCACTGGGTGCCGACCACCTGGAAAAGCCTGATGCCGGACTTTCTGGCGCAGCGCTGCGACATCGCCGTGGGCGGTATTTCGGTGTCACTGGAGCGCCAGAAAAAGGCCTTCTTCAGCCAGACGCTCGGCGTCGACGGCAAGATCCCGCTGGTGCGATGCGCCGAGGTACAACGCTACCAGAGCGTCGAACAGATCAACCAGCCGCAGGTGCGTGTGATCGAGCCGGCGGGCGGCACCAACGAGGCCTTTGCCCGCGCCCATTTGGCCAACGCGCAAATCCGCCTGCACGACAACGTGACTATTTTTGACGAGTTGCTCGCGGGCAAGGCCGACGTGATGATCACCGACGCCAGTGAGGCGCGCTTCCAGCAAAAGCGCAAGCCGGGGCTGTGTGCGGTCAACCCTGAGCGGCAGATGCAGTACGGCGAAAAAGCTTACTTGCTGCCCCGCGATGATGTGGCCTGGAAGAGCTACGTCGACCAGTGGTTGCACCTGAGCGTGGCCAATGGCGTTTATGCCGGCATTCTCGATCAATGGCTGGCGGCGCCCTGAGTCACGCCGGTCTACGCTGTTGTCACACCTATAATAATGAGGGATGAGCAATGAAAGGACTGTTCCGACTCACCTGGCTGCTGCTGTTGTGTTTCAGCCAGGTGCACGCCGACACGGCAGAAGATACCGACGCCCACGCCGCCAAGGCATTGCTGGCAAAGGCCCTGGCGTATTACCAGAGCAATGGCGACAAGGCGTTTGCCGCGTTCAGCCGCCAGGGCGAGTTTATTGACCAGGACCGTTATGTGTTTGTGGTCGATACCCAAGGCGTGTTGCTGGCGAGTGGCGGGCCATCCTCTGCATTGATCGGCCGCGATGTGTCTGAAGTGCTGGGGCCGGATTTGCGTCAATCATTCAAGGACGCGCTGGCAGTGCCCGAAGGTCAGGGTGTGCAACAAGCCGACTACCGCTGGCAGAACTGGAATGACGGCAAGGTTGAGCACAAGCATGTGTTTTATCAGCGCGTCGGCGCACGGATTCTGGCGGTGGGGTATTACTTGCCTCGCGCTACGCCGGAGCAGGCACGGGCGTTGCGCGACAAAGCGGTGAAGGCGCTGGCCAAGGATGAAGCGGGCACGCTGAAGGCGATCAATTCGTTGCAAGGCGGGTTTCTGCAGGATGACTTGTATGTGTTTGTGGTGGACCTGAGTACAGGCCGCTATGTAGCGCATGGGACGAATGCGCGCTTGGTGAATACGGATTTCGCCAAGGTCAATGACCCGGACGGCAGGCCGGTGGGGGAGCCGATTTTGAAGCTGATGGCTGAGCAGGGTCAGGGGGAATACAAATACCGCTGGAAAAACCCGGTGACTGACCGGGTCGAGAACAAGCACGCTTATTTGCGCAAGGCGGGGCATTTGATGGTGGCTGTGGGGTATTACAGCCCTTGAGCTTAAAAGCGCTTTTGTGGGAGCGGGCTTGCTCGCGATTGCGGTGTGTCAGTTGAAACATATTTATCTGATATACCGTAATCGCGAGCAAGCCCGCTCCCACTGTTGACCGAGTTGAGCCGTAAGCGGCCGTTACGCAAATAACGAAATTACCGAGCCTTATCGCCGCGCCCGCGCAAAACCCGGTCAGGCATCGCAACAGCGGCCGCCAGCCCCAACAGCGAGACCGCCGCACTGACCATCAACAAATGCCGAAACGTCAGCGCCAGTTCCCCACGCAACGCATCCTGCGCCGGGCCGGGCGCGGCGTTGAGGCCGTCGAGCAATACGTTGCCGGAACTGCCCTCGCCGCCCAGCGCGCCACTCGCCAAATGCGCAACACTCGAATCCTGCAACAATGCCAGCAACAGCGCCGACATACAGGCCACACCCACCGCCCCACCCAGGGAGCGGAACAGGTTGGTGGTGCTTGTGGCCACGCCAATATCGCGCTGCTCCACCGAATTTTGGGTGCCCACCAGCGACGTCGGGAACTGCATGCCCGCCGCAATCCCGCACAGCAGCATAAACACCGCGGTCAGCCAAACATCCTGAGGCGCGCTGAACGCCATGCCCAAAATCGCCAACGGGCTCAGCAATGCGCCGGCCAGAATCATCGGTTTATAACGCCCCGTCACCGACGTCAGGCGCCCGGCCGTGTAGGCGCCCACCGGCAAACCAAACGCCAGCGGCAGCAGATGCAAGGCCGCGCTGTCGGCCCCCGAGCCGGTCACCGTCTGATACCGCAGCGGCATCAACACCGTCAGGGAAATCGCCTGAAAGCTGGTAAAGAAAATCGTGCACCAACACAACACCGCGCTGCGGTTGGCGAATAAATGCATGGGCAACAAAGGCTCCGGCGCGCGGCGTTCGTGCCACACAAACACACTGAGCGCGAGCAACGCGCAGCCCAACAGCCCCAGCACTTGCGGGTCACGCCAACTATGGCCCTGGCCGATTTCAGTGATGCCCAGCAGCAAGGCCGTAAGACCGATGATCATCAGCAAGGTGCCGAGGTAGTCGATAATCGGCTTGCGTTGCGGCACCGGCAGCCCCACCAGGGTGCGGTGGGCCACATACCAGGCGCCGGCGCCCAGCGGCAGGTTGATCAAAAACACCCAGCGCCACGACAGGTACTCGGTCATGTAGCCGCCCAACACCGGCCCGGCCACGCTGGCCACCGCGTACATGCTGCTGAAGTAGCCTTGATAACGCCCACGTTCGCGCGGCGGGATGATGTCGCCGATAATCGCCTGGCTGACCGAGATCATGCCGCCAGCGCCGATGCCCTGAAGCACCCGCGCCAGCACCAGTTGTTCCATGCTTTGCGCCATGCCGCAAAACAGCGACGCCAGCGTGAACAGGCCCATGCCGATCAGCATCATCGGCCGCCGCCCGTACAGATCACCGAGCTTGCCGTAGATCGGCACCGCCACGGTCATTGCCACCATGTAGCCGGCGATCACCCAGGCCAGCAGGTTAACGTCATGGAACTGCGCGGAGATGGCCGGCATCGACACGGCAACAATGGTTTGGTCCAAGGCCCCGAGGAAGATCGCCAGCATCAAGGCGGCAAGCACACTGCGTATGGCGGGAACCGGTGGTGCGGGTTGATTCAGGTTAGTCACGGCAGACCCTTCGAGCAAAACCCGCAGGTAAAGAAGGGCCCTGCGGGAATGCTCAACATACTACTCGATAGCAGCCTATTCGATAGCTTCGTAAGGAAGTCCGACGTAATTTTCAGCGATGGTTTTTCGACCGGCCTCTGAGTGGATGAAATACGCCAGTTCGCTGTCGGCGATGCGCTGGCTGAAGCCATCCGCCTCGGGAAACTGATGCAGCATCGAGGTCATCCACCACGAGAACCGCTCGGCCTTCCACACCCGTCGCAGGCAGATCGCCGAATACGTCTGCAGCAAGTCCACGCGACCTTCGCGATACACCTTGAGCAAAATCCGAAACAGCGTGCTCACGTCACTGGCCGCCAGGTTCAAGCCCTTGGCCCCCGTGGGCGGGACGATGTGCGCGGCGTCCCCGAGCAGGAACAGGCGCCCGTACTGCATCGGCTCCACGACGAAGCTGCGCAGCGGCGCGATGCTTTTTTCGATGGAAGGGCCGGTGACCAGTTGCTCGGCCAAAGAACTGGGCAAGCGGTTTTTTAGTTCATCCCAGAAGCGCTGGTCCGACCATTCATCAACGCGTTCCTCAGCCGGCACTTGCAAGTAATACCGGCTACGGGTCGGCGAACGCATGCTGCACAGCGCAAAGCCGCGCGGGTGCTTGGCGTACACCAACTCGGCATGCACCGGCGGGGTGTCGGCGAGAATGCCCAGCCAGCCGAACGGGTAGGCCCGCTCAAACACCTGCAGCGCCTGCGCCGGGATCGACTGGCGCGCCACGCCATGGAAGCCATCGCAACCGGCGATGTAGTCGCACTCCAGGCGAAACGCCTCGCCCTGATGCTCGAAGGTCAGCCACGGTCGATCACTTTTGAGGTCATGCGGCTGCACGTTGTGCGCTTCGTACAGGGTGATCGCGCCAGCGGCTGCGCGCGCGGCCATCAGGTCGTGGGTAACTTCGGTCTGGCCGTAGATCATCACCGACTGGCCGCCGGTCAGGGCGTTGAGGTCGATATGCGTGAGCTGGCCATCCAGCGCCAATTCGAACCCGTCGTGCACCAAGCCTTCAGCGTCCATGCGCTGGCTCACGCCCGCCTCGCGCAGCAAGTCAACCATGCCTTGCTCCAGCACGCCGGCACGGATGCGGCCCTGCACATACTCGGCGTTCTGGCGCTCCAGGATCAGGGTTTGGATACCGGCGTTATGCAGCAGTTGGCCGAGCAACAGTCCAGAGGGACCGGCGCCAATAATGGCGACTTGAGTGGTCAGGGTTTTCATTATTTTTGTGGCCCGCATGCTTCACCCGAACGGATCAGGTGAAAGAGTTGTCATTGGTGTTGTTGCTGACATTTTTCACTTGAGTTGACGCCACAGGAAGGTGAAAACTGAGACAAAGCCTGCGCTTTTTGCCAATCGGGGCGATTACCGCACCACTATCCTGAGCATCGGATTGAAACCATGACCAAAACTGCCAGTACCGCGATTCCGGTCTTCAAGCTTTACGGTGAAAGCCAGCAATGGCCGACCCCGGATTTGTTGCACTGTGAAACTATTTCGCGGCGCAGTCGGGAATACCAGTGGGAAATCCAACCCCACCGGCACGCGGATCTGTGCCAGTTGTTGTACGTGCATAAAGGTCAGGCGCAATTGCAAATCGAGGGCCAGCGCACCACGCTCAGTGAAGCCACGTTGCAGGTGCTGCCGCCGCTGTGTGTGCACGGGTTTCGTTTTTCGGAGGATGTGCAGGGCTACATCGTGACGCTGGCGGCGCCGCTGGTCAGCCATTTACAGAAACAACTGGGCGCCACAGTGGACGGCTTGCAAGCCCTCGGCAGCTACCCGGCGGGCAAGGACAGCGACTACCTGAACGCGCAGTTCGCGCGCTTGCAGGACGAATACGCGAATGAGCAACCGGCGCGCGACATGATGCTGCACGCGCTGGTCAGCGTGCTGCTGGTGTGGATCAGCCGCCAGGCCATCCAGCGCCGCCACCCGCGAGCGCCGCGTGGCCGCGAATACTTTCGACGTTTCACCCAACTGGTCGAACAGCATTACCGCGAACACCCGAAGATTGAGGATTTGGCCCACAAGCTGGGCATCTCGGTCTCACACCTGAATGGCACATGCCGGGAATTGGGCGGGCAGCCAGCGTTGCAGATCATGCACGACCGCCAGCTACTGGAAGCCAAGCGCCTGCTGACCTACACCAGCATGACCATCAATGAGATGTCGGAGGTGTTGGGGTTTTCCGACCCGACCAACTTCTCGCGGCTGTTCCGCCGACGGGTCGGGTTTTCGCCCAAGGCGTTTCGCGAGCAGTTGAAGGCTGAACAGGTTACCTGAGCGCGCTGAAACTGCCGGTGTGCGGAACGCATAGGTCGTGATGGCAACTGATCGCGAAGCTCGGCTGCATGCGCGTTTGTTCAACGCGCAAGGCGGCGAAGCCGTACAGCGCGGTGGTCAGGGCAGACAGGATAAAAATCATCACGTACTTTCTGGTTTTTAGGGTCATGGCACAGACCTCTGAACGGATCTACGGGGTGCTGCTTTAAGCATAGGTCAGTCAGGGCGAGTTGCCATTATTGGGCGCCATTCAAACTGTTTATGTCGGCTCAGAGACCAACATCCCAAGCGGGCTCTTCCGGGAACCACAGCACCAGAAAATCCAGCAAGCTGCGCAGCGCCGCAGGCATGTGTTTGCGTGAGGCATACACCGCGTAGATGCTCATCTGCCGAGGTTCGGCCTCGGGCAACAGGCGCACCAGCTCGCCAGCCCGAATGCAGTCACCGGCCTGGTAACTCGGCAGCATCGCCACGCCCGCCCCCGCCAGCGTCACACGCAACAAGGTGCTGGCCTCGTTGCAGGTGATATTGCCGCTGATGGGCACCGAGACGTGCTCGCCGCGCTCTTCGAAATGCCACAGGTGTTTACCGAAATAGCTATGGGTCAGGCAGTTGTGCCGAGCCAGGTCTTCGACTTTTTGCGGGGCCGGATGCGCCAGCAAATACGCAGGCGTTGCACACACCACCGAACGGCACACGGTCAGGCGCCGGGCGATAAGGTTGGGGTCCAGGTCATTACTGGTGCGGATGGCCAGGTCAATGCGTTCGTCCACCAGGTTCACCGTGCGGTCGAGCATCTGCAAGTCGACCGTGACCAACGGGTAGCGCTTGACGTACTCGGCGATGGCCGCCGCCAGTTGCGCCTGACCGAACGAGGTGCTGACACTTAGCCGCAACAGGCCACGGGGCGCGTCATCGGGTGCGCTGACGGCGGCTTGCAGGTCGCCGCAGAGTTCCAGCAACTGGCGGCAGCGCGGCAAGGTTTCACCACCGGCGGCGGTCAGGCTGAGCTTGCGCGTGGTGCGGTGCAGCAGGCGCGCGCCGACCCAGTCTTCCAGCTCGGCGAGGTAACGCGAGACCACCGGCCGGGACAGGTCGAGATGGTCGGCAGCGGCCGATTGGCTGCCCAAATCGACCACGCTCACAAACACCCGCATTGCTTGAAGACGATCCATGATTTGCACGCTTTTAGAAACAAACTATATGCGAGCATCGCATTTTTTGTTGTGTTTGGTGCAACTAAGCTCTGTGCATCCCTTAGCGATTGCTGGAGCTGCCCCCAATGTTACGCATGTTAACCACCTTCAAGCGCCTGACCCTGGCGACCGCCGCGCTGGCCTTCGCCGCCCACGCGTCGGCAGCAGCCCTTACGCTCGACGTGTACAACCCAGGCGCTGAAGCCATCTTCCCGGTCAGTTCGGTACTGGTGAGCGGCGCCAAAGACGCGATTCTGGTGGACGCGCAATTCGGCAAAAGCCAGGCCGAGCAACTGGTGCAAAAAATCCGCGCCAGCGGCAAACACCTGACCACCATCTACATCAGCCACGGCGACCCGGACTACTACTTCGGCCTCGACACCCTGACCACCGCCTTCCCCGACGCCAAGGTGCTGGCGCCGCAGCCGGTGGTCGACCATATCAAGGCCACGGTCGCCGGCAAGCTGGCATTCTGGGGCCCGAAAATGGGCGCCGACAAACCGGCCAAAACCATCGTGCCGCAAGTGCTTGAAGGCCACAGCCTGATGCTCGAAGGCCAGCCATTGGACGTGATCGGCCTGGACGGCGCGCAGCCGGATCGCAGCTTTGTGTGGATCCCCTCGATCAAGGCAGTAGTGGGTGGCGTAGTGGTCGCCGAAAACATCCACGTGTGGATGGCCGACACGCAGAGCGCGCAGTCCCACAAAGACTGGTTGGCGACACTGCAACGCATCGAACAACTGAAACCGCTCACGGTGATTCCGGGCCATTACCTGGGCAGCCCGTCGCTGAAATCGGTGGCCTTTACCGCCGACTACATCAAAGCCTTTGACCTCGAAACCGCCAAAGCCAAAGACTCCGCCGACTTGATCGCGGCCATGAAAAAACGCTACCCGAACCTCGCCGACGAAAGCTCGCTGGAACTCAGCGCCAAAGTCGCCAAGGGCGAAATGAAGTGGTAAACGGTTTTTAAACCCTGACTGACTGGAGAACTGCATGAGCAAGATCGCAATCATTGGTGCTACTGGCCGTGCCGGTAGCCAACTGCTGGAAGAAGCGCTGCGCCGTGGGCATACCGTTACGGCCATAGCGCGTAATACCGACACGCTGACTGCGCGCCCAGGCGTGACCGTCAAGCAAGTCGACGCCTTGAATGCCGAGGCGTTGCAACAGGCCGTCAGCGGCAGCGATGTGGTGATCAGTGCGGCGCACTTCGCCACGCTGCCGGCCAGTGCCGTGATCGGCCCGGTGACCAAAGCCGGTGTGAAACGCCTGCTGGTGGTGGGCGGTGCGGGTTCTTTGCTGTTGCCGGATGGCAGCCGCGTCATCGACAGCCCTGGCTTCCCTGCCGAATACAAAGCTGAAGCCAGCGCCGGGGCTGAATTCCTCGACGCGCTGCGTCAGGAACAGCACCTGGAGTGGACGTTTTTGTCGCCGTCGGCGGAGTTTGTAGAGACCGAGCGCACCGGCAAATTCCGTGTCGGCCAGGATGAGCTGCTGGTGAGCGCTGAAGGCCGAAGCTGGATCAGTTTCGCCGACTACGCCATTGCGTTGATTGATGAAGTGGAAACACCAAAGCACTCGCGCCAGCGCTTTACCGTGGGTTACTGAGCCACAGCGCATTGAGCGGGCTGATGCTGTGAGTTAGCCCGCTCACTGTGCACACCCATTCACTGCAAAAACCTGCCGTCTGCAATTTTTAGATAGCGCCTGCGACTTTCTCGTTTGCCCCTCTTCCCCATGCGTGGCCTGATCCGCCCTTGTCTATTCAAGGCCTGCCCATGGAAACCGTTCACGCAAAACCCAACAACAGCGTTTGGCTGATGCTCAGCATTGTAATGGTCGCCCTTAACCTGCGCCCATCAATGGCCGCCATCGGGCCTTTGTTGTCATCGATTCGTGGCGAGGTGCCGCTGAGCTTCAGCGGCGCGGCGTTGCTGACCATGCTGCCGGTAATGGCCATGGGCTTGGCGATGTTTTTCGGCATGGGCCTGGCCAAGCGTTTTGGCGAGCACCGCAGCACAGTGCTGTCGTTGCTGGTGATTGGACTGGCCACCCTGTCACGGCTGTTTGTGGATTCGGCCTCGGCGCTGATCGCCAGCGCCATTGCGGCCGGTGTCGGTATTGCGCTGATCCAGGCCTTGATGCCGGCGCTGATCAAGACACACTTTCGCAACAACGTTTCGCTGTTCATGGGCGTTTACGTCACCGCCATCATGGGTGGTGCAGCGCTGGCGGCTGCGTTCGCACCTTTTGTGCAAATACACACCGGCAGTTGGCGCATCGGCCTGGCAATCTGGGCGGCACTCGCGTTGCTGGCACTGCTGTTCTGGTCGGCACAGCGTTCGGCAATGCCTGCATTACCGCAAACCGATTGCGGCCCGCAAGAAGCGTTTTTCGGGAATCGCCGGGCATGGTTGCTGGCGATCTTTTTCGGCCTCGGTACGGCGTCCTACACCTGCGTGCTCGCGTGGCTGGCGCCGTACTACGTAGAGCTGGGCTGGAGCGAGCAGAACGCCGGTTTGCTGTTGGGTTTCTTGACCGCGATGGAGGTGGTGTCCGGGCTGGTGACGCCGGCTATCGCCAACCGCCGCCAGGATAAACGCGGCGTGGTTGCCGTGCTGCTGGTTCTGATCATCCTCGGCTTTTGCGGGCTGATTTTAAGCCCGCAACACATGAGCCTGCTGTGGCCGTGCCTGCTCGGCTTGGGTATTGGCGGTTTGTTCCCGATGAGCCTGATTCTGTCCCTCGATCACTTGAACAACCCGCGCCGCGCCGGTGGCTTGACCGCGTTTGTGCAAGGCATTGGTTACCTGATTGCTGGCCTGTCGCCACTTATTGCCGGGATGATCCGCGACCAATTGGGCAGCTTCGAATGGGCCTGGTGGTCGCTGACGGCGGTAATCGCGGTGATGCTGGTGATCGTCACGCGGTTTAACCCAAAGCATTACGCGCAACATATCCGCTGACGTCGTGTTGCCAACATAATTTGTCCCACGCCAAACATAGAAATCCCCTACAGCGCTTTCTATTGGCACGACCGTTCCGTTAAGCTTTTGCCCTTGTCGCGCGCTGCCTCAGTGCCAAGGATTACCGGACGGAATGGATGCTAAACAGTAATTTGCTCAGAAAGCTCGATATGCAGGACTTGATGGTGTTTATCGCCGTCTACGACCAGAGCAGCGTTACCGAGGTGTCTGAAACGCTGTTCGTCAGCCAGTCAACCGTGAGCTACAGCCTGAAAAAACTGCGCACCAGTTTTGAGGATGAGCTGTTTATCAACACGCGTGCGGGCATGCGCCCTACGGACAAAGCCACCACCATGTACGGGCATGTGCAGGAGATCCTCAAAAGCATCAACCTGTGCCACGCCGGTCGCAAGGGCTTCGACCCGGCGCACACGGCCGTGACCTTCAACGTGTGCGCGCCGGAATACTTCGAACAGTTGATTTTGCCGCGCCTGTTGAAAAACTTCGACCGCGCCGACCTGCCGGTGATCGTCAATGTGCAGAAGCTGGAAGCCGAGATCCCCGCCAACGACCTGCGCGAAGGCCGCCTGGACCTGGTGATCGGCTTCGGCCCGCACTTTCACCGCGCCCACAAAGAGTTCAAAACGCAGAGGCTGCTGGAGGACGACTTGGTGTGTGTGTTCGATAAACGTTGGGCACCGCAGGCGCCGGCGTTCAGCCTGGAGGCGTTCGCCGAGCGGCGCCACGTGTTCCCCACGCCGTGGACCTCTGACACCAACATGATCGACGGCTGGCTCGCACGCCAGTCTCATAAACGTCAGGTAATCGCCCGGGCCAACAGCTACAGCGCAGCGCTGAAGATGATCACCGGCACCGACTTTATCCTCACCCTGCCCCGCCGGGTACAACAGCAATTGGCGCCGGCGACGGTGTTCGGCCATTGCGAAGCCCCCGAGGGTTTACCCGGGTTCACCCTGGACATGCACTGGAACCCGACCAGTGCGCAAGACAGCGCCAATACGTGGTTCAGAGAGCAAGTGGTAAAAGTCTGCGCGGACCCAGCGTTAGTTTAAGCGCCCTCGCCGCCGCTTAATTGCGCTCAGCCGATCGCGACTTTGCTGTAGGAGTCGCGGTCCATGTCTACCAGCAGCACACTCAGCTGAACCTGTATATCCGCTGGCCAGTCGCCCATATCCTGCAACACCGCCAGCAGGCTTTCCGACAGTTGCTTTTTGACCTGAGGTGAGCGCCCGCTGAGCAACGACAGTTTTAACGCGATAAAACCGCGCGGGGCGATGGACGTGCCGACCTGGAAACTCTCAAGCTTGATTGCGCGGCTTTTGATATCGAACTCGGCACCGAACTGCCCGGACGCCATCAGCACGTTGTTGAGCCGCAACAGGGTTTTTTCGACGGCAAGGTCCGGCAGGTTGGCGGTGTATTCCAGATGCAAGTGCGGCATGAAAGCTCCTGATGGTTGTGGGAATAGAGTGGTACGTATAGCACAAGGCCAAACCGGCCCCGCGCGCGTGCAGCGTGAAGGCGGCGTCGGTGGGCCTGCCTGATGAGGCTATTTCACGAGGTTGCCGCCAGCGTCTCGCGCTGGCTCATGAACGCTTCCAGCCGCGAGCGCATCCAGCGTTCCGCCGGGTCGGTGTCGACGTGGCTGAGCCAGACCATCGACAAATCCAGGGTCGGCGTTTCGAACGGAAACGCCTCGCAAAACAACTGCCCGCCGGCGGCCATGGCGTGTGCGGTGTAGTCCGGCAGGCTGGCGATCATGTCGGTGCCAGCAAGCAGCGCCGGCAGCGCGCTGTATTGCGGCACCGACAGTACCACGTGACGCTTGCGGCCAATTTCTGCCAGCCATTCATCGGCAAACCCGGACACGTTGGCGGTGTGGGACACCAGCACATGCGGCCGTGCGCAATATTCGTCGAGGGTCAGCGGTGTGTCCGAAGCATCGGCACGCAACAGGCACGGCCGTATATGCCGCAACAGTTTGCGTTTGGCATTCGCCGGCAGGCCACGTGTCTGGGTGATGCCAACGGTAATATCGCCGGACGCCAGCAGGTCCGGGATGCGCCAGTAATCAACGTGCTGCACCACGAACACCACCGACGGCGCTTCCTGGCGCAAGGCCCGCAGCAACGGCGGCAGCAGGCCGAATTCAACGTCATCGGACAGGCCGATGCGAAACGTCATGGTGCTGATGGATGGGTCAAAATCGTGGGTCAGGCTTAGCGCCGACGACAATGAATCAAGGGCCGGCGACAGGTGTTTGATGATCTCTTCTGCGCGGGCGGTAGGCTCCATGCGATGGCCGACGCGAATGAACAGCGGGTCATTGAACAGCGTGCGCAGCCGGTTAAGGGCAGAACTGATGGTCGGCTGGCCGAGAAACAGCTTCTCTGCCACCCGGGTTACATTGCGTTCGAGCATCAATGTTTCAAAGACCACCATCAGATTGATGTCGGCCTTGCGTAATTCATTGCGATTCATTCGGCGCTCGCCCCATTCCCCAAGACAGCCCGCAGTGTAGAAAGCCCGCGGGACTGCGTCTATTAGACGGCGCGAAAACACCCACGGTCTACTGTGGGAGCGGGCTTGCTCGCGATGGCGGCACCTCGGACCATCAGGAACACCCAGTTGAGGCCATCGCGAGCAAGCCCGCTCCCACATTTGACTGAGTTCAGCTCGTGAGATGGGAGCGATTGAGCGGGTTGGGGCGATCAGGGTTTGAGCGGGCGCTCCTGATCTTGCTCGGAAAGCTCCGTGCCGTCGTCCGGGTGCTTCCAGGTCTGGGGCTTTTCTTCCTCGCGCTGCCGGGGTTGCTCGCGCGTGGGCTCATCATGCGGTTTGTGTTCGTCAGCCATTGGCACCTCCCTTCATCAAGCATTGATCAGCATTTCAAGCATAGATCAGGCGCGGGATTTTGGAGGCGTGGCTGGATTGATAGCCTGCACGCATCAATCCATCCAAATTACTCACTTATCATTTCTAAATGTGTCAGCCACTATCCGCGGTCTTAAGCGAAACAAGCACTTTAAAAAGAACGCTGGAGACACAAAACCATGACTAGCCCTTCCCGGCCCGATTCTGCCCGCTCGAAAGTTGGTGCGGTTTTCCGCGTAACTTCCGGTAACTTCCTCGAACAGTTCGATTTCTTTCTGTTCGGCTTCTACGCCACCTACATCGCCGCAGCGTTCTTCCCCGCCGCCAATGAGTTCGCGTCATTGATGATGACCTTCGCCGTGTTCGGCGCCGGCTTCCTGATGCGTCCACTCGGCGCGATTATCTTGGGTGCTTACATCGATGATGTCGGTCGCCGCAAAGGATTGATCGTAACCTTGTCGATCATGGCCAGCGGCACGCTGTTGATCGTGCTGGTGCCGGGTTATCAAACCATCGGCCTGTGGGCACCGCTGCTGGTATTGCTGGGTCGGTTGCTGCAAGGCTTTTCGGCCGGTGCGGAACTGGGCGGTGTGTCGGTTTACCTCTCCGAAATGGCCACGCCAGGCCGCAAGGGTTTCTACACCAGCTGGCAATCGGGCAGCCAACAGATCTCCATCGTGGTCGCCGCTGCACTCGGCTATGGCCTGAACGTGTGGATGGAACCTGCGGTGGTTGCCGATTGGGGCTGGCGCATTCCGTTTGCCGTCGGTTGCGTGATCATCCCGTTCATCTTCGTGCTGCGCCGCAACCTGCAGGAAACCGAAGAGTTCGCCAACCGCACGCATCGCCCCACCATGCGCGAAGTACTGGCCACGTTGGCGAAAAACTGGACGATGGTGATTGGCGGCATGCTGATGGTGGCCATGACCACCACCGCGTTTTACCTGATCACCGTGTACGCGCCGACTTTCGGCAAAACCGTATTGAAACTGAGCACCTCGGATGCCCTGCTGGTGACGCTGCTGGTGGCGGTGTCGAACTTTGTCTGGCTGCCGATTGGCGGCACCTTGAGCGACCGCTTCGGCCGCAAGCCGGTGTTGGTCGCCATGACCGCGCTGACCGTCCTCACCGCCTACCCTGCGCTGTCGTATGTGGTGAACGCGCCGAGCTTCGCGCACATGCTCGAAACCCTGCTGTGGTTCTCGTTCCTGTACGGCATGTACAACGGCGCGATGATCCCGGCACTGACCGAAATCATGCCGGTGGAAGTACGCGTGGCGGGTTTCTCGCTGGCGTATAGCCTGGCCACCGCGATTTTTGGCGGGTTCACCCCGGCGATCTCGACCTGGTTCATTCACATCACCGAAGACAAGGCCTCGCCGGCCTACTGGATGATGTTTGCCGCGCTGTGCGCCCTGTGCTCGACCCTTGCGCTGTATCGCCGCGCCAACGCCCGTGGGCAAGTGATGCAGGGGGCAGCGTGATGACCGCGCTGCGCAACACACTGACGGCCCTGGCCCTCGGCGCCCTGGCGCTGACGGCACAGGCGGAAGAACTCAAGGTGATGACCTCGGGCGGTTTTACTGCCGCCTATCAATTGCTCGGCCCGCAATACGCCAAGCAAAGCGGCGATACGCTCCAGACCTTCCTCGGCCCGTCGATGGGCAAGGCGCCGGAAGCGATTCCCAACCGCCTGGCACGTGGCGAACACGCTGATGTGGTGATCATGGTCGGCTACGCACTGGATGACCTGATCAAACAGGGCAAGGTCGACAAGGCCTCGCGCGTGGAACTGGCGGATTCGCGCATCGGCATGGTGGTGAAGCAAGGCGCAGCCAAACCTGCGATCGGCACCGATGCCGAACTGAAGGCGGTGTTGAGCCAAGCCAAGTCCGTGGCGTATTCGGACAGCGCCAGCGGCGTGTATGTCGAGCAGGAGCTGTTCAAGAAACTCGGCATGCCGGCCAAAGGCAAGATGATCGAACGCATCCCGGTGGCTTCAGTGGTGGCCAAGGGTGAGTACGAGGTGGGCTTGCAGCAGGTCGCGGAATTGTTGCCGGTGCCGGGCGTGACGTACGTCGGCAAGATCCCGGAAGACGTGCAATCGGTGACGCGCTTTGCCGCCGGCATTCCGGTGAACGCCGAACACCCGGCGCAGGCCAAGGCGCTACTGCAATTTATGGCGTCGCCCGAGGCGCAACCGGTGGTGCAATCCACCGGCCTGGACTCGGTATCACGCTGACCGAAACGGCATCTCGCGCACTAACCGCTCCAACTCCAGCGCCGCTGGCGGCAAGGTCCGCCCGCGGCGTTTGATCAAGCCCACATTGCGCATCACCTGCGGCTCCACCAGCGGCACACTCACCAGAATCGGGTGCGTGCCCGCCGGCATAGCAATCGACGGCACCATCGCCACGCCCAACCCCGCCTCCACCAGCCCGATCATCGTGGTCACGTGGTGCGTCTCGCAGATACTCGGCTTTTTCACGCGTACACCGCGCAAGGCCTGATCGAGCAAAAAGCGATTGCCCGAGGTTTTATCCACGGTGATGTAGTCGTGCTCATAGGCCTCGGCCCAGGCCACGCTTTCACGTTCGGCCAGCGGATGATCACGCCGACACGCCAGCACGTAGCGCTCCTGCAACAGCAGCTCGAATTCCACTTCATCGGACAAGCTGCCGCTGAAACTCACGCCGAAATCCGCCTCACCACTCTCCACCGCATTGCACACCTCGCCCGCGCTGGCATCCAGCACGCGCAGGCGAATCTTCGGGTACAGCGTGTGAAACGCAGAGATCACATGGGGCATGAAGTAGTAGGCGGTGGACGGCACACAGGCAATGGTGACGTTGCCCATACGCGTGGACGCGACGTTGCTGATGCCCATCAAGGCAATGTCGAGGTCATCGAGCATGCGCTCGACTTGCGGCAGGAACGCCCGCCCAACCATGGTCAGGCTGACGCGCCGCGTGGTGCGCTCGAAGAGTTTTACATCCAGCGCAGACTCAAGCTTTTCGATACGCCGGCTGAGCGCGGGCTGCGAAATACGGATCGCCTCGGCGGCACCGCGAAAACTGCCCTTGTCTACCACGGCGCGGAAGGCTTGGAGGTCGTTGAGGTCAAAGTTGATGATCACGGAAAGGGCCAGTGTGGTCGATGTGGCGGGCATTATCGTATGGACGGTCACCGGGCGCCATGCGTGGCTGGGGCCGCGGGGGCTAATAACCCTACTTCAAATATGAAGTCATACATATCAGTAGGTTATTTGCCGGCCGGCGCCACACAGTTGCGAAAAAGCGTCAATACTTGCGGCTTGAATGACGCAATCGGAGAGACACACGCACATGGAAACTTGCCAGAACCCACTCTCGTTTTGGGCAGACGATGACACGCCGGGTAGCCACATCGGTCAGTTGCTTCTTGCAACACGCCAATGGTCGAGTAGGATTGAATCCTACTCATCGCCTGCGGACGTTAAAATGCGCTCAACCCAGCAAATGAGCATTACCTTGCCACTCGAAATGGCGGCATTGGTCAAAGCCAAGGTGGCGGCCGGTGAATATGCGACCGAAAGTGAAGTTATTCGCGACGGCCTGAGGGCGTTGCTGGCGCGTGATCGTGCCATGGAAGACTGGCTGCGTGATCAGGTTATCCCCGCCGCCGCCGCGCTCAAGGCTGACCCTGGCCGGGCGCTATCCGCCACTCAGGTTCGCGAACACATGGAGGCCAAACGTCAACGCAAAGGCACCGATAAAGCGTGAGTCATTCGGTAGTCTTTTCGCCTGAAGCACTGGCGCAACTGGACGCCCATGAAAATTTCATCAGCGATGCCGGTTCCCCCCACGAAGCGGCGCGCTTTATCGACAACCTGATCAACTACTGCGAAAACCTTTCGTTGTTTCCCCTACGCGGTAGCCCCCGTGATGACCTGCACCCCACGTTGCGTATCACTCACTATCGGCGCACCACTGTTATCGCCTTTGTAGTGGGCTGCGAGATAAAAACCGTATCGATCCTCGGGGTGTTTTACGGCGGGCAGGATTACGCGACGCGGTTACAAAATAACGACGCGATGAATAAACAAGGAAGATAAATGTGAAGGGCACCGTTTTTTTGTATAGGCCTCTGCGGTGGGGCTTGAGCCTGCTGGGCCTGATGGGCATTGCAGCCTTGGGCTTTTTCGCCTGGCAAAGTTTTTACCCCGTCAGCGCGGCAGCCGGCTGGAGTGTCAAGACGGTGCACCGCGATGTACCAAAAGCCGCCTCGCTGATGCCATTGCCGGACGGCTCGTTGATGGTCAGCCAGGAACTCGACGATGCGCAAGGCAGCATCGTGCGCATCCACCCCGATGGGCACCGTGAAGTGGTGGTGGCCAACCTGTCCAAACCTGACGGCATGTTCGCTGCTCGCGGTGGCTGGGTGTTCAGCCAGGAAACCGGTAACGCACCCGTCAACTTTCTGAAGGATGGCGTGGTCACTGAGCTGTTTCGCGGCGAAAACGTACAAGGCTTGTGGGTCGAGGGCGATGACCTCTACGCCATCGAAGACCGCAAGCAAGACGGGCGAATCCTGCGCTATCGCTGGAGCGATCAATCGCTGACCGTGCTGCGCGATCAATTGCACGAAGGCGAGTCCATCACGCGCTGCACCGATGGACGAATGCTCTACACAGAAAAGGCAAAGGGCGTGGTGCGCGAACTGACCGATAGCGGCAGTGACCCGGTGGTGCTGGCAGGCTTGAACAAACCGACGTTCTTGATGTGCGACCAACGCGGCTTGTGGATCAATGAAGACTCGACCCACCGCGCAAGGTTACTGCTGGTGAGCCCGGAGGGAAAACAGCGCACCATCCTTGCGTTTTTAAAGGCGCCGCAGTCCATCGTCGCGACCGGTCGGGGCACCTACCTGTTGGCCGAAGGTGGCCGCAATCGGGTGTTGGAATTAGTACCCGACACCCGCGCGGTCGCCCCTTGACAGGCTACAGCTGAAACCGCGCCACCGCCTGGTTCAGCTCCACCGCCAAACGCGCCAGCTCATGGCTGGAACCGTTGATTTGCCCTGCACCGGAAGACGACTGCGCCGACAAATCACGGATATTCACGATGTTGCGGTCCACCTCCTTGGCCACCTGCGCCTGCTCCTCGGCGGCACTCGCGATCACCAGATTGCGCTGGTAAATCTGGTCGATGGAGTCGGTGATCTGACTCAACGCGCCGCCCGCCCCTTCGGCGAGAATCAAGGTGTCGGTAGCACGCTGTGTGCTCGACTGCATGGACGTCAGCGCCTGGTTAGAGCCGGTACGCATGGCAGTCACCATCTGGTCGATTTCCAGTGTCGATTGCTGCGTACGGTGAGCCAACGCCCGCACCTCATCAGCCACCACCGCAAACCCACGGCCAGACTCACCGGCACGTGCGGCCTCGATGGCGGCGTTCAGCGCCAGCAGGTTGGTCTGCTCGGCGATGGAGCGAATCACGTCAAGCACCTTGCCAATATCGCGCGATTGCTCAGCGAGGTTTTGCACCAGAATCGAGGTTTCCCCGATATTGCTGCTCAGTGCCTGAATCGCCGTAACTGTCTCGCCGACACGGTGCTGGCCTTCACGCGCTGTTTCATTGGAGAGCCGGGTCGACTCGGAGGTTGAGACCGCATTGCGTGCCACCTCTTCAGCGGCCGAGGTCATCTCATTGACCGCTGTGGCGGCCTGTTCAATTTCTGCGGTCTGCTGTTGCAGGCTGCGGCTGCTCTGGTCGGTAATACCGTTGAGGTCGGTGGCGGATGCAGCCATTTGCCCTGCCGACTGCCGAATCAGTTGCAAGGTGCTGCGCAGGCTACCCTGCATGCTTTGCAGCGCCACGAGCAAACGGGTCACTTCATCGTTGCCGGTGACTTGCACGGTCTGGGTCAAATCACCCTGCGCCACGTTTTCCGCCGCGCGCATCGCTTGCCCCAACGGACCGACAATGCTGCGCGTCAGCAACCAGGCCAGGGCCACCGTGCTCAAGCCCGCGAGTATCACAAAGCCGAACACCATGGTGCGCGAGCGGCTGTACTGCGACTCGGCCGCCTGGCCCTGCTGATTAATCTGCGCGTTGTAGTAGTCCGCCAAGGCATTCAACTGGCTGCCCGAGCCATCGACCACGGTTTTCATGTCCACCAGCAACAACTTGTTGAGCTCGACGCCCTGTTGCTTGTCGGCGAGCACAAAGGACTGCGCGAGCCCCTGCTGGTACTGGCGCAAAGAAACCTGGAACTGGTCGTAGAGCGTACGCACTTCCGGCGTGTCGATCACGGCATTGAGATCAGCCAGCCTTTTCGTCAGGTCCTGGCTGCGCGTGTCCATCTGGCTGCGGTATTGCGGCATGCTCGCAGGGTTGGGGTCGAGTGCCATGCGCAAAGAGATCGTACGAATGCGCAGCATTATTTCGCGAATGTCAGACACTAACCGCATCTTCGGCACCAAACCGCTTTCAACCTGCACCGCGCTTTCGCGAATGCTCGCCATGTTGGAAAGTGCGAAGAACCCAAGCATGGCCACGAGCAAAGCAATCAAGGCAAAACCCAGACCCGCACGACGGGCGATGGACAGGCTGCGAAGTGACATTTTGGCGCTCTCTTTTATTAGGCATACGACATCGTATGAGAGTGTTTCGGCCAGCGTAGCAAGGACTTTAGCGGTGTATTGAGTGGGCGAAGCGCCTTCGAATCAAGCGCTCAACGATGGGTGATCACGTCGCTATACATTGATGTGTATTGGTGGTCATTTCATGCGCCGCAGCGCGTCGAAAAGGTGTAGCAGATGAAGCGTGAAGGCACGGTCAGCCCTTGGGCAATTGCCACCTGATACACGCCAAGTAATTAGCATGAGACCTATCATCAACATAGCAACGCCCGACTATGAAAAAGCCCCAAGGCTTAACGCCTACGGGGCTTTGCTGTGTAACGGTGCACGATAACTACGTGTATTCAGTTGCCCCGTTCTTTGTTGGCTTGGGCGAGCACCGAGGCAGCCAGGGATTTCGTACCCGCACTGTATTTATCGCTCTGAAGCGCCTTCCCGGCTTTTTCTTCCATGTGCGCACTCGTCTGCTTGTCGGTACCACTCTGGGCCAACGCTGAAGCGGCAAGGCTTTTGGCGATGGCTGAGGCGTTTGGATTACTCAGCACCTCTGCTGCCAACGTCGCCATTTTGCCGGAGGTCTTTTTCGTATTTTTGCTCATGATGCATTTCCTTTGCAGTGTGGGAATTTCTACCTGAAAAACCGTTGAGCCCAAGGTAATCAGTTACGCAGAGGCTCGCAACGCGTGCGCTGTAGGCAATGTTGGAGAAGCATGTAAGACAGGCGTAATAGCGCGGCCACCCCCCTCAGAGGGGTCGAATTGATTGCACTGATGGTGACTATCAAAACGACGGCCTAGTTGATTGCCGAAACCCATTTATATAATCGCCGCCTATTTTCCTGTCCCCACGCCTGCAGTCAGGCGCCCTCCCCCCGGAACCCAACACAATGCCAAGTGCAAGCCCCGCCCCAAGCGGCCGCCCCGAACATAGCCAACAAAGCGTCGTACAGCAGTGGCTGGCGATTCTCTCGGTTGCCGTGGGCGCCTTCGCCTTAGTCACCAGCGAATTTCTGCCGGTGGGCGTACTCAACGACGTTGCCAGCGACCTCGGCATCAGTGCCGGCCACGCCGGCCTGATGGTCACGCTGCCCGGCATCATGGCCGCCCTCGCCGCACCGTTGCTGTCGGTGTTCATTGGCGCGATGGACCGCCGTTATCTGCTCATCAGCCTGACGCTGATCATGATCGTCGCCAACACGGTCGTGGCCTACGCGAGCGACTTCAGCCTGCTGCTGTTCGGCCGTGTATTGTTGGGCATCAGCATCGGCGGTTTTTGGGCGACCGCCATCGCCCTCAGCAGCCGCCTGGCGCCCAAGGGCGTGGGCGTTGCACAAGCCACCTCGATCATCATGGTCGGTGTGACCCTGGCCACCGTTCTGGGCGTGCCCGTCGGCACCTGGCTCAGCGGCCTGATGGGCTGGCGCATGACCTTCCTGGTCACCGCGCTGGTGGGCATACCCGTGCTGTTGGCGCAGATATTTTTGCTGCCCCGCCTCACCCCGGAAAAAGCCATTCAGATCCGCGACCTGCCGGCCTTGTTTATCAACCCGCAAGCCCGAGTCGGCTTGATCGCCGTACTGCTGATCGGCCTCGCGCACTTTGCCGCGTACACCTACGTCGCACCCTTCTTCAAAAACAGCGCCGGCTTCGACGGCCCGACCATCGGCTCACTGCTATTGCTGTTCGGCGTGGCTGGCGTAGCGGGCAACATCTTTGCCGGGTTCGCCGCCAACCGCAGCGTACGTTACACCCTGCTGCTGGTCGCGCTGATGATCGGCACCAGCACCGCCCTGTTCCCCTACTTCGCCACCGGCATGACCGGCGCAGCCATGCTGATCGCCCTCTGGGGCTTCGCCTTCGGCGCCTTCCCGGCCTGCGCCAGCATCTGGATGTTCGTTGTAGCACCCAAGGACGTCGAACGCGGCATGCCGCTGTTCGTCGCCTTGTTCCAAGTGATTATTGCCTTGGGCTCATTCTTCGGCGGGCGCATTGTTGATCAAATGGGCAGCTCGGTGCTGCTGAGTTTGGCCACGGTGCTGGTCGGCTGCGGTTTTGTAACCGTGCTTGTGCTGGGGCGTAGCGTTAGTAATAACGTGGTGGCGCAACCCGCTTAATCAGGCATACCCACTAAAAAGCCTGCTGAGCATCGAGTTCAGCAGGCTTTTTTTGTTTCAGATGCTGGTCATTATTTGCCTGGTTTGTCCGCAGGGAAATCACGCTCAAGCACAGAATGCACCAGCGCCTGGGCATTCTCGATCAATTGTGCCAAGCCCATGATTACGGGTGACTGCGTGCTGCGCGGATCTTCGGCGCATTGATAGGCGGTTTGCAGTGCGGATGAAAGGATTTCGGAGGCGTTTGCCAGGGCTTCTTCGGTGCCGATGTCTGCGCCTACGTTGAAGATCTTGCGGGGGGAAAACTCGGAATCTGAATCGAGGTTGGTCATGTTCATTGTGTAGCTCCTGTATGCAATGGGAGCTGTCACATCCTGCTGTCAAACAGGAACAGGTGGCAGCTATGCGCGGGTTGACAGACCGGTATACAGGACCCGGCGCACCCGAAGATGCCCCACGCACAGCCGCCATAAAACGACGTCACAGCAGAAAAAGCCTGTAATCGTATGGAGGTCGTACACCTGTACATCGGTCTGTCAAAACCGGTCGCCATGAGGGCGACGGCGGAAGGTTAGCGTCCTGTGTTACCTAGCGCAACCCTGCATGAAAACTGCAACAATTTGCGTAGCAAATGGGCTGGCTGTGCGAGGTAATACCAAGTTATTCGTAACCTCATTCACAAAACCGTGCACACACCTGACATTGAAATTCTAGCCGCTGGCAGGCGTGTCTTTTGGATAGTGCCCGGCAGTTTTCGGCCATTGCTCCCGGTGTCAGCAAGTGCGATGCGTTCCCCCAGTTCTTAATCCAACCAACGCAACACCGCTATCCATCGCCTACCTATTTGAAGATCTTTTGTTTATTGGCAATTGGTATATACGATTTGCCCACTCGTATGTGTGGTGCAGTTGGTCTGCACTCGAGCAGGGATTATTTGAGGCGGTTGCTGCAGTACATACGGTTTCTGCTGCTGGTTTTGCTGATTGAGCAGCATTGTCTGAATGGCCTGCTGACGCTGCGCACTCTGCTGGGATTGCTGTTCGGTCGTGGTTCTGTTGAGTTGAACTCGACAATTCACATAAGCGTCCGAGCCTGGCTTTGCTCCGTAGGACTGGCACTGTGCATCGTCGCTGCTTGCCTGCTGCGCTTTTGTAGCAGCAAGGTTCGCCATACTCTCTTGCCTGATCGCATAACCCTTGGTACCGGGCAGGCAATCATCCCAAGCTACAAGCCCAGTCGCACAGTCCAGTGGGTGATTGGCACAGCCCGCCAGCGTGATGATCAGAATGGTTGCAGCGATTGCCTTCATGGTGAGCGTCCCTGTGTGATGGGTTCAGGTTATCTACAAGCATTGCAGATCGCCACCATCACGGTGCCATAAGACGCTTACCGGGCAGGACGCGCGCCAAACTGAATCACTAGCACGCAAAAGGCAGTGAATATGACCGAAGTATGGAGTCTGGAAGCGTTGCGGGCACAGGTCAAAATTCGACAGCCTGAGGCAAGCAAAAGGCTTGTCCAGCGCTAAGCTTGAAGAAAGCCCGCAGGCTTTTTTGGATTGAATCGTACAACCGTAAACGAAAAAGCCCCGTAGCTTGTTCAGCTACGGGGCTTTTTCTATGTAATGGCGGAGAGATAGGGATTCGAACCCTAGGTACCGGTGAAGGTACAACGGATTTCGAATCCGTCCCATTCGGCCACTCTGGCATCTCTCCAACGGCGCGCATCATAACAGTGTGTTTCGCGGAAGCAAACCCCAAAAGCGATTTTTTTCCGTTCTATCAGATGCTTGCGTCGATTAAAGCGGTACGCCGAGGCGGTTGGCGACTTCTTCGTAGGCTTCGATGACGTCACCGAGGCCTTGGCGGAAGCGGTCTTTGTCCATCTTCTTCTTGGTGTCTTTGTCCCACAGGCGGCAGCCGTCGGGGCTGAATTCGTCGCCCAGGACGATGGAGCCGTCGTGGAACACGCCGAACTCCAGTTTGAAGTCGACCAGCAGCAGGCCTGCGTCGTCGAACAGCTTGCTCAGCACTTCGTTGACCTTGAGGGACAACTCTTTCATGCGCGCCAGTTGCTCGGCGGTGCCCCAGCCGAAGGCCACAACGTGGGATTCGTTGATGAACGGGTCGCCCTTGGCGTCGTCCTTCAGGAACAGCTCAAACGTGTAAGGGTTGAGCTTGAGGCCCTCTTCAACGCCGAGGCGTTTGACCAGGCTGCCGGCGGCGTAGTTACGCACGACGCATTCGACCGGGATCATGTCGAGCTTTTTCACCAGGCATTCGGTGTCGCCCAGCAGTTTGTCGAATTGGGTCGGGATGCCGGCCGCTTCGAGTTTCTGCATGATGAAGGCGTTGAACTTGTTGTTCACCATGCCTTTGCGATCAAGCTGTTCGATGCGCTTGCCGTCGAACGCCGAGGTGTCGTTGCGAAACAGCAGGATCAGGCGGTTGGCGTCGTCGGTTTTGTACACCGACTTGGCTTTGCCGCGGTAGAGTTCTTCACGTTTTTCCATGATGGGCTCCGCTTTGAGTGAGGTGGGCTAGGCGATGTGTCGCCAGTCGAGCCCTGAATCTTGATCGGCCAATTGCAGCCAGTCCGGGTCGCACCCAAGGGTGTCGACAAAACATTGCCGGGCAAGCGTCGGCAGGTTGTTCTTGCTGCTCAGGTGGGCCAGGACCAGGTGCTGCAGGTCTTGCCAGCCCAACTCATACACCAGGTACGCGGCCTGGTGGTTGTTCAAATGCCCCAGCTCGCCGCCCACCCGTTGCTTGAGAAAGTACGGGTAGTGCCCACGCGCCAGCAGGTCTCGGCAGTGGTTGGACTCGATCATCAATGCATCGAGGTCGCGGTAACCGTCCAGCACCTTGGCGCAGTAGGAGCCCAGGTCGGTGAGCACGCCGAAACGTCGCTCACCGTCACTGAATACGTACTGTGTCGGCTCCTGTGCGTCGTGCGCCACAGCAATCACATTGATGCTCAACGCGCCAATTTGCAGCTGCTCGCCACCGGCCAGGAAACCTGCGGGTTCTATGGGTTTGCGCATCCCGCGCAAGGTGCCGCGACTCAGGTACACCGGAAGATTGTAGCGCCGAGACAGCAAACCCACGCCATGCACGTGATCGGCATGTTCGTGGGTTACCAGAATCGCGCTCAGTTGCGAGGGGTGAACCCCCAAACGCAACAGGCGCCGCTCGGTTTCTTTTAACGAGAAACCACAATCCACCAGCACATACGTGTCGTCATGTGCGACCAGCGTGCCGTTCCCTTGGCTACCGCTGCCGAGAACGGCAAAACGCATCGGATCAGCCCAGGTTGTCCTGAATCACGCCCAACACTTTGCGCGCTGTTTCAGCTGGCGCGACAGTGTTGATGTTTTTCTCGACGGTGACTTGTACGCTTTCGCCAACCTTGCTCAAACGAACCTGGTAACGCTCGGCGCGAGTTTCAACTTCTTCCTTGGTCGGCGTGGTGCCGAACAATTTGCCGAAGAAACCTGGCTCTTCGTCTTTCTTCACAGCCTTTTCAGCCACGTTGATGTAGTACAGGCCAAGGCTGCGGTTGATGTCTTCAACGCGCCAAGGGCCCTTCTCCAGCGCGCGGCCTACACTGGCCCAGGCACGGTCGAGGTCTTCACCCAGGTTGAGCACCACGTTGCCGCTGCCGTCTTCGGTGAGGCTGACGCGGTTAGGCGTGTCGTAATCGCGTGCGGCGAGCAGGGAAACGGAGCCGCCCTTCTCGGAGATACGGCTCATGCTGGCCAGCATTTCGTCGACCAACGCGGCGTCAACGCCCAGGTTGACCGAGCGCGGGGTGAAGTCGACGTTGGCGGTGCTGCCGGCTGGGCGCTCGGCGCTGACCACGTAGACTTCACTGGTGTTGCGCTGCACGCCGGGCTCGATGCGTACACGCACACGGGCTTCGCTGTCGGCGGCTACACCGCTCGCCTGCAGGCGCTGGGCCATGTTGGCGGACAGTTCGCTGCTGCGCTGCCATGCAGTGGTGAACTCACCGGTCTGCGGGCGTTGCTGGTCAATGCGAAAACCGTTGTCCTGGAAGAACTGCACGGCCACCGGCCAGACTTCGGCAGGCGGGCGTTGCGCGATGATCCAGCGGTTGTCGCCGCTCTTTTGCAGGCTGTAGTCGCTGGCGTCCGCCACGGCCGTGATCGGCTGTGGGCGTGGCACCACGTACTCACCCTTGGCGGTGTCGTCGGCGACGTTGCGCGGAATAGGCAGCAACGGGTCAAGGCGCTTGGCGACATTGACGTCCGGCGGCAGTTGCATCGGTTTGGTTGCTTGTGCTTCCAGGTAATCGCTGCCGCGGTCACGGAAGTAACCATCCGGGCCCCAAATCCAACCGCAGCCACTGGTGCTGGAGATAATCAAGGCAAGTGCGGAAAGTCCGGCCAATCGCTTCATGCGTAGTGCTTCCTCAATTAAACCAGGACGCCGGACTGGCGCAGGGCCTGTCGCAGCGGTTCGTGACAGGCTTCGCTGAGCCGGGTGAGCGGCAGACGGATACCGTCCGGCATCAAGCCCATTTCAAACAGCGCCCATTTCACGGGAATAGGGTTGGATTCGATAAACAGTGTTTTGTTGAGCGGCATCAGCTTCTCGTGGATGGCACGCGCGGTTACGGCGTCACCGGCGATGGCGGCTGCGCACATCTCGCTCATGGCACGCGGAGCGACGTTGGCGGTCACCGAGATATTGCCTTTGCCACCCAGCAGGATCAGCTCGACAGCCGTGGCGTCGTCACCGGAATACACCAGGAAGTCGCTGCTCACGCCGGCCAGGATGTCTTTGGCACGTTGCAGGTCGCCGGTAGCTTCCTTGATACCGATGATGTTCGGCACGCTGGACAGACGGATCACGGTCGCCGCCTGCATGTCGCAAGCAGTGCGGCCGGGTACGTTGTAGAGGATCTGCGGAATATCAACCGCTTCGGCAATGGTGCGAAAGTGCTGATACAGGCCTTCCTGGGTCGGCTTGTTGTAGTACGGCGTCACCAGAAGGCAGGCATCGGCGCCGGCTTTCCTGGCGTTTTTGGTCAGCTCGATCGCTTCACGCGTCGAGTTGGCGCCCGTACCGGCGATCACGGCGATGCGGCCCGCGACACGCTTGACCACGAATTCGATCACCTTGATGTGTTCTTCCACATCCAGCGTGGCCGATTCACCTGTGGTGCCGACCGCCACGATGGCGTTGGTGCCTTCTTGCAGGTGGAAGTCCACCAGTTTGCCCAGGCTATCCCAGTCGAGATGACCTTGTGCATCCATGGGTGTGACCAGTGCCACCATACTGCCCGCAATCATGCAACCGCTCCTGCCGGAAAAAGAGAGCCGTAATGGTACTGGCGCCAAGATGCTTGTACAAGCGAAGTACCACCTGAGGACGCGTTCTCGATCAACTAAACGACGGGCAATGCCATCATTGGGCCAAAGCCTGCTCTGAAGCACGTTGAAATCAGACCGATCACGCAATGAAAACGCCACCTCCTATCCCTTGGCGACGCTTTTCGCTACCCTTCATGCTTTGATCGATACAGCCCGCACAGTATCGACCGCTCATCGTTTAGGAAGGCTGCATGTCCACCCCCACAGTTCGCGAACAATTCCTTGTTATCAGTGCCCTCGGCGCCAACCCCATGGAGCTGACCAACGTCCTGTGCCGCGCCAGCCATGAAAATCGCTGCGCCGTTGTAACCTCGCGCCTGACTCGCCATGGCGAGTGCAGTGCGCTGGTGCTGCAGATTTCCGGCACCTGGGACGCCCTGGCGCGCCTGGAGACCGGCTTGCCGGGCTTGGCCAAGAAGCATGACTTTACGGTTAACGTGGTACGCAGCGCCGCGCTGGAAAATCGTCCACAGGCCCTGCCTTATGTCGCGTATGTCAGCTCGGCTTACCGCTCGGACATCGTCAACGAGCTGTGCCAGTTTTTTATCGACCACAACGTCGAACTCGAAAACCTGACCTGCGACACTTATCAGGCCCCGCAAACCGGCGGCACCATGCTCAATGCCACGTTCACCGTGACCTTGCCGGCAGGCGTGCAGATCAGTTGGCTGCGTGACCAGTTCCTGGATTTCGCCGATGCCTTGAACCTCGACGCACTGATCGAGCCTTGGCGCCCACAAAACCCAATGTAAGGAAGTACTCATGCCGGTAGCGATCGACACACCCGTGGCCGACTTCGAAGCCCAGGCCACCAGTGGCCAGACCTTCAGCCTCGCCGCCCTCAAGGGCAAGCAAGTGGTGATCTACTTCTACCCGAAAGACAGCACCCCGGGCTGTACCACTGAAGGCCAGGGTTTTCGTGACCAGTACGCAGCGTTCAAGGCCGCCAATACAGAAGTGTTCGGCGTGTCGCGCGACAGCGTGAAGTCCCACGAAAACTTCAAGGGCAAGCAGGAGTTTCCGTTCGAGCTGATCAGCGATAAAGACGAAGCGGTTTGCCAGCTGTTTGATGTGATCAAGCTGAAAAAACTGTACGGCAAGGAATACCTGGGCGTGGATCGCAGCACTTTTCTGATCGACCAGGATGGCGTGCTGCGTCAGGAATGGCGCGGCGTGAAAGTGCCCGGGCATGTGGATGCCGTGCTGGCAGCGGCGCAGGCTTTGAACAAGGCTTGAATTCCCTCTGTGGCGAGCGGGCTTGCTCGCCACAACATGCCCCCTGCCACAGTCAGGTCGCTGCTGTTACAACAATGGCGCCACAACCGGTTCTCGCCGTGGCCACGCATCCAGTACGGCCTTGAACAGCGTCGCCAGGGGGATCGCAAAAAATACTCCCCAAAAACCCCACAACCCGCCAAACAACAACACCGCGCAGATGATCGCCACCGGGTGCAGGTTAACCGCCTCCGAGAACAGCAGTGGCACCAGCACATTGCCGTCCAGGGTCTGGATGATCCCGTAGACCGCCATCAGGTAGATAAACTGGTCACTCCAGCCCCACTGGAACAACGCGATCAACGTCACTGGCACCGTCACCACCACCGCGCCGACATACGGCACCACCACAGACACGCCCACCAGCAGTGCCAACAGCGCCGCGTAGTTCAGGTCCAAGGCTATAAAGGCGATGTAAGTGACGCCCCCGCAGATAACAATTTCAATGACCTTGCCGCGGATGTAATTGGCGATCTGCCGGTTCATCTCCTCGGCCACCCGGGTAATCAGCGCACGTTCACGCGGCAGGTAACCGCTGACCCAACGGCCGATCATTGCGCGGTCCTTGAGGAAGAAAAACACCAGAATCGGCACCAGCACCAGGTAGATCATGATGTTGACCAGCAGCGGCAGGCTCGACAGGGAAAAGGTCAGCGCCCATTGCCCGAACTTGCCGATTTCGCCGCGTGCCAGCTCGATGGCCTGCAATACCTGCTCGTCTGACACCAGGTGCGGATAGCGCTCCGGCAACAGCAGCAACAGCGATTGCCACTTGGCGAGCATGCCCGGCAGCTCGTTGAACAAGGTGATCAATTGATGCCACAGCAGGGGCAACACCACCACGATAAACACCACCAGCACACCCATGAACACTGCAAATACCAGCCCCACCGCCACCCCGCCCGGCAAACGCAAACGCTCCAGGGTGGTGACCAAGCCTTGCATCAGGTACGCCAGCACCATCCCCGCCAACACCGGCGCCAACATGCCACCTAACGTGAGTACGGCGCTAAAGGCCAGGAACAGCAAAACGGCCAGCACCACGGCTTCTTCATCCGAGAAGTAGCGCTGAATCCAGTCTCGTAACACTTTGAACATCAATTAACCTCGGGTGGTGGGGCAAACGGCTCAGGCCTTGCGCAACCAATAACGGTACACACCGGCGAGGTCGTCTTCGTGCAACAGGGTATGCCCGGCCAACTTGGCGAACGTGCGGAAATCGCGCTGGGAGCCCGCGTCCGTGGCGGTCACTTTAAGCACCGCACCACTGGCCAACCGGTTCAGCTCCAGCTTGGCCTTGAGCAACGGCAACGGGCAATTGAGGCCACTGGCATCGAGTTCGGCATCAAAGGCTACAGCGTCAGTCATGGTTTTACTCCGGGCAGGCGTTTGGGGTGCTTAGAATATCTGGTCCCACGCTCAGTGTCCGGCTACAGTAAGCTCTTTGTCGAAAGGCCCTGTGCATGACTTTTTTGCGCCCCACCCTGCTGACGCTGGCCTGCCTGCTGGCCTCTCCAGGCTTCGCTGACGACCTGCCGTCACTTGGCGACGCCAGTTCTGCCATTGTCTCGCCACAACAGGAATATCAGTTGGGCCGCGCATGGCTGGCCTACTTGCGGGGCCAGGTCTCGCAGCTCAATGACCCACAGCTCAAGGATTACGTCGAAACCAGCGTGTACAAGCTGGTAGAGACCAGCCAGGTGAATGACCGGCGCCTGGAGTTCATCCTGATCAACAGCCCGCAGCTCAACGCGTTTGCCGCACCCGGCGGCATTGTGGGGGTTAACGGCGGTTTGTTTCTGAATGCACAAACCGAGGGTGAATATGCCTCGGTACTCGCCCACGAATTGGCCCACTTGTCCCAGCGCCACTTTGCCCGTGGCGTGGAAGCGCAGTCGCGCATGCAGCTCCCGATGATGGCCGCGCTGCTCGGCGGCATCATCGCTGCCGCAGCGGGCGCCGGTGATGCCGGTATTGCCGCGATTGCCGGCAGCCAGGCGGCGGCCATTCAGGAGCAACGCCGGTTCTCGCGCCAGAACGAGCAGGAGGCTGACCGTATCGGCATCGTCAATCTGGAAAAGGCCGGTTACGACCCGCGCTCCATGCCAACCATGTTCGAACGCCTGATGCGCCAATACCGTTTCGACGCCAAGCCGCCGGAGTTCCTGCTGACTCACCCGGTGACCGAATCGCGTATCGCCGACACCCGCAACCGCGCAGAGCAGGCCAAAGCCGGCGGCAAGGAAGACAGCTTGCGCTATCAACTGATTCGCGCACGCGTGCAACTGCAGTACGAAGACACCTCAGGCCTCGCCGCCAAGCGCTTCCGGGCGCAATTGGACGAGAACCCGAAAAACGATGTGGCGCGTTATGGCTTGGCCATCGCCCAGATCAAAGGCACGCAGTACAAAGAGGCGCGCGAAAGCTTGCAGCCGCTGTTGGCCAAGGCACCCAACGACATCACCTACAACCTGGCGCAGATCGAGTTGGACATCGCCAACAACCGCTTGCCCGATGCGCAGCAACGCACCGATCAGATGCTCACCCAGTACCCTGGCAACTATCCGCTGAACCAGGTGCGAGTGGACTTGCTGCTCAAGCAGAACCGCACCGCCGATGCCGAAAAGGCGCTGGATGCCCTGCTCAAATCGCGCCCTGATGACCCGGACGTGTGGTATCAGGTCGCCGAAACGCGGGGCTTGTCCGGCAATATCATCGGTTTGCATCAAGCCCGCGCCGAGTACTTCGCGCTGGTGGGCGATTTCCAGCAAGCCATTCAACAACTGGACTTTGCCAAGCGCCGGGCAGGCAACAACTTCCCCTTGTCCTCGCGCATTGACGCACGTCAACGCGAGCTGATCGAACAGGAACGCTTGGTCAAAGGGATGATGAGCTAAAACGGTCACGCACAAAAAAGCCCCGCCTTCGTTAACCGAAGGCGGGGCTTTTTGTTGTTACCGGGTTACCGGCTAGCGGATTACTCGGCCAGCTTGAAGGTGATGAAGCTTGCCCGGCCCTGACGCAGAACCCGCATCGACACCGAACGGTTCTTCGGCAGCGCCTTGGCGATGTCGGTGAACTGTTTGGTGCTGTCGATGGCCTGGTTGTTCAGGTGCGTGATCACGTCACCCGGCTGCAAGCCAATCAGAGAGGCAGGGCCGTCCTGCACTTCTTTGATGACTACGCCACTTTTAAGGTCGAAGCTCTTCTTCTGTTCATCCGTCAGCTCAGCCACGGCGATGCCCAGGCGGTTACTGCTGCGCTCGGCGCCAGGCTTCGCATTGCCCAAAGCATCCAGGGCAGCACCCTCTTCCGGGATGGCACCGACCGTCAGCTCTACGTTTTGGCGTTTACCTTCACGAATCACTTCCAGCTTGGCTTTACTGCCCGCCTTGAGCGCGCCTACCAAGTGCGGCAAGTCTGCCGACATGATGATCGGTTGGCCATTCATGCTCAGAATCACGTCACCCACTTGCAGGCCACCTTTAGCAGCCGGGCCGTCATCCTGAATCTGCGCGACCAGTGCACCGGCCGGCTTATCGAGGCCGAAGGACTCAGCCAGGTCTTTGTTCACTTCCTGAATCACTACGCCCAACCAACCACGGCTAACCTTGCCACCGCTTTTCAGTTGATTGGAAACGTCCATGGCCACGTCAATCGGGATGGCGAAAGAAACGCCCATGAAACCACCGGAACGGGTGTAGATCTGCGAGTTGATCCCGACCACTTCACCCGCCAGGTTGAACAGCGGCCCACCCGAGTTACCCGGGTTGATCGGCACGTCGGTCTGGATGAAAGGCACGTAGTTTTCGTTTGGCAGGCTGCGACCGATGGCGCTGACGATGCCCTGGGTCACGGTATGGTCAAAACCAAACGGCGAACCGATCGCCACTACCCATTGCCCCGCCTTCAGGTCTTGGGATTTACCGAGTTTCAATACCGGCAAATCTTTGCCTTCGATTTTCAGCAAAGCCACATCGGAACGCGGGTCAGTGCCCACCAGCTTGGCTTTGAGCTCACTGCGATCAGCCAGGCGCACGAGAATCTCGTCAGCGTCGGCGATCACATGGTTGTTGGTGAGAATGTAGCCATCGGGCGAAATGATGAAGCCCGAGCCCAAGGACTGCGCCTCACGCTGGCCACCACCGCCACCGCCACGCGGGGAACGCGGCTGCGGCATGCCACGCTCGAAGAACTCGCGCAGCATCGGCGGCAAGCCCTCAAGGTCCGGCATCTGCTGGTTCGAGACTTTGCGATCCGGCAGTTTTTGCGTGGTACTGATGTTTACCACCGCAGGCGATGCTTGCTCCACCAATTGGGTGAAGTCAGGCAGTTCGACCGCTTGCGCGGGCACGGCCTGACCCAGCACCAACACCGTGGCGACTATGGATAGGTAAGACTTCAAACGTGGTATCGACATACAGCTCCCGTTACGACGAGCAGGGTTGAGCGACAGGGTTCAAGAAACGCCGAAAACTGCGACCGGCATCTTTGTTCCGCGAACAAAACAAGGCCAGCGCCGTTAAGCCCTGACCTATAAAAAACATGGGGGATTTTTGCAAGTGAAAATACTGATCCAGAAATTTCATGCTCTCAGCACTCGACCAAGCACACGCTCAGATTGAAAGGTCAGGATGAACACAGGATTAACAATTCACTGCTGGGTGACTGCCTTTTCGCCACGCACCGACAGTGCAATGCGCTCGGCGGTGCCGATCGGGATTTCCCCCACAACCGTCACCATTACTTCGCCATCGACGGTGTTCAGGCGGCGAGACACCGCAACCGTCGGGCCCAACTGCGTGCGTGTTTCATTCACAGTGGCGCCGTCAGTTGATTCAACAAACACCGAAAAACGCGCAAGCCCATCTTCGAACATCAAGCTGTCGACAGTCGACTTTGTGTGGGGATCTTTGCGCGCAATGCTGTTGGTAAGCTGGAAACCAGGAGGCAGCCAATCCAGATGCCACACTTGGGTAGCGGGCACTTCAAGCGCTTTGCTGGTCGAGAGCGCTACCGGTGCGCAATCGCCCGTAGGCTGTAAATCTGCATCAGAGGGCGGTGGCGAAGTGTTCAGTCGCGTGAACTGGAAGCGCTCCAACAATTGCCCCTGATCATTGAGCAACAGGGACTTAAGCGGCAGCGCTGTTTCACGATCCAAGTGCAACTCAAAACCATAGCGGTAGGGATCGCGCGGAGTGATCGATACGATTACCGCTTTCCGGCCGGCCACGCGAGATTTACCAATGACGGCAAGTTCATAAAATTGAGTTAGTTTTTTTGGATCAAGTGCGCGCGAAGGCGCTTCAGGCGAATTACCCAGGCCGGCAACCAAGGTGCCACTGACGCATTGCGTCCGGCCATCTACACGCACGACTTCCTGGGCAGAACCGTCGAGTTGCAAAAGCCGCTCACGGACCTGACCATTCTGGACGCGGTGCCAGATGTCATGGGTAGAAAAACTGCCGTTGCGTTCGTAGACAAAGGTGCCTTTAAAACTTTGCTGCTGCTCGGCACGCCCAAGTCGAGTCAGCCAGTTTTGGGCTTCATCGGCATGGGCGGGGAGTGCAAAACAACCACTGAGCAAAAACGTAAGGAGCGGTATGGCGCGCATAGGGCTCCTTAGCGGTCTAGCGGTTTTCCAGGCTTGCAGCACGAGCGTATGGCAGAGCGCTTTCAGTGCCTTTCAAGGCTGATTCCTGCGCATGTTGACGCAGATAGCCTGGAAGACGCTGATCTTGCCAGCCGGATTGCCCTTGCAGTACACCAGTGGCCATAGGGCCGGTGGTGTCCGAGCTTTCCTTGTAGCCGGCCAGTACCGCTGGGCCTTTGACTTGCGGACCGGCCATGACCGGCTGCTGAGTCTGTTGGGCCAATTCGGCACCCGCGATTTCGTCTTGGTTGTACAGACGAACACCGGCCAGCACAGCAACAGTTACCGAAGCAGCCACTGCCAAGCGACCCAGGCTACGCCAAGGACCACGAGCAGCTTTTGCCGGAACGGCTTCATCAGCCAGCGCGGCAGAAACGGCCGCAGCAATATCCAGACGAGGGATTAGAAGATCCTTGTGCATCACCGCCCGAGCGACTTGGTAACGAGACCAGGTATCACGGGTATCGGCATCATCAAATGCATTGAGCACTCGACGAAGTTCCAGTTCATCCGCTTCGTTATCCATCACTGCGGACAGCGATTCCTGCAGGGCATCACGACTCATGGCGGTTCCTCTCTTGGCTGTCGCCGCTGTCTTTAGTTTTCCTGCAACAACGGTTGCAAGGCTTTATCGATGGCTTCCCGGGCCCGGAAAATCCGTGACCTTACAGTCCCCACCGGACATTGCATGACGCTCGCAATGTCTTCATAACTCAGACCATCGAATTCGCGTAAAGTTAACGCCGTACGCAAATCTTCTGGCAGTTGCTGAATTGTGCGATGAACGGTTCCTTCGATCTCGTCGCGCAGCAATGCACGCTCCGGCGACTCGAGATCTTTGAGGCCGTGGTCCCCATCATAAAATTCAGCATCTTCTGAACTAACATCACTATCGGGTGGGCGACGACCGCGAGACACCAGATAGTTCTTCGCCGTGTTAATGGCGATGCGGTAAAGCCACGTATAAAACGCACTATCACCGCGAAAATTGCCCAGTGCACGGTACGCCTTGATAAAGGCTTCCTGTGCAACGTCCTGCGCTTCATGGGTGTCGTGCACAAACCGCACGATCAACCCGAGAATTTTGTGCTGGTATTTCAGCACTAGCAGATCAAATGCCCGCTTGTCGCCGCGTTGAACGCGCTCGACGAGCTGCTGATCCTCTTCCTGGGTTAGCATGAACACTCCTCGTTGTACTGGGAGGAGGCTTGCATAACTAAACGATCAGGCTTGCAAACATAGACTCGGACTTTTCGCAAAAGTTCTCCCCCTCCAAGCAAGTTTCCGGCGCGCACTGATTTGGCACACACGAAAAACGCAGTACGGGCAATGCCGACTGCGCGAATAATCTTGTCGCCGGTTTTATGACGCGTCCAATGCTCCCGACGGGCCAATAAAATCAACGCTTTCCCAGCTTCCGGGCAACCTGCTATTGAGTCGGGGCTTATGCAAAAAGTTCCCGATTCAATAACCGTTCGATTTTACCCTAGCTGTGCTTCGTAATCTCACATTGCCACGAATGCCTTGCTATTGTGCCGCTCCCCCCCTCTATATACTAGTGGCCCGTGTGCCCCTTTGATTCGCCGATCCGGGCGTCGTGTACGCGCCAGCCCTTGGATCGCTATTTGCGGAATCCCTGAAATGAGCCAACAGTTTCAACACGATGTTCTGGTTATCGGTAGTGGCGCGGCCGGCCTGAGCCTGGCACTGACCCTTCCCGGCCACCTGCGCATTGCCGTCCTGAGCAAAGGCGACCTGGCCAACGGCTCGACATTTTGGGCTCAGGGCGGTGTTGCCGCCGTGCTGGACGACACCGATACCGTGCAATCGCACGTTGAAGACACACTCAACGCAGGCGGCGGGCTGTGCGACGAAAACGCCGTGCGTTTTACCGTCGAGCATAGCCGCGAGGCTATCCAGTGGCTGATTGATCAGGGCGTGCCGTTCACGCGTGACGAACACGCAGGCAGCGACGACGGCGGATTCGAGTTCCACCTGACCCGTGAAGGCGGCCATAGCCATCGCCGCATCATCCATGCTGCCGATGCAACCGGCGCCGCGATCTTCAAGACGTTGCTCGATCAAGCCCGCCAACGCCCCAACATCGAGCTGCTGGAGCAGCGCGTAGCCGTCGACCTGATCACCGAAAAACGCCTCGGGCTGGAAGGCGATCGCTGCCTTGGCGCCTACGTGCTCAACCGCGCCAGCGGCGAAGTCGACACCTACGGCGCGCGCTTCACCATTCTCGCCTCAGGCGGCGCGGCCAAGGTTTACCTGTATACCAGCAACCCCGACGGCGCCTGCGGTGACGGCATCGCCATGGCGTGGCGCTCGGGCTGCCGGGTGGCCAACCTGGAATTCAACCAGTTCCACCCCACCTGCCTGTATCACCCGCAGGCCAAAAGCTTTCTGATCACCGAAGCCCTTCGCGGCGAAGGCGCGCACTTGAAACTGCCCAATGGCGAACGCTTCATGCAGCGCTTCGACCCGCGCGCAGAACTGGCGCCGCGCGACATCGTGGCCCGCGCTATCGATCACGAGATGAAGCGCTTGGGCATCGACTGCGTTTACCTGGACATCAGCCACAAGTCCGAAGCCTTCATCAAGACCCACTTCCCCACCGTTTACGAGCGCTGCCTGGCGTTTAACATCGACATCACCCAAGGCCCGATCCCGGTGGTGCCGGCCGCGCACTACACCTGCGGCGGTGTGATGGTCGACCAACACGGTCGCACCGACGTACCCGGCCTGTATGCGATTGGCGAAACCAGCTTCACCGGCCTGCACGGCGCCAACCGCATGGCCAGCAACTCGCTGCTCGAATGTTTCGTCTACGCTCGCTCAGCGGCCGCCGACATTCTCGAACAACTGCCACGCATCGCCGTGCCGGCTGCCCTGCCCCGCTGGGACGCCAGCCAAGTCACCGACTCGGACGAAGACGTGATCATCGCCCACAACTGGGACGAGTTGCGCCGCTTCATGTGGGACTACGTGGGGATTGTGCGCACCAATAAGCGCTTGCAACGTGCGCAGCACCGCGTGCGCTTGCTGCTGGACGAGATCGACGAGTTTTACAGTAACTACAAAGTCAGCCGCGACCTGATCGAGTTGCGCAATCTGGCGCAAGTTGCAGAGTTGATGATCCGCTCAGCCATGGAGCGCAAAGAAAGCCGTGGCCTGCATTACACCCTCGACTACCCGCAGATGCTGCCCGAGGCACGCGACACTATTCTGGTGCCAGCCACCTACGGCGGCTGAACTTAAGACGTACGCGCAGGCGCCGGTGCACATCGGCGGCCTGCGCATCCATTGGCACACAGATCGAACGCACGCGCCACTCGCCTTGCACCCGGTAGCGCAGCACCACGATCAGCGGCAGGGCCAGGCTGTCGGGGCGCAGTTGCACGCTGTGCCAGCCTCGCGCGGTGCTCCACAACTGCCAGCCGTCTTCGTCACGGCGCAGGCCACGAATCGACGAACGGTGAGTGAGCAGCACATGCCGCGGTAAAACCCAGGCAGCATGAATCAGGCACAGCACTGCGCCAACACTTGAATACGGCAGATCGACAACGAGCAAGGCGCCCAGCGCGAACAACTGGGCAACAAGATACGCCGCCAGCAACAGCCGTGAGGCGCGCCAGCGGCATTCAAAACGGTTATTTGGGCTGAACACGGTCCAGAATTATCCGAACCATGCGCTGCAGCTCAGGATCTTCAGATTCAGCGCGCTCCATGAACCAGCCAAACATGTCCTGATCTTCACACGTCAGCAGCCTGACGTAGAGGTCGCGATCCACCTTATCAAGCGTCGCGTAAACCTCCTTGGTGAAAGGCACCAACAACACATCCAACTCCAGCATGCCGCGACGGCTGTGCCAGTAGATGCGATTGATTTCTACGTCTTCGACCATGGAGCGCTCCTCAAATAGTGCGCAAGTATACAGGCACGACCGCTGCGCAACAGTCGGCTTTAGTAGCCTGATACGGAAACTATCCATTTGGCGGGCGCCCCTCTATGATGCACCTATGACTTTTCGACCTGCGATGACCCATGGCTGACTCTGCTTTTTTCTGCGCCCTGTCCCACGAAGGCGTTCTGGCTGTTCGCGGTGCTGATGCCGCCAAGTTCCTGCAAGGGCAGCTGACCTGCAACCTCAATTACCTGAGCGATACGCAGGCCAGCCTTGGCGCGCGCTGCACGCAAAAAGGACGCATGCAGTCGAGCTTTCGTATCCTGCTGCAAGGTGACGGCGTACTGCTGGCCATGGCCACCGAGCTGCTCGAACCGCAGTTGGCAGATTTAAAAAAATACGCGGTATTCTCCAAGTCCAAGCTCACCGACGAAAGCGCGGCCTGGGCACGTTTCGGCCTCTCACAGGCGGATCACGCCCTGGCCAGCCTCGGCCTTGACTTGCCCGCCGACACGGACAGCGTAGTGCGCACCGAAACCTTCATCGCGCTTCGCGTTTCCCCAGGCCGGGCGGAACTCTGGGTGCCCATCGAGCAAGCCGAAGCCGTACGCAACTCATTGGCCACACAGTTGCAACACACTGACTTGAATGATTGGCTGCTCGGCCAAATCCGCGCCGGCATCGGCCAGGTCATGCCTCAGACCCGCGAGCTGTTTATCCCGCAGATGCTTAACCTGCAGGCCGTCGGCGGCGTGAGTTTCAAAAAAGGCTGTTACACCGGCCAGGAAATCGTCGCGCGCATGCAGTATCTGGGCAAGCTCAAACGTCGTCTGTATCGCCTGAGCGTGAATGCGGCCGAATTGCCGCAGCCAGGCACCGCACTGTTTTCGCCCAGCCATAACAGTTCGATCGGTGAAGTCGTCATCGCAGCGAAAGCTGACCAATCGATTGAACTTCTGGCCGTGTTGCAAGCCGAAGCTGCCGACAGTGGCGAGGTCTACGTAGGCTCCCTGGAAGGTCCTGGTGTGCAGTTGCTTGACCTGCCTTACTCACTGGACCGCGATCGAGAGATCCAGCGTTAACCGTCGCCCCCTTTTTGCAATACCCTAGAGAGCATCAATGAGCACGCTGGCGGAAAAAGTCCAACAGGCTTTGGTGACGGCCATCGACAACGATGACCTGGTTCTGCCGACATTGCCGGAAGTGGCCCTGAAAATTCGTCAGGCCGCTGAAGACCCGGAGATCAGCATCAGCCACTTGAGCAAAGTGATCGGTCGCGATACCGCGCTGTCCGCACGCCTCATAAAAGTGGTTAACAGCCCATTGCTGCGTGCCACTCAGGAAGTCACTGACTTGCACACCGCCATCACTCGGCTGGGCACCAACTACAGCAGCAACCTGGCGATAGGCCTGGTGATGGAGCAGATTTTCCACGCCCGCTCTGAAGTCGTTGAACAAAAAATGCATGATGTGTGGCGCCGCAGCCTGGAAGTGGCAGGCGTGAGCTATACCTTGTGCCGCAACTACAGCCAGCTCAAGCCAGACCAGGCTGCGCTCGGCGGTTTGGTGCATCAAATTGGCGTATTGCCGATCCTCACCTACGCCGAAGACCATTACGAACTGCTGGCCGACCCGGTCAGCCTCAACCACGTGATCGACAGTATTCACCCGTTGCTGGGCGACAAGCTGTTGGGCGGCTGGGATTTCCCGGAGATGCTGGCAAAACTGCCTGGGCAATATCTGGACCTGGAGCGCGACTCGGCGCGCCTCGACTACATCGACCTGGTACAAATTGCCGTGCTGTATTGCCACGCAGGCACCGACCATCCCTTGGCGAGTGTGCACGTCTCCACCTTGCCTGCGATGAAAAAACTGCGCATCGACCCCTACAGCGAGACCCTGCGCGCCGAGCTGGATGAAGCACGGTCGATGTTTTACTGATCAGCCTGCGATAAAACTCACGCGCACTTTCAAGCCGGCCAGCTCACCATCGTGCAGGCTGATTTGCGCCAAATGCGCGCGGCAGATTTCCCCGACAATCGCCAGCCCCAAGCCCGAGCCCATGCTCTGCTGGTTGCGCCGGTAAAACCGCTCGAATACCCGGTCCCGCTCGTCCAGCGGGATGCCCGGGCCATCATCTTCTACTTCCAGAATCGCGGGCGCCGAGACCCGCAAGATGACATTGCCGCCCGGTGGCGTGTGGGCCAAGGCGTTATCGACCAAATTGCTCAGCAGCTCGTTCAACAAGATAGGCTCACCGCGCAACCACACAGGCTCGTCCGCCTCCAACGCCAAGGCAACGCCGCGCGCGTGGGCCAGCGGCGCCATGGCCATCCCCAACTCGCGTGCCAACTGGCTGAGGTCAAGCAGTTGCGCACCGCCTTCAGCAATCGCCCGCGCGCCGTTTTCGATACGTGCCAGCGACAGCAGTTGATTCGCCAGGTGAGTCAGGCGGTCGGTGCCTTGTGCGGCGGTTTCCAAGGTGCTGTGCCAGGTGGCCGGCGCGTCGCTGCGCAGGCCCAGTTCCAGCCGCGCCTTGAGCGCTGCCAGCGGAGTGCGCAGTTCGTGGGCGGCGTCGGCGATAAACTGCGCCTGGCGCTCGAACTGGCCGCGCAGGCGCTCGGTAAAGTGGTTGAGCGAACGCACCAGCGGGCCAAACTCAAGCTGCACTTCTACCAGCGGCAACGGCCGCAGGTCGTCGGGCTGGCGCTCTTCCACTGCCGTGCGCAGGCGCTCCAGCGGGCGCAGCGCCGCACTCACGGCAAACCACACCAACAGCAACGCGCCGATCGCCAACATCCCTAGGCGCAACAACGTGTCGGCCAGCAGGCTACGGGCCATGCTCTCGCGCGCCTCGTCGGTTTCGGCCACGCGAATTTCCGCCATGCCATTCATGTTCGGCTCGGAGACCGCCTTGAGCAGGCTGACCACACGCACCGCTTGGCCTTGATAGGTGGCGTTGTAAAACCGCGCCAACGCGGGGTAATCGTCGGTGCGCGGTGTGCCGGGCGGCGGGCCTGGAAGGTTTTCGTAACCAGAGATCAGCTTCTTGTCAATGTCATTGACCTGATAATAAATACGCCCGGCGCTGTCGTAAGCAAAGGTGTCCAGCGCTACATAAGGCACATTGGCACTCAAGGTGCCGTCCACCTGCGTCAACCCGGCGGCGATGGTGCGCGCCGAAGCCAAAAGCGTGCGGTCATAGGCGGTGTCGGCCGCCTCGCGACCGTTCCAGTAGGCACTCATGCCGCTGGCAAGCATCAACACCACCAGCAACAGCGCCAAATTCCACAGCAGCCGCCAGCGCAGGCTGCTGGGCTTATGCATCGCGGGCTTCCAACAGGTAGCCAAGGCCGCGGAAGGTCACGATGGCGATGGGCTGGCCGTCGAGTTTTTTACGCAGCCGGTGCACATAAATTTCGATTGCGTCGGGGCTGGCTTCTTCATCCAGGCCGAACACTTGGGAAGCCAGTTGCTCTTTGCTCATCACGCGGCCGGGGCGAGCGATCAGCGCTTCAAGCACCGCTTGCTCACGCGAGGTCAACGTCAACAGTTCGCCGCCCGCAGTGAAACGCCGCGTATCCAGGTCATAGACCAGCACGCCGCACGCCTGCTGACGCTCACCGCCCAACACGCTGCGCCGTAACAGCGCCTTGACCCGCGCTTCCAGTTCCGTCAGTTCAAACGGCTTGGCAAGGTAGTCGTCGGCGCCGAGGTTGAGGCCGTGTACGCGGTCCTTCACGTCGCTGCGCGCGGTCAGCATCAACACAGGCAGATTTTTCCCACGCGCTCGCAGACGTGCCAGCACCTCAAAACCGTCCATGCGCGGCAGCCCCACATCGAGCACTACCACCGCGTATTCCTCGCTGGTCAAGGCCAGGTCCGCGGCGACCCCGTCGTGCAGCACGTCGACAGTCAAACCCGTGCTCTTGAGCGCCTGGGCGACACTTTCGGCGAGCTGCAAATGGTCTTCAACCAAGAGTACACGCATGGATTTTTACCTCGTTCGGGCATGGTCAACGCCACGCTTTGCGGGGCAGTTTACAGGCGCCGCCTACCCTGTGAAGCCCGAAAACATTGAAAGGCACCTGAAAGGTTAGTGAAAGCTTCGCCCTTTAGCATCCAGCCACGGTGGGTCGTGCCTGCATGCGTACCTGCCGAGTTACCTGGTCCGTAGCGCTGAAAAAACGCCTCGAAGCGTTTTAGCCAAAAAATAAGAACAATAACGGAGTACACAACCATGCTGTCGACACAGCCCCAGGCACTCGCGCCTGCTCGCTTTTCTTGCCTCTCCCACACCGCCTTTGCCAGTGCCGCCGCCCTTGCCGGCTTTTCGCCGCTCAGCCAGGCTGACTTCTTCGAAGACAGTAGCGCCAGCCTGGAAACCCGCAACATGTACTTCAACCGCGACTTTCGCGACGGCACCAGCGCCCAGCAATCCAAGCGCGATGAATGGGCGCAGGGTTTCATGCTCAACCTGCAATCGGGCTACACCGACGGCACTGTTGGTTTTGGCGTGGACGCGCTGGGCATGCTCGGGGTCAGGCTCGACTCCAGCCCCGATCGCACCGGCACCGGCCTGTTGCCGACCCACGATGATGGCCGCGCCGCCAATGAGTACAGCAAGCTGGGCCTGACCGGCAAGGTGAAGGTCGCAGCCACCGAGCTTAAGATCGGCGCGCTGATCCCCGAACTGCCGACCCTCAAGCCCAACGACGGACGTATCCTGCCGCAGACCTTCAACGGTGGCCTGCTGACTTCCAGGGAATTCAAGAACCTGGTGTTCACCGGCGGCCGCCTGGATAAAGCCAAGGACCGCGACGCCACGCATTACCAAGACATCACTCTGAACAACCGCAACAGCCGTTTTGTCAGCGGTGCCAGCGGCAAGCACTTCAATTTTGGCGGCGCAGATTACAAGTTCGCCGACAAGATCACCGGCAGCTACCATTTTGCCCAGCTCGACGATGTTTACCGCCAGCACTTCCTCGGCCTGGTGGCCGCACGCCCGATGGGTCCCGGCGCCTTCGCCAGCGACCTGCGCCTGGCGATCAGCGATGACACTGGCGGCGCGCGTGGCGGCAAAATCGACAACACTTCGTTCAGCAGCCTGTTCAGCTATGCCCTCAACGGCCATAAGCTCAGCGCCGGCTACCAGCGCATGTTCGGTGAAAGCGCTTTTCCCTACGTGGATGGGAGCGATCCTTACCTTGTCAACTTCGTGCAAATCAACGACTTTGCTGGCGCCGAAGAGCGCTCTTGGCAGGCCCGTTACGATTATGACTTCGCCAAGCTGGGCATTCCCGGCCTGAGTTTCATGAGCCGTTACCTTTCGGGTGACACCATCAAGCTCAAAAACGGCGACACCGGCAAGGAGTGGGAACGCAACAGCGAGGTCAAGTACGTGGTGCAAAGCGGCGCGCTCAAGGATGTTGCCGTGCGCCTGCGTAACGCTACGTACCGCTCCAACTATTCAGCGCGTGATGCGGATGAAGTGCGGGTGCTGGTGAGCTACAGCGTAGCGCTCTGGTAAGTCGTGCCTTAGAAGTCATGCCTTTAGTAGCAACTAGTAACAACTAATAACAATAAAGACGGAGAAAAAAAATGAGCTTTTCACTGCGTAAACTTTCCCTCGCCGCAGGCTGCCTGCTGTTCGCCGGCCAACTGCTCGCCGCCGATGAACCCAAGCGCCCGGAATGCATCGCCCCGGCCTCCCCTGGCGGTGGTTTTGACCTGACCTGCAAACTGGCGCAAAGCGCGCTGGTCAACCAGAAATTGCTGAGCAAGCCGATGCGCGTCACCTACATGCCAGGCGGCGTGGGCGCGGTGGCGTATAACGCGGTGGTGGCACAGCGCCCCGCAGACGGCGGCACGCTGGTGGCATGGTCCAGCGGTTCGTTGTTGAACCTGGCCCAAGGCAAATTTGGCCGCTTCGATGAAAGCGCCGTGCGTTGGTTGGCAGCGGTCGGCACCAGCTACGGTGCCATCGCGGTAAAAAGCGATTCGCCCTACAAGACCCTCGATGATCTGGTTAAGGCCTTGAAGGCCGATCCAGGCAGCGTCGTGATTGGTTCCGGCGGCACCGTCGGCAGCCAGGACTGGATGCAAACCGCGCTGATTGCCAAGGCCGCCGGGATCAACCCGCGCGAGCTGCGTTACGTGGCCCTTGAAGGCGGCGGTGAAATCGCCACGGCCCTGCTCGGTGGCCATATCCAGGTCGGCAGCACCGACATCTCCGACTCCATGCCGCACATTCTCAGCGGTGACATGCGCCTGCTCGCCGTGTTCGCCGAAGAGCGCCTGGACGAGCCGGAAATGAAGAACATTCCTACGGCCAAAGAGCAAGGCTACGACATCGTATGGCCAGTGGTACGCGGCTTCTACCTCGGGCCAAAAGTCAGCGACGCCGACTACGCCTGGTGGAAAGACGCGTTCGACAAGCTGCTGGCCTCCGAAGAGTTCGACACGCTGCGTGACCAGCGCGAGCTGTTCCCGTTTGCCATGACCGGCCCAGAGCTGGACACCTACGTGAAAAAACAGGTGGCTGACTACAAAGTGCTGGCCAAAGAGTTCGGCCTGATCCAGTAATCACCGGTCTTTCACTCGGCCGCGCCCTGCCTGATGAGGCGCGCGGCCCAGGAGTTCAACATGCTCTTACAACGCATTTTTGCCGGCGTGATGCTGCTGGTCTGCGCGGTTCTCGCGCTGATGGCCTGGCCGTATCAAGCGGCGTTTTCCTACGAACCGGTCGGGCCTCGGGCTTACCCACTGTTGATGCTCGGGCTGATGAGCCTGGGCCTTGTCTACATGCTGTTTCGCCCGCAGCCGACCAAACATACCGAAGAAGAACCGGCGCTGGACCGCGACACGCTGGTCAAGATCGGCGCTTGCGTGGCGCTGTTGCTGGTGTTTGCCGGCACCTTCGAACCGCTGGGTTTCATCCTCAGCAGCATGCTGATCGGCATCCCGATGGCACGCCTGTATGGTGGCCGCTGGTTGCCCAGCGTGGTGATAGTCAGCCTGATGGCCGTGGGCCTTTATTTGCTCTTTGATAAAGCCATGGATGTACCGCTGCCCCTCGGCCTGCTTGAAGTTCTGGAGAACTGATATGGATACGTTCAGCTATTTGGGCCAGGGCTTCGGCGTTGCGCTGACGCCTTACAACCTGATTACCGCCCTGTGCGGCACCTTGATCGGCACGGTGGTCGGCCTGCTGCCGGGGCTCGGCCCGATCAACGGCGTGGCGCTGTTGATCCCCATCGCATTTGCCTTGGGCCTCCCGCCGGAGTCGGCATTAATCCTGTTGGCAGCCGTGTACCTGGGCTGCGAGTACGGCGGCCGTATCAGTTCGATCCTGTTGAACATTCCGGGCGAAGCCTCTACCGTGATGACCACCCTCGACGGCTACCCGATGGCCCGCAAAGGCCTGGCCGGTGTGGCGCTGTCCTTGTCGGCGTGGAGTTCGTTCATCGGCGCGTTTATCGCCACCTGCGGCATGGTGCTGTTTGCGCCGCTGCTGGCAAAGTGGGCGATTGCCTTCGGCCCGGCGGAATATTTCGTACTGATGGTATTCGCGATCGTCTGCCTCGGCGGCATGGCCGGTGACAAGCCGCTGAAGACGTTTGTGGCGGCGCTGATCGGCCTGTTCCTTTCGGCGGTGGGCATTGACGCTAACAGCGGCGTGTACCGCTTTACCGGCGACAATATCCACCTCACCGATGGCATCCAGTTTGTGGTCCTGGTGTTGGGCTTGTTCTCGATCAGCGAGATTCTGTTGCTGCTGGAAAAAACCCACCGTGGCCAGGAAGCGGTAAAAGCCACAGGGCGGATGATGTTCAACCTCAAGGAGGCGTCCTCTGTTTTCGTGGTTAATATCCGTTGCGGCCTCTTGGGCTTCATCATGGGCGTATTGCCCGGTGCCGGTGCCACACTCGCGTCAGCCGTTGCCTACATGACCGAAAAACGTATCGCCGGTGCCAGCGGCAAATTCGGCCAGGGCGACATGCGCGGCCTGGCCGCGCCAGAAACCGCGATTGGCGCTTCGGCCTGCGGCGCGCTGGTGCCAATGCTGACCCTTGGCGTACCCGGTTCAGGCACCACGGCCGTGATGATCGGTGCGCTGTCGCTGTACAACATCACGCCCGGCCCGCTGCTGTTCCAACAGCAACCGGACATCGTCTGGGGCCTGATCGCGTCGTTGTTTATCGCCAACATCATGCTGGTGATTCTCAACATTCCGATGATCCGCATCTTCACCCGCATCCTCGCCGTGCCGAACTGGGCGCTGGTGCCGGTGATCGCCATCATCACCGCGATTGGTGTGTACGCGGTGCACGCCACCACCTTCGACCTGTTCCTGATGGTCGGTATCGGCATCTTCGGCTATATCCTGCGCAAGCTGGACTTCCCGCTGTCGCCGGTGCTGCTGGGCTTTATCCTCGGTGGCCTGATGGAGCAGAACCTGCGCCGCGCGCTGTCGATCTCCAACGGTGCGCTGGACATCCTCTGGTCGAGCCCGATCACCTTTGGTGTATGGGTGCTGACTGCGCTGATGCTGGCCTTCCCGTTGGTGCGCATCTACCGCAAACGTGCGCTGGCGCGGCGTGCAGCGGCCGATGTCTGAGGTCACCTTTAAACACTGGTGGGGAACGCCGCTGGTCGGCATGGCCGGCGGTTACCTCGCCAGCCTGGTCGGCTGGCCTTTGCCGTACATGGTCGGCTCGTTGCTGGCGATTATCCTGGTGCGCTGCCTCACCCCGTGGCAATTGGCGGAAATTCCCGGCGGGCGCAAATGCGGTCAATGGGTGGTGGGCATTGGCATAGGCCTGCACTTCACGCCGCTGGTGATCGAGCAGGTGATGAGCCACTTCGGCCTGATTTTTTTCGGTGCATTGGTCACCAGCCTGTCGAGCGTCGTTGGCGTGTGGTTGATGCGCCGCAGTGGCGAAGACCGCGCCACCGCGTTTTTTTCGAGCATGCCGGGCGGTTCCGGTGAGATGGTCAACCTGGGCGCGCGTAATGGCGCGGTGCTCAGCCGTGTCGCGGCGGGCCAGAGCTTGCGCGTGCTAGTGGTAGTGCTGTGTGTGCCGGCGATCTTCAAGTATTTGCTGGAAGGCGGCGCACCGCAGTTTCACCCGGCGCCGGTAAGCTGGGCGTGGCTGGCGGTGTTGTTTCCGATTGGCGCGCTGGTAGCGTGGGGCTGGCAGCGTTTGCGTCAGCCCAACCCTTGGCTGTTCGGGCCGCTGTTGGTAAGCGCTACCGCCAGCGTTGTCTGGAACTTGCACATAGGCCTGCCGAACGGCGGCAGCCAGATCGGCCAATGGCTGATCGGCAGCGGCCTGGGCTGCCATTTCAACCGTCAGTTCTTTCGTCGGGCGCCGTCGTTTATGCTGCGTACGCTGATCGGCACAGCCTTGACCATGGTGCTGGCTACGTTGGCGGCCGTTGGCTTGAGCGCACTGACGCAGTTGGATTTGCGCTCACTCACCCTGGGCATGATGCCAGGCGGCATTGCTGAAATGAGCCTGACGGCCGAGACGTTGCAACTGTCGGTGCCCTTGGTCACGGCGATGCAGGTCATGCGTTTGTTGTTTGTGCTGTTTCTGGCGGAGCCCCTGTTCCGGCACTGGAACCGTCAGCCTGAAAAAGTTTGAAGCCTGGTGTCATCAAAATGTGGGAGCTGGCTCCCACATCCCATTACCTTAAGCCTCAAAGGGGCGGTAACCGCCACTCAATCGGCGTCTCGCCATTCTGCTCAAGAAATTTGTTGGTACGGCTAAAGTGCCCGCACCCCAAAAACCCTCGATAGGCCGACAACGGCGACGGATGCACCGACGTCAACACCAAGTGCTTGGTCGCGTCCACCAGCTTTTGCTTGCCCTGTGCATGAGCCCCCCACAACAAAAACACCAAGTGCGGTTGATGCTCGCTGACCACCTCAATAATCCGGTCAGTAAAAAACTGCCAGCCCTTGCCCGCGTGCGCGTTCGCGTTGGCGCGCTCAACAGTCATGGTGGTATTGAGCATCAACACACCCTGGTCCGCCCAACTCTGCAGGCAACCATGGTTAGGAATGTCGATGTTCAAATCGCGCTTAAGCTCTTTGTAAATATTGACCAGGGACGGCGGCGCAGGCACGCCAGGCTGCACCGAAAAGCACAACCCATGCGCCTGACCAGGCCCGTGGTACGGGTCTTGCCCGAGGATCACCACCTTGACCTTGTCCAAAGGCGTTGAATTAAGCGCATTGAAAATCAACGGGCCAGGCGGGTAAATCTCTTTGCCGGCCGCGTGTTCCTGGCGCAAAAACTCGCGCAACTGGGCCATGTAGGGCTGCTCGAACTCATCACGCAGCGCGTGTTTCCAGCTCGGTTCGAGTTTGATACGGTCGCCTTCGGTCATGATCGAATCATCGTCTAAAAAAGAATGGGCGAACCCTAGGAAAGCCCACCCCGCTTGTCAATTGATCTGACACACAACCGGCACTTTCCTTTGAAGCGATCATACTGAACCTTCACTTTCTGGATTGAGGTCGCGATGAACCTGCACTTCGAAGAACTGGCCTGCAGCAACGGTGCCCACCTCGGCATTGCCAGCCTGGATGCTGAAAATTCCCTGAATGCCCTCTCATTACCGATGATTCAGGCCTTGGGCGAACGCCTGGATGCCTGGGCCAAAGACCCGAATATCGCCTGCGTACTGCTGCGCGGCAATGGGCCAAAAGCTTTTTGCGCCGGCGGCGAAGTGCGCAGCCTGGCGCAGGCCTGCCGTGAAGAGCCGGGCGTTGTACCGCCTCTGGCCGCGCAATTTTTTGCGGCGGAATACCGCCTCGACTATCGCCTGCACACCTACCCCAAGCCGCTGATGTGCTGGGGCCACGGTTACGTGCTGGGCGGTGGCATGGGCTTGTTACAAAGTGCGGCGGTGCGAATCGTGACGCCCAGCAGCCGTTTGGCGATGCCCGAGATCAGCATCGGCTTGTACCCGGATGTCGGGGCCAGTGGGTTCCTGTCGCGCCTGCCGGGCAAGCTCGGCCTGTTCTTTGGCCTCACCGGTGCGCATATCAATGGTCGCGATGCCTTGGACCTGGGCCTGGCCGACCGATTTTTGCGCGATGACCAGCAAGAAGAACTGATCGATGGCCTGCTGCAACTGAACTGGCAGGAACAAACCGCGATGCAGCTCAACAGCCTGCTCAAGGCGCTCGCGCAGGAAGCCGTCAGCCAGCAACCCGAAGCGCAATGGCTGCCACGCCGCGCGCAGATCGACGAGTGGCTGGACGTGGGCGATGTGCGTTGTGCCTGGCGTGCATTGAGCTTGCTACGCGACCACGCCGACCCGCTGTTCTGCCGCGCCGGCAAAACGCTCGGCGAAGGGTGCCCGCTGACCGCGCATCTGGTGTGGGAGCAAATCCAGCGGGCGCGACATCTATCGTTGGCCCAAGTGTTCCAGATGGAATACACCGTGAGCCTCAATTGCTGCCGTCATCCGGAATTCAGCGAAGGGGTTCGGGCGCGCTTGATCGACAAGGATCAACAGCCGCATTGGCATTGGCCGGATATAAACACGGTGCCGGACGCTGTGGTGCAAGCGCACTTTCACAAGGCTTGGGAAGGCAGGAACCCTCTGGCAGATTTGTCGGACTACTGACAGCAATCAATTGAGCATGCCGACCTTGAATGCACAGTTGTCCGGCTGGCTGTCCTGGCAGATGTAAACATACTGCTCCAATGGATCTCTGGCGAGTTGCCAATGCTGGGTCGCGGTCAGTGACACCGTGTTGAGTGTGCCTGGCAGTTCATATCGCAACGCCACCACTTGACCGCTGCCCATGCGGTATATGCACTTGTCCAGGTGGCCGTTCTCGCGCTCCTGGCCTTTGCCCGGGGTAAACAGCGCGCCGATGAATCGATCGGCAAAATCATCAGACTTCACTTTTGAGCTTTGCCACAGCGCCTTTCCCTCAAGGGCCTGGAAATAGCCATCCGTAAACTTGACCGAAGAGGGATAGGGGCACCCTTGCTCCGCCTGTACCTGTGCAATCCCTGCCATCAACAGAGAAAACAAACACGCTAGTCGCTTGATCATTGGGCGCTTGCTCCTTTTAACCCGCTGGTTTCCAGGACACTTACAGCGGCGCTCACGCAGTTAAATACATCTAAATCACATTAGATACCTGTTAGAACTGACAGTATCGATAAACGGCAGGCAAAAAAAGCGGCGCTTGGTGCGCCGCTTTAAGTCAACCGCTGTCAACGATGGCCGCCGCGACCACCGCCATGATCGGGTCCACGGCCGTGCCCGCCATTGCCGCCGCGATCACCCCAAGCCTGATTTGGATACGGCCGGTAACCGGGCCTCGGGTAATAACGCGGTGCCGCCTGGTAATAACGGGGCGCCGGCTGGTAGTAACGCGGCGCCGGATAGTAACGCGGCGGTGGCGCGTAGTAGCTGCGCCCGTATTGGTAAGAGGGGCCGCCGTAGTAATAGGCCGGCGCAGGGGCGGTGTAGACCTCGGAGCGGTAGTAAGTGGCACCGCCATCGTAATAGGGCACACACGCAGAAAGGGTCAGACCGAGTACAGCGCTAAGAAGCAGTCGTCGATACATGGCGGCCTCCTGGACCGCGGAAGAGCTCATCCAGCGACGCTGGAAAGCGGCATTCAGCTTTCACCGAATGACGAAATATCTGACATCAAAAACCGAATCTGGTGCGTTTTGGTAATGGTTTGAAACATCTGAGTCGACACCCGATCGCTCGGTTTTTCACGCAGTGGGTAGAGAACCCGCCTATCACACGAGTGTATCGATTCAGTAATTTTATTTGGGCTGAAACTTCTGCATTTGCAGTGATGTCACTGTGACATCGCCTTTGGACACGGAGCGCCAGCGCGAAGTCCCTTTTATTACTACCGCTGGATTCGACCCATGAAAATCTCAACCAAGCTGTTGCTTTCGTTTGTACTGTGCGCTTTCGTCACCCTGGGGGTGGGTTTGCTGGGTATCAAAGGGGTCGTTCGGCTCGCCAATGCTCTGGATTTAACCTTCTCCAACAACCTCGTATCGGTCAGTAATACGGCGGCCACCCTGAATGGTTTTGTCGCCCACAACCGCGGCCTGTACCGCTTGCTTGACGCCAGCCATGGCGACGTCGCCGCGCAAGACCGCGACCGCGTCCGCCAGGACATCGCCGACCAACTCAACCGCGCCAAAGCGGCCTATGACACTTACCGCGCCACGCCGCTTGAAGATGATGAGCGGGCTGCCGGCGACAAGCTGGATCTGCTCTGGCCCACCTACGTCAGCAACTCCGAGCAAATTATCACGCTGATGGATACCGGCAAGACTGAACAGGCCCGCGCGCAACTCAATTCCTCCAACAATGACCTCTTCAGGCAGGCGCGCGAGCTGATCCGCGTGATGATCGACTCCAATAACCGCCAGATCAAAGAAGGCGCCGAGTCCGCCGACGAGCTACGCGGCAGCGCGTTGACCTGGATGATCAGCGGCATTGTGCTGGCGTTCATCATCGCAATCACGGTTGGTTTGCTGATCACCCGCCTGATCACCCGCCCTATCGCACAAGCCGTAGAGAGCGCGCAACGCATTGCCAAAGGTGATCTCACCCAACCCATCCTCACCGAACGCAACGACGAAGCCGGGCTGCTGTTGATGGCGCTGTCCGACATGCAGGGCGGCTTGAAAAGTACGTTGCTGGAAATCGCCAATGCGGCCGACCAGCTCGCGTCGGCAGCCGAAGAACTGAGCGCCGTCACCGATGAAAGCACGCGTGGCCTGACGCGCCAGAATGACGAAATTCAACAAGCAGCCACGGCCGTGAACCAAATGACGGCGGCGGTAGACGAAGTGGCGGGCAATGCTGTGTCGACGTCGGAAGCGTCCCGCCAGGCCACCACCGAAGCCGAGGATGGGCGCAAGCAAGTGGAGCAGGCCGTGTCGGGCATGGGTTCGATGGTGGTCGAGATCAACGACTCGACGCAATCGGTCGTGGACCTCGCCAACCAGGTGCGCGAGATCGGCAAGGTGATTGACGTGATCCGTGGCATCGCCGACCAGACCAACCTGCTGGCGCTCAATGCTGCCATCGAAGCCGCACGTGCCGGCGAGCAAGGCCGAGGGTTTGCGGTGGTGGCCGATGAGGTGCGCGCGTTGGCGCATCGCACCCAAACCTCCACGGTCGACATTGAAAAAATGATTGGCGAGGTACAGGTTGGCGCCGACGAAGCGGTGGCCGCGATGAACAAGAGCCTGACGTGGGCGAACAACACCCAAAGCCTGGCGGAAAACGCCGGCGAAGCGCTGCAGCGAATCACTGCCAGCGTGTCGAAAATCAACGAACGAAATCTGGTGATCGCCTCCGCCTCCGAAGAGCAAGCCCAAGTGGCGCGCGAAGTGGACCGCAACCTGCTTAACATCCAGGACCTGTCGACCCAGACCGCCGCCGGCGCCCACCAGACCAACGCCTCCAGCCAAGACCTGTCGCGCCTGGCCACCTCGTTCAATACGTTGGTCAGCAAGTTCCAGCTCTAACCCTGCATTACCGACGCCTGCGCGCCAGCTTGGCGAACAGGCGTCGGCCTTAAGACGGCTGGCGCCGCTACCGGCGCAGCTTGCAATAGCGGCGCGGCGCTGTATCGTGCAGGCAACTGCGGCCTTGCCCGACGCCTGCCTGAACTGAACGATGACCACACCCACTCTTTGCCCGGCTTGCGGTGCCCGTAACGACTGCACCTTGGCCGACCCGCGCACCGCTGACCAAGCTTGCTGGTGCTACAGCGTCACTATTGACCCTGCGGTGCTCCAAGCTCTGCCCGATGCACTGCGCAACACCGCCTGCCTGTGCCCGCGTTGCGCTCAGGTGGATGTGCAGTTGCGTGGGGCTGAGCCTGCGTAATGCGCGTTGACCGTTTCCTCAGCAACCTGCCGCGCTTCAATCGTCAGCAAGTGCGCTTGCTGTTGGTTGAACGGCGGGTGACGGTCGATGGCATCGCTGTCACCGACCCACACCATGAAGTGCGCGAATTCAGCCGCGTGTGCGTCGACAATGAGGTATTGCAGGCGGGCAAACCGGCGCGCTATTTCATGCTGCATAAACCCCAAGGCTGCGTCAGTGCCACCTCGGACCCGCACCACCGCACAGTGCTCGACCTGCTGGATGTGCCGGACAAAGGCGAACTGCATATTGCCGGTCGCCTGGACTTCAACACGACGGGGCTGATGCTGATCACCAACGACGGCCAATGGTCACGACGCCTGACCCAACCGCAAACCAAACTGCCCAAGGTCTATCGGGTTCAAACCGAGCAAGACATCGGGCCTGAGTACGCGGTGACGTTTGCGGCGGGTGTGTATTTTGCGTTTGAAGACCTCACCACCCAACCCGCCGAGCTGGAACTGCTCGGCCCGAGAACGGCGCGCTTGAGCATCATCGAAGGGCGCTATCACCAGGTGAAGCGCATGTTCGGGCATTTCAATAATAAAGTAATCGCCCTGCATCGAGAGCGAATGGGCAAATGGGTGCTGGATGCAGCACTGGCGCCGGGCGAGTACCGCGCACTTGGCGACGACGAAATCTGACCGCTGCGGCGACCGTTCAGCCGGTGATGGCAAAAAACCACTTCAGCGCCTTGCGGGTGGGCCAACCTGCTGCTTGAATCCTGGGTACCCGCCAGCTTATGGCTGACGAGTCACCCTAACCTCCAAGAAACACCCTGCCCCGCCCGCGCTTGATTCACGGGCCTCCCAGGCAAACAGCCCGCTACAACAACAGCCGTCGGCCAGCGTCATTGGACCGACCTGGGCGCTGACTTTTCAGGCGTATGCCTACCTGTCACAAAGCTTGTGCAGAGTGATCTGTGCGCCCTACCCGCTTGCCAGGAGTCTTACGACATGAGGCCAGAAATCGCTGTGTTGGATATACAGGGTCAGTATCGGGTTTACACGGAGTTCTATCGCGCGGACGCTACTGAAAAGACCATCATCCTGGTCAACGGCTCCATGGCGACCACGGCGTCCTTCGCCCAAACCGTAAAAAGCCTGTACCCGCAATTCAATGTGGTTTTGTACGACCAGCCCTACGCCGGTCGCTCCAAAATCCATAACCGCCATGAGCAAATGCTGACCAAGGAAGTTGAAGGCCAGATCCTCCTGGAACTCATCGACCACTTCGCCGCCGAACACGTGCTGTCGTTTTCATGGGGCGGCGCCGCCACCCTGATCGCCCTCGCCCAACGGCCCCGCCGCGTAGAAAAGGCCGTGATCAGCTCGTTCTCGCCGGTGATCAACGCCCCGATGCGCGATTACCTCGAGCGCGGCGTCGACTACCTCGGTAACCTCGACCGCGACCGCGTCGGCCACCTCGTCAACAGCACCCTCGGCAAACACCTGCCGTCGCTGTTCAAACGCTTCAACCACAAACACGTCAGCAGCCTCGCCGAGCACGAGTACGGGCAGATGCACTTCCACATCAGCCACGTACTCAACAGTGATCGCCTGTGCTACCTCAAGGCGTGCAAGCAGATCGATATTCCGGTGCTGTTTTTGAATGGCGAATGGGACGAATACACCAGCGCCGAGGATGCCAGGCTGTTCGCCCAGCATGTGCCTGACAGCAGCTTCAGCACCATTCAGGCGACCGGGCACTTTCTGGACATGGAGCACAAGGCGGCGTGTCGGGATAGCCGGGAGGCGGTGGTGGGCTTTTTAAAACCGCAACGGCAGGTGGGCCAGTTGCGCTATCACCGTGATCACACGCAGCATGCGTGGGCGATATGAAACCGGGCCGTTCGGCGAGTGCGCGCAACCCACACATTTTTCGAAGAAAAACTTCAAATTGCGGCAAACATCTGGTACAAAGTCAGCCGCTCTGAGCGGGTATAGTTTAGTGGCAAAACGAAAGCTTCCCAAGCTTTAGTTGAGGGTTCGATTCCCTCTACCCGCTCCACTCAGATTTTGCTCGCGTCAGCCTGTTTGTGACGAAGCAAGCGCAAAAAACCGGCCTTTGAAGGCCGGTTTTTTTATGCTCGCGATTTGAGATAACAGAGATCAGCGACGCTAAAACCTGTACAAATCAATTATTTTGTACAAGTATCAATACCGAGCGTTGGCGCTGCGCCACGCATGATCACGGAGCCGGACAATGACGCGTCTACTGGTTTCATTGTTGTTGGTATTGAGTGTAAGCAGTTGCGGCAACGTAGGGGTCGACCGCTACGCAGACCAGCAACCGCAACTGGATCTGGTGCGCTTCTTTAGCAAACCGGTAAAGGCGTGGGGCATATTCCAAAAGCGTTCGGGCGAAGTGGCCAAGCGCTTTGAGGTAACTATCGCCAGCCGGCGTGAGGGCAACGCTTTAATTCTCGACGAACGCTTCCTCTACAGCGATGGCACGCGCCAGCAGCGGGTGTGGACGCTTACGCCGGACGGTCCGGGGCGCTGGCGTGGGCGGGCCGGGGATGTGGTCGGCGAGGCTATCGGCGAAGTGGCGGGCAACGCGCTGCGCTGGCGCTACCGCCTCAACCTTCCAGTGGATGGCTCGGTGTACGAAGTCAGCTTTGACGACTGGATGTACCTGATGGACGAGGACACGCTGATCAACCGTTCCAGCATGTCCAAATTCGGCGTCGAATGGGGCCAGGTCACCTTGTTCTTTCGTCGCCAATAAACGATCCGAAGCGAGCGTGAATCATGAATATACAAATGCTGACCGAACTGGCCGTCAAAGGCGAGGTACGTGAACTGGAGTTGCTGTCGCTGGAAGGTGGCTTCTATATCGCGCGTATCAAGCTTGATCACGCCGAGATGACGCTGCTCGACCATGACGGCAAGCCGCTGCGCATCGGCTCCACCACGCACCTGCGCGACCTGTTGCAGCGGGTTCCGCCGTTTCCATGCGTGCTGGTGCAGCACTGCGTACACGACGAAATGTGCGGTGTACGAGAAGGCCCGATTGGCGCGTTGCGTATTCCATTTACGCTGGCTTCTTCTCTTTAATCAGGCGTTTTTCGCCTTTCTCGCGCAGGTATTACACACTCGGTAACGCCTGCGAAAGACCTCGCAACACCTCTCTCCGGCGCCGTTTCCAGGGGCTCATACACTGCATTCAACGCTAACCGAAGCGCCGGTCATCGACCGTCGGTAGGTAGCGTGTTGATAATTTATTTTTAGTGGTTATAGTCTCCACCAACACACACCACAAGGAGGTGCTGTGGATAGCCGATATTTGATAGGTCACATTGTGGCGGACGGCTGGTATCTGGTGCGCACCCGGGGCAGTCATCACCACTTTAAACACCCGACGAAACCTGGGTTAGTCACGATTCCTCATCCCAGGAAAGACCTGCTGGACAAGACCGCCAAGAGCATTTTGAAACAGGCCTTGTTGAGTTAACCGCCCCGGAGGGCAACAGACATGCTTTACCCGATCGCAATTTCAACCGGTGACGAAGCGCACGCCTGGGGCGTGGAGGTTCCGGATATTCCTGGCTGCTACTCGGCCGGCGATGACCTGGACGACGCCATGGCCATGGCGCGCGAAGCCATCGAAGGGCACTTCGAAATCCTCGCCGAAGAGGGCTCGCCGATTCCCGCCGCGCAAAAGGTTACCTTGCATGCGGCCAACCCGCAATACGCCGGCTGCACATGGGCAGTGGTAGACATTGATGTCACCCGGTACCTGGGTAAAGCGCAGAAGCTGAACATTACCCTGCCGGGTTATCTGCTGAACCGCATCGATGAATACGTGCTGAATCACCCTGAAGAAAAAAGCCGTTCGGGGTTTCTGGCGTCGGCGGCGCTCAAGGTACTGCAACAGGGCCGGTGATCGAATCGAATTCAACCGCAAGAAATGTAGTTCTCTGCCGGGCAAGGTGCTCTAGATTCACACCACACCTGCGCCAAGGAGCCCGCTCATGCTTTACCAATACATGCTAATGCCCTCGCCCGTCGGCCAGCTCACGCTGGTGGCGCGTGATGGCAAGCTCAACGCGATCCTGTGGCAACACGAGCGCGCCAACCGCGTGCGCCTGGGCGAGCTGCACCACACCCACGACAGCCCGGTGCTGTTGGAAACAGAGCGCCAGTTACACGAATATTTTGCCGGCACGCGCACCCAATTCGCACTGGAACTGGACTTCACCGGCACGCTTTTTCAGCAGCAAGTCTGGCAGGCGCTACTGACGATACCGTTTGGCGAAACCCGCAGCTACAGCCAGATCGCCCGGCAGATAGGTAACCCGAGCGCCGTGCGCGCGGTGGGCGCCGCCAATGGGCGCAACCCAATCTCGATTGTTGCGCCCTGCCACCGCGTGATTGGCGCTTCAGGCGCGCTAACGGGCTTCGCCGGTGGGCTGGCGGCCAAGCAGTATTTGCTTGCACTGGAAGGCACAGGCCAGGCGGAACTGGCGTTCTAGCGGCTCGGCGACAAAAACGTACAACTTTGCCACCTGGTTAATTGTAAAAAGAAATTTCAGAAGAGTGCTGCGGTCCATACGTTCATCACCCACCCCATTAAGGAAAACGGTCATGAAATTCTCCGCAGTCTCGCAATCCCTGTCCCGCTGGGCAGGCAGCGCTCGGACGTTCTATGCCGCCGTCGCGCTGATCTTTCTGTGGAGCTTGAGCGGCCCCTATTTCCACTACAACGACACCTGGCAACTGATCATCAACACCTCGACCACCATCATTACCTTCCTGATGGTGTTCCTGATCCAGAACACGCAAAACCGCGACAACGACATCCTGCATATCAAGATCGATGAGCTGCTGCGCGTCTCCAAGGATGCGCAGAGCGCTGTGCTGAGCCTCGACGGCCTGGACCGCAAAGAGCTCGAAAAACTGCGCAACGATTATCGCAGCATCGGCGCCACCGGCAGCATCAACCTCAACAGCAGTTGCGGTGAAGCCGTCGACGATGCGGCACCGAATAAAACCAATTTGAACCAGGCATAAAAAAACGGCGGCTGGACATGAACCAGCCGCCGTTTTTTTCATTTCAAGTCTCGGGTTCAACCGTCGCCTTGATGACTTTTACCGTAGGTCGACGCCAGGGCGCGGGCTTTTTGCAGGCGCTCTTCGAGCTTCGGTAGTGTCTCATCCACCAGCGCCTTTATTTCAGGCACATTCGACGCCGCGCCTTCCTTTTTGAACAGGGCGATGGCGTCTTCGTTTTCCTTGACCTGTTGCGCGGTGTAAGCGGCGTCAAACGAGTCGCCGTCCTTGAGTTCGGGCATCAGCGTTTCGGCCTTGTCGACGATCTTCTCGCGCGGCGCTACCGGCAGGTCGAGCTTCTTGGCGATGGCTGCCAAGTGTTGGTTGGCCAGGGTGCGCTCGTTGATCACCTCAATGGTGTAATCCTTGATCTCTTGGGACGAGGTTTTGGCGTGGGCCATGCGACTGGTTTCGATATCGGCCATACCTTTGGCCGAAGCCTGCTCGATGAATTCAGCAGGCGTCTGGGCGAAAGCATTGCTGGCGCCGAGGCCCAGCAGCATCGCGAAACTGGCGGTGCGTAACCGGATAGCCATGCGGCTCATGATGGGTTCCTCCAGGGCAAAAATAAGTGCAGGCGCAATACTGCCCTGCCCTGAATTCGAATTTCATGGGCGACAAAGGTTTAGAAAAAACTTGCCAGTGCGACGAACGGTCTTCGTCGTATCAGGCTGGCTTGCTCGCGAAAAGCCCCGGCAATGCGTGCGCCAGCGCATTGATCGCGAAGCCGATAAACATCACCCCGCAGAGCCTGGTGATCAGAATTTCATGACGCTGATACACCGTGCGCACTCGCTGGGCGCCGACTACGCCGATCAAAATCGCGTAGGCCAGCACGCCGCCGACGAAGCTCAAGAAGATCAACCAAGGCAGCATCGACCACGTCAACAATTCAGCGCGGCTCGACAGCAGCGCGGTGAACGTCGCCACTGCCACCGGGTAGGCCTTGGGGTTGGTCAAACCGAACAAAATACCGTGCCAGAATGGATGCCGCGCTGCACCTTGAGCGGTATCGCCGCTGCGCCGCTGGGTGCGAATGGCGCGCCAGCCAAGCCAGAACAAATACACGCCGCTGAGCACACCGAGTACATCAAACGCACCGCTGCCGATTTCGCGGGCGCCAACGATGGCGATCAACGCCGTACTGCACCACACCACGTCCCCGAGCAAATGCCCACACAGGAAACCCGCGCCGGCGCGACGCCCGCGAGCCGCGCCAATACCGAACACTGCCAGCACGCCAGGGCCAGGCGTAATCCCGTAGATAAAACCCGAAGCGAGTACAGCGAGCAACAAGGATGGCGTCATGGCTAAGACTCTGACAGACGGTTGAGAGGTGGATGGATTCTGCCCGTTCTGTGGCTACGGGTAAAACTTCATTCCTGCATAAGGCTGGGTGCGACAGGCCTGCAAACGCGAGGCCAAATCGCCGACATGCGCTTCAAGCTTATGCCCGTCGGGGTCGAGAAAATAAAACGACGCGCCTTCGCTGCGGTTGTCGCGCCATTCCCGAACACCGCCGGCTCGCAAGCGCGCCACCAGTGCGCTGAAATCATCCACATGCGCGGTGAACGCATAGTGCGTGTATTCAGCCAGGGGCGCTGAGGAGCGCGACGGGTCGAGTGACAAACACAGCCATAATCCCGGCAACGAGAGGTACGCGCCGTTATCCCAGGTGGCATCGAGCCGAAGCTGCAACAGCTCATGGTAGAAGCTGACGCTGCGCTTCAAATCGGTCACGGCAAGGGTCAGGTGGTTGAGGCCGCAGAGCATGGTTTTTTCCTGTTATGGGCTGCCTTCGGACACCACACCCTGCACCTGTTCGATCAACCACTGCAACCCGCAATCGCCGCCACGCCGCGCATGCCACGCCAGCTCAAACGCAAACGTGGGAATATGAAACGGCGGCGCTACGGCCAGCAGATGCTGCTGATCGATACTGAGCAAGCCGCGCGACGACACCGTGAGGATCAGGTCGGTGCCCTGGATCAACTGCGGCGCTACGCCCCAATGCGGCAAGCTGATTGCCACCCGTCGGCGCTGGCGAATGGCGGTCAGCGCCCGCTCGATTTCCGGGGTGCCACTACCGCGCATCTCCAGCAACACATGCGGGCGCGACAGGTAAGTCGGCAGGTCGAGCGCGCCACTGGGCGCCAAGCTGTTGCGGTCTACCAGGCAGGTGTAATGCTCCTCGAACAACAGCGAGGTGCGCAGTTCGGCAGGCCTATCGGGGAATACACCCGCAGCCAGGTCAATGTCGCCGTTAAGCACGCCGTCAATCATGCCTTCACGGCTGGCCTGGATGATTTGCAGGTCGATACCAGGCGCTTTATCGCGTAGCACGCGAACCAGGCTTGGCAGAAAAATCGCCGCGCTGTAGTCCGACATCCCCACGCGAAACTTGCGCTGGGCTGAGGCCGGGTCAAACCGGTTGGGCGCCAGCAGCGCCTGCACCTGGGCCAAGGCCTCAGCCAGCGGCGCGGCCAACTCCAGGGCACGTGCCGTCGGCACCCACTTGCCAGCCTGGCGCACCAGCAACGGGTCGTTGAGTAAATCACGCAAGCGCGCCAACGCATGGCTGACCGCCGGCTGGCTGAGGTGTAAACGCTCAGCGGCGCGAGTCACGTGTTGCTCACTGAGCAAGGCGTCGAGGATCACCAGCAGGTTAAGGTCGATGCGGCGCAGATCATTCATCAGCTGCATGCTCGGCATAATAATTTGGAATTTAAATTTGCACGACGAATAGCCTAGAGTCCAGCAAAACCTCTGGGAGAGTGGCGATGACAACGTTGCATTGGCTGGGTGTGTTGGCACTTGCGGTGATCGCCGGCGCGGTAGTGCCGTTTCAAAGCGCGATCAATGCCAACCTCGGGCGCGGGCTCGGCCACCCATTGTGGGCCACGCTGGCCTCACTGCTGGTGAGCATCGTGGTGTTGCTGCCGGTGATGCTGGCGCTGCGCTTACCGCTGCCGAGCCTCGCGTTTATCAGCAAGGCGCCGCTGTGGATGTGGGCCGGTGGCGCGTTTGGGGTGTGCTTTATTTCCCTGGCATTGATGCTGCTGCCCAAGCTCGGCGCGTCGGGGTTTATTGCATTGGCCATCACCGGGCAGATGTTCGCCTCACTGCTACTCGATCACTTCGGCCTGTTTGGCCTGGTGGAGCGCCAATTGACGATGACGCGAGTGCTGGGAACGCTGCTGTTGATTGGCGGGGTCGCATTGATTCAGTTCGGCGCCACACCGGCGCGCGCCCTTGCAACAGCGAGCTGATCAGCCTTGTGCAAGGCAAGCCGCGCAGTCAGCGCGACTCGCTGGCCAAACGGTTGATTTCGGCTTGTTCCACCACCGCGTGCGGCGGGCTATGGCGCACTGCCGCCAACATCGCCTGGCCGACGGTTTCGGTACTGACCACCCAGCCCGGCTTGAGCCGGCGCACAACCGAGAGCAACGGCCCAAGCACGGCATAAAACGTTTGATACAGCGGCGTTTTTGAGCGCACACCGTGCAACGGCTGAATCACTCCCGGTCGAAACACGTACACCGCCTTGAACGGCAGGCGCATCAAGGCGTTTTCAGTCTTGCCTTTGACCCGCGCCCACATCGACTTGCCTGCTTCGGTACTGTCGGTGCCGGCGCCGGACACGTAGATAAACGTCATCTGCGGGTTGAGCCGCGCCAAGGTGCTGGCGGCCAACAACGTGAGGTCATAGGTGAGGTGGGTGTAGCGGGTTTCATTCATGCCGGCCGACGACACGCCGAGGCAAAAAAAGCAGGCGTCAAAGCCTTGCAGCAAGTTTTCCAGCGGGTGGAAGTCGAGCATGTCGCTGTGCAATACCTGGTGCAGCTTGCCATGCTCCTGGGTCAACGGCGTGCGGCCGACGGCGACGACTTCCTGTACGTCCGCGGCCAGCAGGCACTCGCGCAGCACGCCTTGGCCGACCATGCCGGTGGCGCCGAATAGCAGAACTCTCATCAGGGGACCTCAGCGGCAAGCCGCACGCTTCATGCTCAAGTTGGATGCCGCTCAACCTGTAGCTTAACGCGTGCAGCGTGCGACTGCGCCCTTTAGAACGCGCTGCGAAAAATCTCTTCAATCTGACGCTGATCGGCGCGCCGTGGGTTGGTCAGGCCGCACGCATCCTTCAATGCATTGGCGGCCAGCAGCGGAATGTCCTGCAACCTGGCGCCCAATTCGCGCAACCCGGCCGGGATCTCGACATCCACGGCCAAGGTGCGAATGGCGACGATGGCGGCCTGTGCGCCCTCTTCCGGTGTATTGCCTTTGATGTCAGCGCCCAACGCGCGCGCCACATCGCTCAAGCGCTGGGCACTGACGCTGGCGTTGAAGCTTTGCACGTGCGGCAGCAGCACTGCGTTGCACACGCCGTGCGGCAGGTCGTAGAGGCCGCCGAGTTGGTGGGCCATGGCGTGCACAAAACCCAGCGACGCATTGTTGAACGCCATCCCGGCGAGGAACTGCGCGTAGGCCATGTTTTCGCGTGCGACCTTGTCGCTGCCGTTGTGCACCGCCGTGCGCAGGTGGGCGCTGATCAGTTCGATAGCCTTGATGGCGCAGGCGTCGGTGATCGGCGTGGCGGCGGTCGACACGTAGGCTTCGATGGCGTGTGTCAGGGCGTCCATGCCGGTGGCGGCGGTGAGGCCTTTGGGCATGCCAACCATCAGCGCCGGGTCGTTGACCGACAGCAGTGGCGTGACGTTGCGGTCGACGATGGCCATTTTCACGTGGCGGGTTTCGTCGGTGATGATGCAGAACCGGGTCATCTCGCTGGCGGTGCCGGCGGTGGTGTTGATGGCGACCAGCGGCAGTTGCGGTTTGCCCGATTGGTCGACACCTTCGTAGTCACCAATGTGCCCGCCATTGGTGGCGCACAGCGCGATACCCTTGGCGCAGTCGTGCGGCGAGCCGCCGCCCAGCGACACCACGAAGTCGCAGGCGCTTTGCTGCAACAGCGCCAGGCCGTTCTCGACGTTTTCCACATTCGGGTTGGGCTTGGCGCCGTCGTAGATCACCGACTCGATGTCTTGCAGCGCGAGTTTCTCGGCGATCATGCCGGCCACACCCGCTTTGGCCAGGCCGGCGTCGGTGACAATCAGCGCTTTGCGAAAGCCGTAATTGCGGATCGCAAGCATGGCTTCGTCGAGGCAATCGGTGCCCATGATGTTGACGGCGGGGATGAAGAAGGTGCTGCTCATGGCGAATCCTCAGAGGCTTTATACCGACAGCATCAACCTCAGTGGCCTGCGGCATATTGACCAGGATCAACGCTGGCTCGTGATAAAGTTACCCTTCAGCCGATTTTGAGTAGACCCGCCGCAATGAAGGATTTCCAGGATATTGACGCCCACCTTGAAGACTGGAGCGAACTGCGCAGCACCGTCGACTTCAACGCGATTCTGATCGGCAACGGCGCCAGCCGGGTCATTTGGGAAGATTTTGCCTACGACTCGCTGTTCGAAAACGCCCGCACCGTCGAAGAAAAACCGCTGAGCGCGTCCGAACTGAGTGTGTTCGATGCCCTGCAAACCCGCAGTTTCGAGCAAGCCCTCGGCGCGTTGAAAACCACCAGCCGGGTCAACAAAGCGCTGGCGGTCAGCTCGGCGGCACCGCGCAATCGCTACTACGCGATCAAGGAAGCGTTGATCAATACCATCCACGCCGTGCATATCCCATGGCGCCTGGTACAGCCCTCGACGCTGGCAACCATCAGCGCGGAACTGGCGCAGTACCGCAGCGTTTTCACCAGCAACTATGACTTGCTCAACTACTGGGCGATCCTGCACACGCCGGGCATTGACGACCTGTTCCGCAGCGCCGACGCCAGCTTCGACCTGCGCAACACCCGCACCGACGCCACGCGCATTTTGTACCTGCACGGCGGCCTGCACCTGGTGCGAAACCTCGACGGCACCGCGCGCAAATTGCCAACCACCGACAGCACGTTGCTCAGCAGTTTTGCGATCAACAACACGATCAAGACCCTCGACGACGTGCCGCTGTTTGTCAGTGAAGGCAAGGTTGAGGAGAAGCTCAAGACCATCCGCAGCTCGGACTATCTATCGTTCTGTTACGAGCAATTGCTCAGCCATGAAGGCGCGTTGTGCCTCTTCGGCCATGGCTTGGGGCCACAGGACCAACACTTGGTGGATGCGCTTCGTCAGGCCAACCTGACCACGCTGGCCATTTCGATATCGGGCCGCAGCGACGGGTTTATCCGCCAGCAGAAGCGCCGTTATTCGGAGTTGTTTGATGGCACCGGGTTGCACTTGAAGTTCTTCGCGGCGCGCACTCACCCGCTGGGCAGTTCTGCGCTGTCAGTGCCGGTCGAGCGCTGATTACCTCTACCCAGCAGCGAGTCACAGGGGTTTCTGCTGCCCTGAAAAGAGGTGTAGACACCTAATATAGCGCGACAAATGATAATAATTCTCGATATTATCCGCGACTTTTCTACGTCGTGCTTCGTCAAGAAGGATACCCATGTCGCGCCCCAAGCCCGACCCGTTGTCGGCCGATGCCTTTCGCGGGTTTTATGCAGATATTCTGTATTTCCTGCGCAAGCGCACGGACAACGCCAGCGACGCGGCAGACATGACCCAGGATGTCTTTACCCAATGGCTGGACTACCGCGACCGGGCCAATGTCGAGCAGCCTCGGGCGTTTCTGTTCCAGATGGCGCGCAACCTGCTGCGTGATCATTGGCGCAAACAGAAGGTACGGCAAACCGTCCATGCAGAGCAGGCCGACAGAGACGCCGAGCCTGCCACCGATGAGCAAAACGAGCCCATGGCCGCAGCGCTGCGCTTGCAACGGCTGGAACAGTTGAAAGAAGTCCTCGCCGAACTCTCGCCCCGCAGGCGAGAAGCCCTTATGCTGCACCGCTTCGAAGGCTTGAACCAGGCACAGATCGCCGAGCGCATGGGCATTTCGACCAGCATGGTAGAAAAGCACATCGCGTTTGCCCTGCTGCATTGCAAGCGACGCCTTCAACACGACCGCGGCACGGAGCAGCCAGAATGAACCGCCTGAGCGACATTGACGCACTGGACATCGAAGCGAGCGACTCCATCGATGCCCAAGCCGCCAGTTGGTTTGCCCGCAACCGCAATGACCCCGGGCGTGCCGACCGTAAAGCGTTTGCCGCCTGGCAGGCAACGCCAGCCCATGCGCGTGCCTACGCTGAATTCGAGCAACTGTGGGCCGACCTTGCCCAGTTGCAGCAACTGAACAAACCCGTGCCGCTGCCCACGCGTGCACCTTCGGTTTGGCGCCCTGCCCTTGGCGTGGCCGCCGCACTGGTCTGCGCGGTAATCGCCAGCCCACTCGGCGCGCCCCGCGAGCTCTACCACAGCCACATTGCCGCGCACGCCAAAGGTATGCGCACGCTTGGTCTGCCCGACGGCAGCACGCTGTTCGTGAATGCCAATACGCGTCTGCGCGTGGATTTCAGCGCCGAGCAACGCGTGGTGCATCTGGACAAGGGCCAACTGTACATTGAGGTGGCTGCCGACAAAGAGCGCCCGTTGTACGTGCAAGCCGGCGAGGCGAACGTGCGCGTGGTCGGCACCGGGTTCGATGTGCGGCGCAGCCAACAGCAATTGGTGGTCAGCGTGGCCCATGGCCAAGTGGCCTTTACGCCCGCGCCCAAAAGCCCGGTTGCCTTGCTTGGCGCCCGTCAACGCGCTGCCTACAGCTATGCCAAGGGCAGCGTACAAGAGCAAACGCTCAGCGTTGAGGAAGTGGCCGATTGGCGCAGCGGGCACTTGTCGTTTCGCAATCGCGAGTTGGCCAGCCTGATCGATGAGTTGAGCCTCTACCGTCCGCAAGCGCCGTTGCAGGTCAGCCATGCCGTCGCGCAACTGAAGGTCTCGGGCAACCTGGACGTGAATGACCCGGACGCCTTGCTCAACGCCCTGCCTGCCCTGCTACCGGTGAAAACAGTGACGTCAGCCGATGGCATCGTGAGAATCGAGCCGGTCAAGTAAGCTCGGGAAACATTCATTTGAGAATATTTTGCATTCGCATGTGTGGTTTTTTTCACCTGCCCCGTCTTCCTCCCGTCTGCGTTTGATACGCACACCTTTTGGCTAGTTAGCCACCCTGGGGGATTCCATGTTTCGCGCGCCTTGCCACGCTTCGCAGCTGTTTCTTCGACCGACGCTTATCGCCACCTGCCTGGCGTTCAGCCTGAGTGCCGAGGCCGAGTCGGTTAAGCTGCAATTGCCCGCCCAGTCGCTGGCGACCTCGTTGAGCCAAGTGGCGCAGCAGGCGAAAATCCAACTGTTGTTCGATGAAACGCTGCTCAAGAACGTGCAGGCGCCGGCGCTCAACGGTGAGTTCAGCGCGGAAGCGGCGATTCGCAGCCTACTGAAAAACGGCGCGTTCACCTTGATCAAGGTCGGCACTACTTACGTGGTGCGCCCCGACCAGGGCAAGGCCACCCAAAGCGGCGCGATCCAACTGGACGCCCTCAGCGTGATCGGCACCGGCAACGACGTCGACTCCAATACCGTTAACCGTTCCACCCTGAGCCAGGCAGACATCGACCGCAACCAGGCCAATAACATTCCAAGCCTGTTGCAAACCCTGCCCGGCGTCAGCCAGGGCGGCTCGCTGAAACCGGGCGGCCAGACCATCAACATTCGTGGCTTTGGCGATGCCGAAGACGTGCCGCTGACCGTCGATGGCGCGACCAAAAGCGGCTTTGAGCGCTACCAGCAGGGCACGGTGTTTATCGAGCCCGAGCTGATCAAAAGCATTGAAGTCGAGAAAGGCCCCAACTCCCCGTTCACCGGCAACGGCGGTTTTGGCGGCACGGTCAACATGACCACCAAGGACGCCCCGGACCTGCTTCAAGACGGTCGCAACAGCGGCGCGATGCTCAAATACGGTTACTCCAGCAACGACCACGAACAGGTCTACAGCGGCGCCGTGTATGGCCGCACCGACGACGGTCGTTTCGATGCCTTGGCGTACCTGACCCAACGCGACGGCGGCGACATGAAAGTCGCCGCTGAGCTGCCGAACGAGAACAACCAATACCCGATCAACCCCAAACGCCTGCCGAACACCGCCCAGGATGTGGATGGCAAGCTGTTCAAGGTCAACGCACACCTCACCGATGAACACAGCGTTGGCGTGTCTTACTCACGCTCCCAGAGCAATCGCTGGACACCGTTCTCGGCGGCCAGCTACCCGACGCCGCCGACCCAGGCCAACATCGACCGCTACGGCTACGAAGGTGCGTTGAAGCGTTTTTTAGCGCAGCGCGACACCACCGACACCACCTGGTCCGGCAAGTATGAATACACGCCGCTGAACAACCCGCTGGTGGACCTGAGCGTCAAATACTCGCAGTCCAACACCGACCAGACCGACGAGCGCGACGCCACCGCGTTTTACCAACTGGCCAGCGGCGGGCGCAAGATGGACACGGCCTACACCGACAAGCACCTCGACATCCGCAACGTCAGCCTGTTTGACACCGGCCCCTTGCAACATGCGCTGACCACCGGGGTGCAGGTCCGCAAGCACATCCGCGAAACCGAGATGTGGATGCCCGGCGCCACTTACGACACCGCGCGCTACAACTATGGGCATTTCCAGCCGGGCTTTATGCCGCACGGCAAGGTCGACACCAACAGCTTCTTCATTCAGGACGCCCTCACCGTGGGCGACGTGACGATCACCCCGTCCCTGCGCTACGACCATGTGCGCAACCGTGGCGAAGGCAACGATGCGCCTTACTACAACAACCCGGACCCGGCCATCGGCCACGATTACAGCGACCGCACCTACACCGGTTGGTCGCCACGCCTGGCGCTGTTCTGGAACGTTACCCCGCACCTGGGGCTGTTCGCCAACTGGAGCAAAACCTGGCGTGCGCCGGTGATCGACGAGCAGTATGAAGTACAAGGCCTGGGCAACCGCACCGCGACCAGCGTTGACCTCGACCCGGAACGCATCACCTCAATCACCGCGGGCAGCGTTTTAAGCTTCGACAACCTGATTGCCCAGAGCGATAACCTGCAAGTGCGCACCACCCTGTTCCACAACAAAGTCGACGATGAAATCTTCAAGGCTACCGGCGTCGGCTGCCAGAACCAGGCGATTAATGGCGGCACGATTTCCACGGCTTGCCCAGCGGGGGCGATGCCCAATTACCGCAACATCGGCGGCCTGACCATCAAGGGTTTTGAGCTGGAATCGTTCTACAACTCCACCTACCTGTTCGGCTCCGTGTCGTTCGCCTATGCCAAAGGTCAACACGAAGGCGCCTACACCAACCCATGGGGCCCGGATGTGTCGGCACGCGATATACCGCCGACCAAATGGGTGATGGTACTCGGCACCCACCTGCCGGCGTGGGACGCGCAAGTCGGCTGGATGGGCCAGTTCATCGGCGCCACCGACCGCCTGCCCAGCGACAAATATTCCAGCGGCCCGGGCAGCAGCGTGGGCGACCTGTTCTACGACCAATACGCCAACAAGGCTTACAACACTCAAGGCCTGTTCGCCAAATGGAAACCGCAACAGGCTTACCTCAAAGGCACCGAGGTAAACGTCACCGTGGACAACCTGTTCAATAACAACTTCCGCCCGGCCTTGAGCGGCGACCGCGCCTACACCAAAGGCCGTGATGCGAAGATCAGCGTCACGCGGTTCTTCTAAAGGTTGACACGGTTAATGTGTGTGCGGGCTTGCTCGCGATGGCGGTGTGTCAGATAACTATTTTTCAACTGACACACCGCAATCGCGAGCAAGCCCGCTCCCACAGAAAGCAAAAAAGGCAGATCTGCTGTGTATGCAAAAGCCGCCTTTGATCTGCTTAAGCCACTCACTGTTAAACCACGATGGCCGCCCACGGATTCAAGCCTGCCTGATGTGGGAGCAGGTGTTCAGTTCAGGTAGCCATCCGCACGCAGCAAGGTTTCCAGGCAGTGCTCGGTGATGTGGTAGAACGCCTTCAGTGCCTGGATTTTCTCCAGCAACTGCGCGTTGTCCAGCGGCTGGTTGCGCTTGACCGCCAGGATCATCTTGTTCTTGTTGGTGTGTTCCAGCGAGATGAACTCGAACACCTTGGTCTCGTAGCCGCAGGCTTCAAGGTACAACGCGCGCAAGCTGTCGGTGACCATCTCTGCCTGCTGCCCCAAATGCAGGCCGTATTGCAGCATCGGCTTGAGCAACACCGGGCTTTGGATCTGCAGGCGAATCTGCTTGTGGCAGCACGGCGAGCACATGATGATCGACGCACCCGAGCGGATGCCGGTATGAATCGCGTAGTCGGTGGCGATGTCACAGGCGTGCAGCGCAATCATCACGTCCAGCTCGCTGGGCGCCACGCTGCGCACGTCGCCGCATTTGAAAACCAAACCGGGATGCTCCAGGCGCGCGGCGGCGGCGTTGCACAAGCTGACCATGTCTTCGCGCAGTTCCACGCCCGTCACTTCACCCTCGGCCTTGAGCGTGTTGCGCAGGTAATCGTGAATCGCGAAGGTCAGGTAACCCTTGCCCGAGCCGAAATCGGCCACGCGCACCGGCTGGTCCAGCTTCAACGGTGAGGTGGTCAGCGCATGGCTGAACACTTCGATGAACTTGTTGATCTGCTTCCACTTGCGCGACATCGACGGGATCAGCGCCTGCTTGGCGTCGGTCACGCCGAGGTCGGCGAGGAACGGCCGGCTGAGGTCAAGCAAGCGATTTTTCTCGCGGTTGTGCTCAGCCGTAGGCGCCTCGCGCAATTGCTGCGGCTTGCTTTTGAACAGCGAGCTTTTGTTCTTCTTGCTGTATTCCAACTGAGCTTCGTCGGTCAGCGACAGCAAGTGCGCGTTCTTGAACGACGCCGGCAACAGCTCGGCAATCGCCGCCACAGCGTCGGCCAGCGCGAAGTTCTTGGTGATGTCACGGGTCTTGTAGCGGTAGACGAAGGACAGGCACGGCTGCTCCTTGACCGTCACCGGCTTGATAATCAGCCGCTGCAACTCGGCTTCCTCGCCTGCGTACTTGGCCAGCACCAGCTTGATAAACGCATGCTGCGCGAGGCTTGCGCTGAGCAGTTCGATGAACTGGGCGTGATGATCCGGCGCAGGGCGGGCAGGTTGAGCGGTGGCAGACATGAACAAAAACGCCTCGGGCTGGGAATGCCGGGCATTTTAGGGTGGATAAGCAGTGAGGGCACGGAGAATTTAGCAAATATCACCAACGGTCAATGCACACCCGACTATTAACTGAAATAGTACGCCGCCTCTTAATACCCATTAAGAGGCAGCACTTACCGCACGTTAAGCAACTCAATTAACAAAATGGTAGGGGCCAGAGCGATACCAATAAGACCATTTACCATTGCTTAACTTATAGCAATAACAGAGATTATAAGTCCCTGCCGGAGTGTTAAACGTTACCGGAAAGCTAAAAGGATTGGTATTGATCGGAACATCGACCCACTTATAGCTCCCCCCCCAAGCAGGGTCCTTTCCATTAGGGTACAGCCGCAGCGACACCTCCACATCACTTGAGCTTTGACCTATCGGTCCCAGCACGTTGAAGTAGGTTCCCAGTTTTATGGTCGCTCCTTGAGCCGGCTGCTGCAAAGCACGCCCCTGAACGACAGGATCTTTTCCAGGGGACGGACCCTCTGAAGCACGCGAGTCGACATATTCATGTGCGATATAACCTTGATCTTCGGGCATGACAATAATCTCCAGTTTCAACTATTGATTCAATATTTGGAGATGTTATTGGGCGCCCTAAAATCAAGAAGCTATACCTGTGAATACTACCAGTCCCGACGAAAGGCAACTAAGGCCTACTCCAGGACGATCAGGCGGTTCGGCAACTCATTACGCGCCTGCGTCACCGGCACATGCACCTTGAGCAACTCGCCACAGGCCTCGATACACGCAATAAACCCCGCCAACGTCTGCCCCTGTTTCACCTGCTGGGTGAACGTCTTGACGATGCCATCCCAACTGTCGTCATGCATGCGTTTGGAAATACCTTCGTCCACCAGGATCTCCACATAACGCTCCGCCTCGCTGACAAAAATCAGCACGCCGGTGCCGCCTACCGTGTGGTGCAGGTTCTGCTCCAGAAACTGCCGCCGCGCCAGGTTCGAGGCGCGCCAGTGGCGCACGGATCGCGGGATCAACCGCGTGGTGATTTTGGGCAAACGAAACACCAGGCACAGCACGATAAATGTTGCCCACTGCGCCAACAGCAAGGTGTACATGGTCAGGTAGCCCGACAAATAATGCACCACACCGGGCACCACCAGGGCGATCAGGCTGGCCCACAGCAACGGGATATAGGCGTAATCGTCGGCACGCGCGGCCAGCACGGTGACCAGTTCCGCGTCGGTATTTTTTTCGACGCGGGCGATTGCCTCGGCGACCTGGCGTTGTTCGTGTTCACTCAGTAATGCCATGGTTGATGCTCTGTTCCAGTTATTGTCATTACCAGCCGCCCGAGGCACCGCCACCGCCAAAACCACCGCCGCCGCCTCTGAAGCCACCCCCACCGCCGCTGCCGCCGCCACCGCCGCGCCCACTGCTGCTGAGGATAGCCAACAGGATCGCGCCCACCGGCAGGCCCATGCGATTGCACAGCCACAACACGCCGATCAGCAAGACAAACAAGCCGATGGAAAACCCTGGGTTATCCTTGGCGAAATTTGCGTCCGCCACATGCGCCGGCACTGCCAACGGCTCACCGCCGACCACCTGCACCATCGCCGCAACGCCGTCGCTGATGCCCTGGCTGAAATTGCCGGCCTTGAACTTGGGCGCGATCACTTGGTTGATGATCACCCACGACTGCGCATCCGTCAGCACACCTTCGAGGCCGTAGCCGACTTCGATGCGCAGCTTATGCTCATCGCGCGCGACAATCAGCAGCGCGCCGTTGTCCTTGCCCTTTTGGCCGATGCCCCACTGGCGGCCCAATTGGTAACCGTAGTCTTCAATCGGCACGCCCTGCAGGTCGGGCACCGTGACCACCACAACCTGGGCGCCACGGCTTTGCTCCAACGCCTGCAATTGCTGGGTGATTTGCTCGCGCGTTGCCGGGTCGATCATTTGGGCGCTGTCTACCACCCGCCCGGTCAACGCCGGGAAGGTCAGCGCCGCCTGAGCAGCGCCCACGCAGGCCAACAACCACAGCGCCAGGCCTATCCGTAATAAACGCATCGACACCTCGCAACAGCCTTATTTGAACTTCACTTGCGGCGCTTTATCAGCGTCGGCACTGGTGGCTTCAAACGTGGCACGAATCGGCAAGTCGCTGTACATCACGCTGTGCCACAGGCGACCGGGGAAGGTGCGAATCTCGGTGTTATACGCCTGCACCGCCTGGATAAAGTCGCGACGAGCGACGGCAATCCGGTTTTCGGTGCCTTCAAGTTGCGATTGCAGGGCCAGGAAGTTCTGGTTGGCCTTGAGGTCCGGGTAACGCTCGGACACCACCATCAAGCGGCTGAGTGCGCCGCTGAGGCCGTCCTGGGCTTGCTGGAACTGCTTGAGTTTTTCCGGGTTGTCGAGCGTGCTGGCGTCCACTTGAATCGAGGTGGCCTTGGCCCGCGCTTCAATCACCGCGGTGAGCGTGTCTTGCTCATGCGCCGCGTAGCCCTTGACCACTTCCACCAGGTTGGGGATCAGGTCGGCGCGCCGTTGGTACTGGTTCTGCACCTGGCCCCAGGCGGCCTTGGCCTGTTCGTCCAGGGTGGGAATGGTGTTGATGCCGCAACCGCTGAGCACGCTGCTGATCAGAAGCAAAACTGCGGCCTTCAGGCCCCAGCGCGAATAGTGTGCTGCTTGCATGGTGGTTCTCCTGGCGTAACTGGATGGTATTTGATCGCTGACCCTATCGATCACGCGCTTAAGGCATAATCGGCTACCACTACTGGATTGCATCGAATCAATCAGCTAAAAGATGCGCTGGGTGACTGATAGTTCATAAAGAGCGCCGACGTGTGGCGTTTTTACTGCCGTAACACTCAAACAACAACATATGTTCCCCACATTTTGGCAGAACAGCGCATTTTTGCTGTGCCGTGAGCCGAAAAAGGATATTCATGAAAAAGCTGTGTTTGCTCGGCCTTGTTGCCACGCTGGCCACCCACCCCGTTTGGGCAGAAACAACGCCTGCTGCGCTTAAAGACAAGGACGCGTTTGTCAGCGACTTGCTCAAGCAGATGACCCTTGATGAAAAAATCGGTCAATTGCGCCTGATCAGCATCGGCCCCGAAATGCCCCGCGAGCTGATCCGCAAGGAAATCGCCGCCGGCCACATCGGCGGCACGTTCAACTCGATCACCCGCCCGGAAAACCGTCCGATGCAGGACGCAGCCATGCGCAGCCGGTTGAAGATCCCGATGTTCTTCGCCTACGACGTGATCCACGGCCACCGCACGATTTTCCCGATCAGCCTGGCCCTGGCCTCAAGCTGGGACATGGACGCCATCGGCCGCTCCGGGCGCATTGCCGCCCAGGAAGCCGCCGCCGACAGCCTCGACATCACCTTTGCGCCGATGGTCGACATCTCTCGCGACCCGCGCTGGGGCCGCACCTCTGAAGGGTTTGGCGAAGACACGTACCTGACGTCGCGTATTGCCGAGGTGATGGTCAAGGCCTTCCAGGGCACCAACCCGGCGAATGCCGACAGCCTCATGGCCAGCGTCAAGCACTTTGCCCTGTACGGCGCGGTGGAAGGCGGTCGCGACTACAACGTGGTCGACATGAGCCCGGTCAAGATGTACCAGGACTACCTGCCGCCGTACCACGCGGCAATCAAGGCCGGGGCCGGCAGCGTGATGGTGGCGTTGAATTCGATCAACGGCGTGCCCGCCACCGCCAACACCTGGCTGATGAACGACCTGCTGCGCAAAGACTGGGGCTTCAAAGGCCTGGCCGTCAGCGACCACGGCGCAATCGTCGAGTTGATCAAGCACGGCGTGGCCAAGGACGGGCGTGAAGCCGCCAAGCTGGCGATCAAGGCCGGTATCGACATGAGCATGAACGACTCGCTGTACGGCAAGGAATTGCCTGGGCTGCTCAAGTCCGGCGAGATCGAGCAAAGCGACATCGACAACGCCGTGCGCGAAGTGCTCGGCGCCAAGTACGACATGGGCCTGTTCAAAGACCCGTACCTGCGCATCGGCAAGGCCGAAGATGACCCTGCCGACACCAACGCCGAGAGCCGCCTGCACCGCAGCGACGCACGCGACATCGCGCGCCGCAGCCTGGTATTGCTGAAAAATCATAACGACACGCTGCCACTGAAAAAGTCCGCGACCATCGCACTGGTGGGCCCGCTGGCCAAGGCGCCGATCGACATGATGGGCAGTTGGGCCGCCGCCGGTAAACCTGAACAATCGGTGACCCTGCTCGACGGCATCAATGCCGTGATCGGCGAAAAAGGCAAAGTGATCTACGCGCGTGGCGCCAACATCACCAACGACAAGGCCGTGGTCGACTACCTCAACTTCCTCAACTTCGATGCCCCGGAAGTAGTGGATGACACCCGCCCGGCGCAGGTGCTGATCGACGAAGCCGTCAAAGCCGCCAAGGAGGCCGACGTAGTGGTTGCCGCCGTGGGCGAATCGCGTGGCATGTCCCACGAGTCCTCCAGCCGTACCGACCTGAACATTCCGCAAAGTCAGCGCGACCTGATCAAAGCCCTGAAAGCCACCGGCAAACCGCTGGTACTGGTGCTGATGAATGGCCGCCCACTGTCGATTGTCGATGAGAACCAACAGGCCGACGCCATTCTGGAAACCTGGTTCGCCGGCACCGAAGGCGGCCACGCCATCGCCGACGTGCTGTTCGGGGACTACAACCCGTCGGGCAAGCTGCCGATCACCTTCCCACGTTCGGTGGGGCAGATTCCGACGTACTACAGCCACCTGACCATCGGCCGGCCGTTCACTCCAGGCAAGCCGGGCAACTACACCTCGCAGTATTTCGATGACATCACAGGGCCGTTGTTTCCGTTTGGTTATGGCCTGAGCTACACCACGTTCAGCCTGTCGGACATGGCGCTGTCGTCCACCACCCTGAACAAGACCGGCAAGCTCGACGCCAGCGTCACGCTGAAAAACACCGGCAAGGTAGACGGCGAAACCGTGGTGCAGTTGTATATCCAGGACGTGGCCGGCTCGATGATCCGCCCGATCAAAGAGCTGAAAAACTTCCAGAAGGTCATGCTCAAAGCGGGTGAAGAGCGCACGTTGCACTTCACCATTACCGAGGAAGACTTGAAGTTCTATAACGCCCAGCTCAAGTTCGCGGCGGAACCTGGCGAGTTCAATGTGCAGATCGGCCTGGATTCCCAGGCGGTGCAGCAGCAGACCTTCGAGTTGCTGTAAAATCCGCAGCCCCTCTTTTTTGAAGAGGGGCTTGCGCACTGGCCCATCTCGGCCAGTAAAGGCGAACTTTCACTCATCGAAGCAAGCAAAGTCCTACATTACCCACCCTACTCATTCGCACATCCTGTCAGCCCATTTTTTACAGGTGTGTGTGGATTATGTCGCCCACGAAAAACGCCCAAGCGGTAGCCAAAAAAGCGCCCGCTCAATCATCGTTCAAGCTAAGTGCGATTAGCCTTTGTGTACTCGGCAGCCTGTCGGTCATGCCTGTTGAGGCCGCGAGTTATGTCGAACAAGGCCGGCTGCACGATGCTGCCAGTTGGCGCAGTGAAGAGTTCAAGAAAGACTGGGGGCTGGGTGCGGTCGGCGCTGACTACGCCTATGCCAGAGGCCTGAGTGGCGCGGGAGTGCAGGTAGGGGTTTACGATTCTGGAACCGACTTGCGCCATCACGAGTTTGCCGGCAAGCCCAATTACGGCGTGCGCCTGGCAGCCCCCGGTTGTATGAGTGAGGCGGTGCTGGACGGTGGTTGCTTCTTCACCGAGGGCGACCGTTCCCAAGTGAACGTAATCGCCTCATTGCCGCCGCAGGCATTGCTCGGCCTTGAGGAAGCCATTGCCAACGGCGACCTCACCAGAGAGGAGGTGGATGACTATCTCAAACAGGTGGGTGCTCGATACAACCCGCACGGCAGCCATGTTGCCGGCAGAATACTCGCCAATCGTGATGGCTCCGGGGTTCAGGGTGTAGCCTACGCCGCCAACTTGAGTGCGGTGCGCAGGTTTAGTAATACCTACCTGGCCGGGCCGGGTTTGAGTGCTTTCAACGTTACCAATGTACCGCCGGAGGCAGTCAACATCGCGTACGCCCAACTGCACGAGCAAAATGTGCGAGTCGTCAATCATAGTTGGGGACCCACAATCCCCCTCGCGGACGAGGCGGCACTGGACAGATTTTTAGGCGAAATCAACCAATTTCCAGAGCTCAAAGCCATAGCAGACGGCGCGATCAAATACGACATGCTGCAGGTATGGGCAGCAGGCAATACGCAGACAACCAACGCCTCACCGCAAACAGCACCCTTCGCGGGACTTCATTCAAGCCTGCCACGGGCAATCAAGGAGCTGGAGCCCTATTGGCTGACCGTGGTAAACCTCAATCAAGGCCTGACCTTGAGCGATCGCTCCTACCGTTGCGGCTTTAGCAAAGACTGGTGCCTGGCGGCGCCGGGAACCGATATCACCTCAGCTTGGGTCACGGGGACCATCAACACCGAAAACCACTATAACGATGAAGGTGAAGCCGACGGTTTTCAAATCACCGGCGATAATCCCGACTTCGGTTACCTGACTGCGTCCGGCACCTCCATCGCCGCCCCCCACGTCACCGGTGGCCTGGCACTGCTGATGGAGCGCTTCCCCTACCTCGACAACCCGCAAATCCGCGACATATTGCTCACCACCGCCACCGACCTCGGCGAACCAGGCGTAGACGACGTCTACGGCTGGGGCCTGATGAACCTGAAAAAAGCCATCGATGGCCCCGGCCAGTTGCGCGTCGACACCCACGTCAACATGGACCGCCCCGCCGGCGGCGCAATCGTCTGGCAAGGCGGCGCCTGGGACGATTGGCGCAACGATATCGGTGGCCCGGGCCGCCTGGAAAAAAGCGGCATCGGCTGGCTGCGCCTGAGTGGCAACAACAGCTTCGCCGGGGCCACCATCAAGGAAGGCATTCTGGAGCTGGACGGGGCTAACCACCTCAAGGGCGACGTAAACCTTGAAGGCGGTGTTCTGCGCCTGAACGGTTCATTGGCCGTCGAGGGCGATTACACCCAAGCGGCCGGTTCAACCCTGATGACCGGGCTGGTGGCCCAGGCAGACCCGGCCAAACTGCAGGTGCAAAACCAGGCGTCCATCAACGGTGGCTCGCTGTACCTGAGTGCGCAACCCAACAATTACTACTTGGGCCAGCAGTACAGCATCCTCCAAGCCAACGGGGCGTTGAACGGCGAGTTTGCCTCGATTGACCATCGCGAGTTCTCGCCCTTCCTGAGTGTTTCCCAGCTTAAGAAGGGCAACACCTTGCTGGTCGAGTTCGGCCGGGGTCGGTCACTGGCGTCGGCAGCGACCACTGCCAACCAGCGCGCCGTCGCCAATGCTGCCGACGCACAAACCTTACCCACCCCGTTGCTGCAACGCCTGACAGCGTTGTTTCCCGAGCAGGCACCGTCGGCCCTGGACCAGTTAAGCGGCGAACTGCACGCCAGCACTCAAGCGGTACTGATCGAAAACAGCCGCGTGCTGCGTCAGGCGGTACTCGAACGCCAGCTGAGTGCGCAAGGCAACCGAGGGGCTCAGCCCAAGGCGCTGAACCAAGGCGCTTGGGTGCAACTGCCGCGCCAGTCCGGCCAGCTCGCAGGCGATAGCAACACCACCCGCACCGCCCACAGCAGCACAGGCCTGTTGGTGGGGTTCGATCACACGCTGGAACAAGGCACACGCCTGGGCGTGGTTGCTGGCAGCGGCAGCACCGATGTAAAGACCCAAGGCCGCGGCAAGGCGAGTGTCGACACCTATCAACTGGGCCTGCACGCAGGTCACAACTGGAACGCTTTTGGTCTGTATGGCGGCATCGCGTATGCGCAACATGAGGTCCAGACAAAACGTCGCGTCAGCTTCCCGGGCGTAGACAACCACCTGAGCGCCAAGTACGTCAGCCGCACCGTGCAGACGTTTGCCGAGGCGAACTACACGTTCAGCCACGACAGTTGGGATTGGCAGCCGTACCTGCAATTGGCCAATGTGCAGCAGCGCAGCGAAGGGTTCAAAGAACGCGGCGGCATAGCGGCATTGCGTGGCAAGCGCTCTAAAGAGAGCGTCAACCTGACCACCGGCGGCGTGCGGGCCAACCTCGACCTGGGCAAAGCGCAGCTAGGCCCGTCATGGCTGAGCCTGCGCGGCGGCCTGGCTTACACGCATGCCAGCGGCGACTTGCAATCCACTACCCAGGCAGCCTGGGACGGCGGACGCGTGATGAGCGTCAGCGGCGCGGCGTTGGACCGCCTCAGTACGCGATTGGAACTGGGCGCCACCGCACGCCTGACACGCGACAGTGCGCTGGACGTAGGCTTCAGCCAACAACGCGGTGAACGTACGCGCGACCAAAGCATCACGGCGCAGTATTCGCTGGAGTTTTAAGCACGCCAGGCAGCAGCGGCGGGGAGCGCGCGCGTTACCCCCGCCGATCCAACAGGTTCACCACCAACCGATCAATCCAGCCCCACACCCGCTGCTTCACCCGCCGCCACAACGGCCGCGACTTCCACGCCGCCAGGCTGACCGCCTGGCTCTGGGCAAAATCACGCTCGAAACTGCCCGCCACCGCCGCCGTCAATTGCGGGTCCAGCGCTTCCAGGTTGGCTTCCAGATTGAAGCGCAAATTCCAGTGATCGAAATTGCACGAACCGACGCTGACCCAATCGTCCACCAGCACCATTTTCAGGTGCAGGAAACACGGCTGGTATTCAAAAATCTGCACGCCCGCGCGCAACAAACGCGGGTAGTAACGGTGCCCGGCGTAGCGCACCGACGGGTGATCGGTGCGCGGGCCAGTGAGCAACAAACGCACATCCACACCGCGCCCGGCGGCACGGCGCAAGGCACGGCGCACGCTCCAGGTCGGCAGAAAATACGGCGTAGCCAGCCAGATACGTTGCTGGCCGCTGTTCAAGGCGCGGATCAGCGACTGCAAAATATCGCGGTGCTGACGCGCGTCGGCATACGCGACGCGGCCCAGGCCCGGCCCGGTCGCCGGCACCTTGGGCAGGCGCGGCAAGCCGAAATGCGTGGCGGGCTTCCACTCCCGGCGCGCCGCATTGGCGTGCCATTGGCGGTCGAACAGCGCCTGCCAATCGAGTACCAGCGGGCCGCTGATTTGCACCATCACCTCATGCCAGTCGGCGGTGTCTTGCCCCGGCGTCCAGAATTCATCGGTAACGCCCGTACCGCCCACCACCGCGATGCTCTGGTCAATCAGCAACAGCTTGCGATGGTCGCGGTACAGGTTGCGCATCCAACGCCGCCAGCTCAAGCGATTGTAGAACCGCAGCTCGACACCGGCATCGGTCAGGCGCTCGCGCAAGCCAAGGGTAAAGGCCAGGCTGCCGTAATCATCAAACAGGCAGCGCACGCGCACGCCACGCTCGGCAGCTTGCACCAACGCCTGCACCATCGCGTCGGCACAGGCCCCGGCTTCCACCAGGTACAATTCCAGCTCGACTTGCTGCTGCGCGCCGGCAATGCCTGCGAACATCTGCGGGAAAAAATTCGGACCGTCGATCAGCAACTCAAAACGGTTGGCGCTACGCCACGGGAACACCGCGCCGCTCACGTCAACGCGCCGTAAAGATCAGCACCGCACCGACCGGCACCGACAAACTGATCGACTTAAGCCCCGCCGCCTTACGCAGCGCAGCAACGCCCGGCACCAACTCGAAATCTTCGGCGTGCAACACCACCGGCTCCAGGGTCACCACCTGAAAGCGCCGGTCGTCCAGGCGCGTGGCCAACAGTTCAGCGCTGTAGGTTTGGGTTTTGCCATGCAAGGTCACCGACAGCGGCAAGCGCAACTCCAACTGCGCGCCGGGGGCCAAATCGTTGATCGGTTGCAGGTTGATCTGCGCACTGATCAGCGCTTCGGGGAACGTCCTGATCTCGAACAGCTCATTGCGCATGCGCTCGTCACGCAGAGGAATGCCGCTGTTGACCGACTCCATCTCTACCTGTAACTGCGCAGCACCCTTGCCGTCGACCTTGCCGTGCAGCACCAGGAAGCGATGGACTTCAGCGATTTCGGTGTTTTTGGTGGTGACGAACGACAAGCGCGAGGACTCGTTGTCCAGGTACCAGTCGGCGTGGGCAGGCAGCGCAGCGGCGGCCAGCAGGGCAAAAGCCAGGGGGTTGACATTGAACATAAGGACTCTGAGGCAAAAACCTGAGCGAACCTTAAGCGCAATATCACAAGCGGCGCAAATCCAATGTGGGAGGCCCCACTGCATCGTTGATGTAGCGCTGTCGCGCAGCAAACGGGCTCGGGGTTTTGTGGGAGCGGGCTTGCTCGCGATTGCGGTGGGTCAGTTGAAAAATACTTATCTGACACAGCGTAATCGCGAGC